>JAYPXF010000104.1:0-16038 GCA_038154405.1 Verrucomicrobiales bacterium | reverse complement strand
CTCGACCTTCGAGTGGTTCCCGGGCGTGCAGATCCATCATTCGCGGGATCTGGTGAACTGGCGGCTCTTGACCCATGCGTTAAAGGAAACGCGGCTCTTGGATATGCGGGGTGTGCCGAGTTCCGGAGGTGTCTGGGCTCCGGCACTGACCCATCACGAAGGGCTTTTTTATCTTTGCTACACCGTTGTTCATCAGCATGAGGCAGCGACGAAGGACACGCCCAATTACCTGACCACCGCGCCGTCCATCGATGGTCCTTGGTCCGATCCGGCTTTCGTCAATTCATCCGGCTTCGATCCCTCGTTGTTCCACGACGACGATGGGAAGAAGTATTGGTTGAACATGGTCTGGGATCATCGCCCGGAGAAGCATCCATTCTACGGCATCGCCCTGCAGGAATACGACGTGGCTGCCGGGAAGCTCGTGGGTGAATCAAAGATCGTTTTCAAGGGCAGTTCCATTCAACTCACCGAAGGGCCGCACATCTACCGGCGCAACGGCTGGTACTACCTCCTCACGGCCGAAGGTGGAACGGAGTATGATCACGCCGCGAGCCTCGCTCGTTCGCATGACATCTGGGGCCCGTATGAAGTTCACCCGAAGAACCCGGTCGTGACCTCTTCCGGCAAACCTGATCTCGTTCTGCAGAAGGCCGGTCACGCCAGTCTCGTCGAGACCCAGACTGGCGAGTGGTATATGCCGCATCTTTGCGGGCGGCCCTTGCCGGGAACCAAGTGCTGCAACCTCGGCCGGGAAACCGCCATCCAGAAAGTCGAATGGCGGGATGATGATTGGCTCTATCTGGTCGGCGAGGACAACAGCCCCAAGATCGAAGTTCCCGCGCCGGACCTGCCCGCGCATCCGTGGCCTGATCTGCCCGACCCACTGCCATTCGACTCGAATCACTACGCGACCCCGCGTCTTCCTTCCGAGAACGTTGTTCGCGAACCGGGCAAGTTGACGCTGCGCGGCGTCGAATCCCTCGAATCGTGCTTCGAACAGGCGATGCTCGCGCGTCGGCTCACGGCGCAGAAGACCACGGCGACCACCTGTGTTCGTTTTGAACCGAAGATGTTTTTGCAGATGGCCGGGCTCGCGGCCTACTACAACAATCATCTCTTCCACTATCTCTACCTTTCGCATGACGAAGAGAAGGGGCGTTGTTTGCAGGTTCACTCTTGTGACGACGGCAAATCCTCTTTCCCACTTGGCCCCGACGTGATTTCCGTTCCCGAAGGCGATCTTTACTTGCGCGCCGAGTTTGACAACTCCGACCTAAGATTCTCGTGGTCGGGCGACGGTGAGATCTTCAGCACCCTTTCACCCACGCTGGACGCCTCCATCCTGTCCGACGACCATGGCGATCACTGGGGTTTCACCGGTACCTTCGTCGCACTCGCGTGCCAGGACCTGACCGGCGCTCATCTACCCGCCGAATTTGACTTTCTGGAACTAAGAAACCATTAATCCACCTGAATCCATGTCCAACGAACGCCTCAAACCCATCGAGAAAATCGGCTACGGCCTCGGCGACTTCGGCTCCAACGTCGTATTCCAAACCATCATCATTCTGCTGCCCGCGTTTTACACCGACGTCTACGGTCTGCCTGCGGCGGCCATGGCCTCGATGTTTCTCTTCGTACGGCTGTTGGATTCGGTGACGGACCCGATCATGGGCGTCATCGCGGACAACACCAACACGCGCTGGGGCAAGTTTCGTCCTTACCTCCTGTGGTTTTCCATTCCCTTCGCGGTCATTTTCGTCGCCACCTATTACACGCCGGATCTCAGTGACCAGGGCAAGCTCATCTACGCCTATGTCACCTACGCCCTGCTGATGGTGCTCTACACCATCGTGAACATTCCCTACTGCGCGCTGGGCGGTGTGATCACGTCGGATTCCCAAGAACGCGTTTCGGCAAACTCGTACCGCTTCTTCATCGCCACGTCCGCCGGTGTGCTGATCACGATGTTCGTGCCTAAACTGGTGGAGCAGTTCGGCAAGGGAAATGACCAGGCCGGTTATCCCTGGGCCATGGGCATCTTTGCAGTGCTGGCGGTGTTCGCCTTCTTCGGATGTTTCAAGCTCACCAAGGAACGCGTCGTCCAGGCCAATCCGGTCAAGGGCTCCTTCGCCCTGGATTTCAAGACGCTGCTCAAGAACGACCAATGGCTGATCGTGGCCATTCTGTTCTTCGTGCTGCTCGTTCCCATCGTCCTGCGCGGCGGCACGGCCTACTTCTACATCAAGTGGTACGCCGGTGGTTCGGTGGCCATGATCACGGCGTTCCTGACCGCGGGAACGGTGGCGCAGATGTTCGGCGCATCCTTTGCCGCTCCGCTGACGAGCAAGATAGACAAGGTGCCGTCCTACATCGTCGTGCATGGTGCGATCGTGGTTTGTTCCATTGCCCTCTACTTCGTTCCGCCGACCGCGACCATTGCGATTTTCTCGCTCTACATCATCATCAACTTCTTCCAACAGATGGGCGCGCCGATTCTCTTCACCATGGCGGCTGACACGGTGGAATACGGGGAACTCAAGACCGGCCGTCGCGTGACCGGCCTGGTCTTCTCCGGGGCACTGTTCACCCTAAAGCTGGGCGTGGCCCTCGGTGGCTTCCTGATTGGCGTGGTCTTGGCGAAGTATGGCTACGACGGTGCGGCCGAAAAACAAAGCCCCGAGGCACTCAAGGGCATACTGCTTTGCGTCACGCTTCTGCCCGCAATCGGTCACTTTCTCCTGATCCCGATTGTTTGCCTCTACAAACTCAACAAGGCCAAGTGCGCCGAAATCCGCGCCGAACTCGATCAGGCTTCGCCTGAATCAACCGGCGAAGCCAACTCATTCGAATAGACGGATCGCCCATGAAACTATTCCAACACTGTGCCGCTGCCCTCGCAGCACTTTTCACGATCGGCACCACATCCGCTCAGGTCACCGGCCGCTTCGCTCCGGAGGCTGGCAAGATCCTCGTCTTCGCCGGGCAGGACAACGCCTCGGTCGGCGGCACCGCCAAATACAAGAACGGATACGTCGATAATGTCGATGTCCCCGGCGGCATCACCCATTACGTCTACTTTTCCGAAGGATGGACCAACGGGTTCAAACGCGTTTTCGGCAAAGGCGTCGCCGGTCTGAAAACTGAGACCGAATGGGCCTCCGGCCCGATGCATCAGAAGGCCTATTTGGATTCGCCCGTGCTCGATCGTTGCGTCATGCACATCTCCATCTCGATGGAAGGCAACTGCGAGGACAAGGTGGCCGATGGATCTTTCGATCACCTGATCGCGGAGTTCGTGAAGTTCATCAAGGACCACCCGGATCATCCCTTCCTCCTCCGCATCGGCTACGAATTCGATGGCAGTTGGAACAAATACGACCCCGAGAATTTCAAGCAGTCCTTCCGCCGCATCGTGGATGCCTTGCGCGCCGAGAAGCTGGCCAACTTCGCAACCGTCTTTGCCTCCTCCGCCACGGTGAAGCCGGGACAGTTCGAGGAGTATGACCCCGGGGCGCAATACTACGACTGGGTCGGCTACTCCTGGTGGGGAAAGGACGGCGACGCGCTGCCCGCCCTCGACTTCGCCCGCAAAGTCGGCAAGCCCGTCTTCGTCGCTGAAGCCACGCCCCGCGGACATTTCTTCGACCAGGAAGACCACCGCGAAGTCTGGAACCAGTGGTTCGTCAAATTCTTCAACCACATCGAGGCCAACAAGGACGTCATTCGCGCCATCTCCTACATCAACGCCGATTGGGATGCGCAGGACATGTGGGACGGCTGGGGCCAAACCCGCATCGAAACCGCGCCTTACATCAAACAACGTTGGCTCGAAAAGATGGCCGAACCACAATTCATCAACGCCATCGACAAGCCCTTCGCCCACATCGGCTTCCCGTCCGAATACGCCGAGCCTCCGACTTGGACTCACCCCTATCAAAACCCGGCCCTCAGCGTTGAACGACGCGTCGAAGATCTCCTCGGCCGCATGAAGCTTGAGGAAAAGGTCGCCCAGATCACCGGCTGGTGGCACTACGACGAACGCAAGATGCGCGAGGAGGGAACGGTTTTCACTACTGACTTCTACGCCGAGAAATGCCCCAACGGCATCGGCGAACTTGGCCCGCTCCACAACCTCACCATCGAGGAAGACGCGAAGATGTACGCGGCCGTGCAGAAGTATTTTCGCAAACAAACCCGCCTTGGAATCCCCGCCATCCTCCACGACGAGGCCGCGCACGGCTTCATGCGTTCCCAGGCCAACTCCTTCCCGGCACCCATCGGCCTGGCCTGCACCTGGAACCCCGATCTCCTCGTCAAGATCTACACGCAGGCCGCCCGCGAAGCCCGTTCCCGCGGCATCTCGCACGTTCTCTCTCCAATCGTCGACATCTCCCGTGATCTCCGCTGGGGCCGCGTTGATGAAACTCTCGGCGAAGACCCCTTCCTTGCCGGCCGGCTTGGCGCGGCGATGGTCCGTGGCCTGCAAGGCACCGACGACGGCACGATCGCCCCCGGTCACGTTGCCGCGACGCTGAAACACTTTGCCGGTTACGCCAGCACCGAAGGTGGCCGCAATCGCTCGCCCTACATCCACGGACACCGCCATCTGCTCGACAACGATGTCGCCCCCTTCCGCTACGTCATCCAAAACACCAAGCCCACCGCCGTCATGGCCGCCTTCAACGAAGTTGATGGCCTGCCTTGTCACGTGAACCCGTGGATACTCACCGAAGTCCTGCGCAACCAGATCGGCTTTGAAGGAATTACCCTCGGTGATTACCAAGGCATCGACCTCGTCCGCAGGTATCAGAAGATCGGCAGCTCCGATGCCGACGCCGGACGCATGGCCATCCAAGCCGGGCTGCAACTCGAACTCCCCAACAACTTCGGATTCAAGCACCTCCCGCAACTCCTCCGCGAAGGCAAGGTCAGCACCGCCACCATCGACAACGCTGTCCGTGCCGTCCTCAGCCTGAAGCTCCGCCTCGGTCTCTTCGAGGCTCCAGCGAAGCTCGACGTTGCCAAGGCCAAGGCCATCACCGGATCAAAACAGGCAACCGAACTCGCCCGCGAAGCCGCCCGCCAATCCATCGTTCTACTGCAGAACGACAAGGGCCTGCTCCCGCTCACCGCTGGCGAACATCAAAACATCGCCGTCATCGGTCCCAACGCCGATATCTGCCGCCTTGGCAACTATTCTGGCAAACCGCAAAAGACCGTTTCACTGCTCGCAGGACTCCGCAATCACCTCGGCGATCAGGCTCAGGTCGGGTATGCCCAAGGCTGCAAGATCGCCCACAACGATGCCCTCGATTCCTACGAGAACTGGCGCTACGTCAACGAGATTGAATTCGCCACGGTCGAAGACAACCAACCGCTCATCAAGGAAGCCCTCACCCTCGCCAAACAATCCGATCTCGTCATCCTAGCCCTCGGCGAAAACGTCCTCCTCAGCCGCGAAGCCTGGGGCGCCGATCACCTCGGCGACCGGCCAACCTTCGACCTCACCGAATCACAAAATGTGCTCGCGCGGGAAATCCTTGCCCTCGGCAAACCCGTTGTCCTCTTCCTGAACAATAGCAAGCCGGTCACCCTGCATGAACTCGGCGACCGATTCTCCGCCATCCTCACCGCCCACTACGCCGGGCAGGAAACCGGAACAGCGGCTGCCGAACTGCTCTTCGGCGAGGCCAATCCCTCCGGCAAGCTCACCATCAGCTGGCCCCGAAGCGTCGGTCATCTTCCCGCGCATTACAGCCAGCATGGCAGCGCCAAGGTCTTCAACTATGTCGGTTCCTCCAGCGCCGCCGTCTATCCCTTCGGCCATGGTCTCAGCTATACCACCTTCAAATATGGTCCCGCCAAACTCTCCGCCGCGGAGATCCGTCCGGGCGAATCCATTGACGTCACTTTCAAGCTCACCAACACCGGCAAACGTCGCGGCACGGAGATTGCGCAACTCTACGTCTCCGGTGAAGGCTTCGCCATCGCCCGTCCGGGTTTGGAATTGAAAGGCTTTGCCCGCGTCACACTGAAGCCCGGTGAAACAAAGCAGGTCACCATCAAACTCGATGCCGACGACCTGCACTTCCACGACGCGCAACTCCGCCGCGTCCTGCCCGCCGGTAAATACCTCGTCCGCGTCGGCGGATCCTCCGGTGCCCTCGGCTCTCCGTTCATTCTCAACACCAAGCCCGCGCCGATCAAAGTCGCGAACCTGCCGAAGCCTCATTCCGGTAATCCGCATTCCGGCGTGCCGCACTCGGGAGTAACGGTTCGCCCCGTCGTTCCCGCCGCTCCGGTTGCCCCGGTGAGAGCGGTCGAAGACCGCCCGAACGTCCTCTTCATCGCCATCGACGATCTCCGCCCCGAACTCGGCACCTACGGCACCCGGACGATCACCCCGAACATCGATCGCCTCGCTGCCAGCGGAGTTCGTTTCGACAAGGCCTATTGCCAACAGGCCGTTTGCGGCGCTTCCCGCCTCTCCCTCATGGGCGGCCTCTACCCGACCATGACCAAGGAACAAACCTTCCACGTCTCGAAGTGGCGCAAACGCCACCCCCAATTGCTGACCATGAACCGGCATTTCATCCAGCAGGGCTACCACACCATCGGCCTCGGCAAGATCTACCACGGCACCGGTGGCAACGGCATTGATCCTGACAACTGGAGCCAATGGATCGATATCAACGACGAAGATTATGCCGATCCCGAAAACGTCGCCATCCGCGCCAGGGCCTTGGAAGAAAAGAAAGTCGGCAATGCCCAGGATCCGCCCAAAGGCCCCTTCACCGAATCCGCCGACGTCCACGACGACACCTATGCCGATGGCAAGCGCGCCGCCAAAGCTACCCAACTCCTCCGCCAATTCGCAGCGGACCCCGGCAAGCCCTTCTTCCTCGCCGTCGGATTCACCAAACCCCATCTCCCCTTCGTCGCGCCCAAGAAATATTGGGACCTATACGACCGCGATGAATTCAAGATGCCGCCCAACCAGGGCATCCCGCCCGGCTACCCCGTCCACGCCGCTAACCTCATCGCCCACGAGATGCACAAATACAGCGACATGGAAGGTGAGAAACCCGCCGACTTCTCGGACGCCTTGAACAAGCGACTTCTCCACGGCTACCACGCCGCCACCAGCTACGCCGACGCCTGCGTTGGTCGTGTCCTCGACGCCCTGGATAAAACCGGCCTCGCCGAAAACACCATCGTCGTCCTCTGGGGCGACCACGGCTGGAAACTCGGCGACCACGGCAGCTGGGTGAAACACACCAACTTCGAATGCGACACCCGCACCCCGCTCATCGTCCGCGACCCGCGCCTCGCGGGCGGCAAATCCACCCCGCGCCTTGTCGAACTCATCGACCTTTACCCGACCCTCTGCGACCTTACCGGCATCCCCACGCCCGACCACTGCCAGGGCCGCAGCTTCCGCCATCTTCTAAGCGACCCCGAAGCCGGTCACCGCCTCGACGCCTATAGTAGCTACCCCGCGCACCAGGTTCTCGGCCACAGCCTCCGTTACAAGAACTACCGCTACACCGAATGGCGCGAAGAAAACGGCAACGTCAAATACCGAGTCCTCACCGACCTCAAAGCCGACCCCGGCGAAGAGACCAACGTCATAAAGGACCCACGCCACGCCGAAGCCCTGAAACTCGGCGAAGAACGCCTCGAACTCCGCATCAAACAGGCCATTACCCCCAGTCCCCGCCGCGAAACGAACAACCATCAGCCCGCGGCCAACGGCGACGCCATTTCCATTCACCCCATACCCGCCAATCTTCGCCAGACCATCGACGGCTTTGGCGGCTCCATTGCCTTCTGGGGAACCGCCGCGGACGACCGCGCCCTCGCTGCCGCCGTCAAGGGACTCGGCATCAACATAATCCGTGCCCAAGGCGAAGTGAACAAACGCGGCGTCATCGGCCACAACAAGGACATCCTGCAGCGCGCCATGAAGCTCAACCCCGAGCTGCAAATCCTCCTCACCTTCTGGCAACCCAAATCCTCGGAACATCCCGAAGCGGACTACTGGCTCGACACCGTCGAGGCCGGGGACAGCCACCAATACGTTTTGAAACCCCGCCTCGCCGACGCGTGGGCCGACGAGATGGTCTCCCGAATAAAACTCTACCTCGACTGGGGCATCAACGTCACCACCATCGGCGTGCAGAACGAATCCAACTGGTCCCACCCCGGCACCCAGACCTGCATGTGGGAACCTGCCGCCCTCCGTAAATTCATCTCCGAGAAGTTGAAACCCCGCCTCAAACGCGCCGGCCTCGGCATTCTCTCCATCGCCGCCCCCGACCTCGCCTACATCGGCCCCGAAGCCAGCGAGATCAAACGCTTCCACCAGACCGTCACCAGCCCCGACGTCGACATCGCCGCCTATCACATCTACGACAGCTACACCGAAGGCAACCCCGGCGAATTTCAAATTCTAATCGACAACACCCGCCTCCTCGGCCAGTTCCGCCGCCAACACCTCGCCGACAAAAAACTCTGGATGACTGAAACCACCGGCGCCCAATGGAACGGCGAAAAATGGCATACCTACGGCTGGGTCCCTGGCCTCAGCGAACACGACAAAGCCATCAAAGCCGCCCGCTACATCCACACCACCCTATGCGACGCCGAAGCCAACGCCTTCCTCTGGTGGGGCCTAGTCTATAGCCTCGCCCCCGAAAACATAACCGACCCCAACACCCGCCAAAAACATCGCGATGAAGGTTTAATCCTCGTCGAGGAGAAAAACCAAAACGGTTTCCAACCCTTCGTCGAGGAAACCAAGAAAAGCTACGTCTTCCGCCAATACAGCAATTACATCCGCCCTGGCTACCGCCGCATCGCCATCAACACCCCCGAGAACATCCAACTCTCCGCCTACCAATCCCCCGACCGAAACACCGTGGTCGCCATCGCCATCAACGACACCGACTCCTCCCACTCCATCGCCGTGACCGCCCCCGTCGGATTCCCTCACGCCAAAGCCTTCCAAACCGACACCCACCGCAACAACGCCGCGGTCAATCCCGCCGAAAACCTCCCCGCCAAAGCCGTGCGGACATATGTGTTCCAACGGGCGACGCATATAACGGACCGGCAGTAACCGGGGTTACTCGACAAAGAGAAACCGCCCAGTGTCGAGCGCAGCGCGGGCAGCACGCTGGGGAGGCAAACCCGAGGGATTTACAGCTTTTGTAGTCCGTCACAGAGACTGAAACTGATCATCGGGTAATTCTCAAAATCGTTGTATGTCCCTCGCCTCGCGGTGACCCTCTGTCATGAGATTCATTGCCTGCCTCCTGTTGTTCGCGATTTGCCCACGAGAAATCTAGTCAGGTTTGGGACAAAGTCGAGCATCCCGAATTATGGTTGGGCACCCGAGAATTGGTCCATTGCGAATGAGATGTTTTCCGGGAAAACCATAAGTCCACTCCTTAGTTTGTCCGCGTTTATGACTCCCGGAAGAAGCCAATTCGCAGCCCTTGGAAGCCGCTCCGTCGCTGAAGCCCAAAAGCTGCGGAATGCCCCGTCCGCATCCTCCCAACTGCCGAGCACACTGGTTGGGCCGCGTATTTTGGCCCAACCACCAACCAACCGGACCTTGGGTGCGTGAACCAGTTAAACAAACCGGCTAGAAAATGGTTCAACCCAAATTTGATTTATCGCCGCGGATGGCCCACGTGCTCTCCCTGGCTATCAGTAGTCGTTTGCGCATTTCCGTCACTCCTTAATGTCGGCATAATATCTCTCCCCTGAGAGCTGCCATACCGCACTATTCGGGTGGCCTTTACAGTCTTACCGCTTGATCAAGCGGTAAAACCGGCGATTCCTGTTCGTGGAACTCAAGTCGATGAACTCAATGTCCGACTGCCCCACCAAGTTCGTCTTCAGGGGGGCCCAATTCTGGTCCGCCAGGCTGTTCTTGTATTCAATGACCACCTCATGGTTCAAATTACCACCCACCATCAAGCGAAAACCCTGCAGTTTCACGTCACGTCCTACATTGGCGTTGTTGCGGAACTCAAGTCGTGTGAACTGTGATTGTTGACAAGGATCGCCATCCAAGATCCGTCCAGTGCCCACGCGCGGGTGTAGGCTCGCGTTGATCGATCCGGAAAAATCGACGTAGAAATAATCGTTCGTTTCTACAAGCAAGTCGCCAATGACCTGCACGTCGACGTATTCTAGCACCGATCCAGCCGGGAAGACCAACTGGCCCATCGCAGTTATGTAATCCAATCCTGGAATAGTGGTAGGTCCGCCGGGCCGGGTCACGTAGTTCACCCGCACTTCGTTCGCACTCGGTTCGGTCAACTCAATGGGAATGCGGAGGATCGTGATTGCCCCTTCTGGACCCTCTCGAACGACGGCATCCCCGGCGATGAGCAACGGCTGCGGATTCTGGTTAGTGCCGTCGTTGTCAACGATCCAGCCTGGCGCCCACAAGACGCCGGGCTGGGCGTTGGTAATCTTGGCGATGGAAGCAGCGAAACCATCCACGGCCTTGCCTTCCTGATCGTTTCCATGTACCGGTACGGTAACTGTTAAGGAGGTGTCGCCCGCGGGTATCACAAACACTTGGGACACAGCGTCGTAGTGCACCCCGGCGTCGATGTTAGGACCATTGTCTTGCGTCGCGAACTCAAAGGTTACCGGTTGATCGGTCGGGTGAGACAGACTGATCGCAAACTGCATCTGCTGGGTCTGGCCCGCGTCGGGCTCGATGATCTTGCCGTGGCGCAAGCTGATCAAAGGAGTTAAGGAAAAATCGAAAGAAGCCGGCGTCAGCTCGATCGAGCCCTCCTGAATCTCGAAGATGCCAGCACGACGTCCGTTGTAGTTTAGCTCACCCTGCAGGCTGGGCTGGAGCGAGCCAAACACGAGGCGCATACCGCCGCCGTAAAGAGCCGCATCGGCCATGATTGCCGTCGCCAGGTCTTGTGCGACCTGAGACGCATCATGGACAAGAGCAGGCTGTGGAATAGCAACCGCGGTCGTTCCGGAAATCTCGTCGTCATAGATGTTGTTCGTGTCGTTGTAGCGGATGGTCAAGATCAGGTCCGGGAAATCCCCACCAACCAAGGTCTCGACCGTCGCTCCGCGATAGACCAGTTCAAAGGAACCGCCGCGATACCGGCGGGTTTCCGTGGTGCTGGCGGGATCATAACGCCAGTCCTCGCCCTCCACATCATTACCCAAGGACGCAACCGCATGCCGTAGTCCGATGGCAGATATATCCAAACCATGGAGGGTCAACGCTTGGGAGAGGTTGGCAAAGCCCACCAGTGGTTGAGCATTATTACCGAACCCGGAAACCACCGACGTGTCGTTGGTGATGTGATCCCGCGAAGCGATATTGTAGTAGGCCCGTCGCGGACCGATGTCCTGATTTGGAAAAGTTCCAAACTCATTCGTGATGGTGACGATCTGGGGAAGCCAAGGCAGAAGGTGTCCCTCCAGTTGAGGAGCCGGCGGCATAAAGGCAGCCACACCGGCGTTCGCGCCCTGCAGGCCGATAATGGGTAGGCGCTGGACCAAGGCGGTCACGCAGACATCTCCGGAAACGGCGGCAAAGTGGTTGGTGACGACGTCACCGCAACCGATCAGCACTTCCTGCGCCTCGGGAGTAGAAACACCAGGGGCACCAGGTGACACCGAGATTCGATAGCGCCCGTGCGGAATGTTTGTGCTGAGCAGGGTCCCGTTGGTCGTAACCTCCATGTGAACCGGCACGTAGTTGGTGGCACCGCCCGCCAGATCAACCTTCTCGAATTGCACGTTGAACGGAGTGCCAAACGCCGGAGCGCCGTCGAGGCTGATCAAGGCCAACATCTGGCCATAGGAAGCTGTGCGCCAGTCCGCGTAGATGGCGGTATCCATTCCGGATGTCTTGGCGATGCGGTAATGCTCATGGGAATACATTTCCAAGGTCCAGAGGCCCTCCACCGCATTGGTGATCTGGATCTCGGTCCACGGGCCCACCGCCACCGAGTTGGTCAACACCTCATTGCCAGTCGGATCCAGCACCCGGAAGTCGATCGTGCCCCAGTTCGGCAGGTTGTTGGTGAAGAAATCGATGAAAAGATTGGTCTCCCCGGGAAGCACCCGGAAGCGCCAGCGGACATCCCCCTCTTCAAAACCAGCAAAGGAAGGACTCGGCGTGGCCATCCATCGCACACCTTGGGCCTCCAACCGATAGTGGGTCTGGCTCAAAGGGGTGGGAGGTAAATTGCGGACGTGGATCGCCAGTTGCTCCCCGACGGTCAAGCTACGGGAGAATGGAATATCGACCCACTTGGTGTAGAAGTTCCCGTTAGCCACCAACTCAGCCACAGTGTAGCTCACTTGGTTAGAGCCGATCATGGTGCCGCCCGTGTCGTAGACCACCGCCTCCACCGTGGAAGCCTCGTTCGTGCTCACCGCCACGGCCGCCACCCTGAGCAGCGGCGTCGCGGAAGCCGTCCGCGCCATCCAAATCTCCGTCAGGTTGGTATTGTAGATGCCGGCCATCGGCGTGCAGATCGCGGGCAGAGGATCCGGATCCGTTTCGAAATCGTCCTCCTCGCTTGGAAAGCTGGGGATGTCGTCATTCAAAATCACACCGACAACCGTGTCTCCTATCAGAGTTCCGTTGCTCGGATTGCTAAAGACCAGTCGGAATGCCTCGTTGCTCTCAAACCGCGTGTCACCAAGGATCGTCACGGAAACGGCCACGTTGGTGATCGCCGCGGAGAAAGTTAACGTGCCGCTGGTGGCAACGTAGTCGATCCCTTCCGTCGCCGCGTCATCGTCCAACGGCTCCGTGGTGTAGTTGACCGTCACCTCCTGCTGCGATTCTCCGGAAAGACTCACCTGAAATTCCATGAAGGTGCTGCCGGAATCCCCTTCCGCGACGAAAGCCGGGCTCAGATGAATCTCGACCTGGCCGGCGGGATTGGTCACGCCAGCCACCAGTTCCAGACGTGCATTGGCCACCTCGAAAAAGGAGATCTCGTTGCCGTTATTGGTGACAGCCATCATGCCACTGCTCTCCATGACATTCTCCATGATCAGGCGGAGCGCGCGGCTCCCGATGTCCTGTTGCAGCGCCGAGACCAGAGAAAGTCCGTCTGCCGAAGTTTCCGGCGAAGTCGCATTCGTCAGGATGAAGGCTTCGGTCTGGCCGGTGTGCCAGGTCTTCTGATACGCCACCCCATTCGTGTCCTCGGTCAGGGTCAGCGTCGGCATCTGGCCCACGAGAAGATCCTCGCCGTCCAGCCGAATCGCAAATTCTCCGCCCCGATAATAGCGGTGCAGGTTGGTGCCCTGGATCTCGTAGTTGTTACCGGCCTGCATGCCACCGAGGTTGGCTGGGCCAAAGCGGAGCTTGATGCGGCTCGCATCAATTGATCGGGAGGTCAATTCCGCAGTGGTCTGCGGAAAGCCAAAAAACACGTTCCCAGCCAGCCCTCCATGATAGGAATCCCCGTTGAAATTGGTCATCTGCATGAAGTCGGGGGTCGCGATCGAATAGAACTTCGACGGCTCCTCCGTCCTTCCGACCGTCGGCGATTGGGGCTCCGCACCGCTTCCGTTGGAATCCCAGCCGATCAGGCCGCCGTCAATGTGGGGAATGCCTTGCAGCCCGATGAAAGCACCGTCGTCATCGCGAATCGTCACGGTTCCCGGAGTGACAGCGTAGTCGATCCGGGCGCCGTCGGCTCCATCACTGGCCAGGCTGATGCTGAAGTTTTCGTTACCCTCCCTGAGGGTGTCCCCCTTCACATAAACCGTCACATTGGTGGTGGTCACACCGGGTTCAATCACGATCGTCCCGTTGGTGTGGACGTAATCTGCCGGATCATACGCTTGGTTGCCCGAGGTGTAGTAGCGAATCGTCACCGGGTATTGCGACGGCTCGCTCAAGGTCAACGGCACATCAACGGCAACCAAGCCCTCATCGCCCTCGTCTACCGAGGCGTCACCGAAGTCAACCAGTGGAAGCGCCACGAGTTCCAGCGAGCCCTGCTGGATTTCATACAGGCCAATCACCCTATTGCTGGCAACAATATCCGTCTGGAGGGAGGGCTGCAGCGAGTCAAAAACGAAGCGTAATCCACCACCCGCGGCATCGATGTCATCCAGAATGGCATTGGCGATGTCGGTGGCCCTCTGGCTGGCACCAAACGGAAGCAGCCAGTTCGGTCGGGAGGCCGGTGCGGTCAGTCCCGAGATCTGGTCGTCACCCGGCACCGTAAGCACACCATAGTTGATGAGCATCTTGAAGGTCGGCATGGCACCGCCCACCAGCGGAAGAATCTGCCCACTGTCCTTCAGGACAAGCTGGTAGTCGCCACCCTGATAAACGCGGGTCTCCGTCTTGGTGGCCGAATCGTAGTTCCAGTCAACCCCTTCAACGTCCCCGCCCAGCGAGGCGAGCGAGTGACGAAGGGCTATGGCGGAAATGTCGAGACCATGCTGGGTGAGGGCTTGGGACAGGTTGGCGAATCCTGTCACCGCCCGGTTGGTGTCACCAAAACCGGCCACCGCACTGGTCGTATTGGTCACATGATCCTGGGAGGCCAAGTAGTAATACGCGTGGCGGGTAAGTCCAATTTCGGAGAACCAGTGCAGGATATGTCCGGTCTTCTGTGTCTCCTCGGCGCCAGACTGGGTATTGAACGCTGCCACGCCAGCGTCGTCCTCCTCGATTCCCTTCAGGGGCAGGCTTTCTGCAAAGCCGCGGGAGGCAGCGGCCAACAGCCCAAAGGTGCATACCAAAGTTAAAGTGCGGAAGTAATAGAGTGCCTCCTGAGAGGCTTGCTGTTGCTTTTTCATGGAAACGATCTGAAATATTGTCGGAAGGAGCCTAACATTTAACTGTGCATGGGTATACTTCAAATATGGCAGGTAGAAGCGGCTGATTGGGCCCCGTGAACTGGGCTAGGTACCCATAAGCAAGATCGGAGCCGAAGTGCTGGACAGCCAACGGCTGAACTAACGCTTATGGGACTCCAAACGCCGCCAAAGCAAGGCAGCAGCATCAAGCGCAACCGTAAGTGGGCGGCGAGGCTGGGGTTGAAATCCACCGTGCGGCTCTCGTGGTTCTTGGTTTGGCCATCGCTACCGACCGTCAGTTGCTCCTGTTCCCAATCGACGTCGGACCAGCAGAGGTGAAGAGTCTCTTCGCACCGACTCCCACAGAATGCCATCAGGCGCACGTAGTCCGCGAGCTGCTGCCCGAATCTAGCTGACCGGATGGCGGCCTCGCAGAGAGTATCGATCTCCTCAATCGTGTAGAGCCTCCTCCGCTGCGGCACGTGCTTCATCGACTTGATCGCTACGAATGGTATGGATGAGACCAGTCCCTCTTCCATCGCGTGCCGGAACAAGTTCCGCAGGATGACTAGTGACAAGTTGCAACTCCGCTTGGACCATCCATCGGCGAGCTTCTCAGTCCGGAATCCGAGCACGTGTCGGCTGCCGATCTGGTCAAGTTTCAGCGATCCGACCGCCCGTGACCAGTGCCTCAAGTGCATAGCCTCCAGCTTGGCTGTCCGCTGCCGCTTCGAGAGGTCGGCATATTTGAGATAGCGCGGAACATAAGTCGCGAGCTGCGGCGACTCCTGCGGAGTCAGGAGGCCACTCTCGCGGTTCTTTTTCCGGAGCGCCGACAGCTCTTCCTTAGCCGTAGCGATGGTGCGCCCTTTTAGCGGTATCCTACTATCCCGCACAGTGCCGTCTGCCCTGCGTATGCCTATCCGGGCGTAGAATACGCCACCGCGTCTCCAGAGGCCGCGGATGGGTTGCTTGCGCCCGTCGACGACCTTGACGAAGCGGAGCTTGGGTTTGCAGTTTGGGGAGGTTGAAGAACCAGAACCGGACACAAAACCGAACCCGGGCTGTTTTGCTTTCGAATCAGACACAGACTTTCCTTCGCGTTGCGTCGACGAAAGCCTCGGTAAATCCGGAAAAAAGAAAGTGGTGGTGGGAACAGGATTCGAACCTGTGAAGGCATAGCCAGCAGATTTACAG
>JAYPXF010000103.1:14778-21764 GCA_038154405.1 Verrucomicrobiales bacterium | reverse complement strand
GAAACCAACGGAAACTGTCTCATTTGCTTTGGGCTAAATCGCGGGGTCCAACCACGGGTGCTCCCATTTCAATCCAGCGTTGGAAGTCCGCAATGACCGCATCCGGCAGTTTTCCCTTGGGCGGCATCTGGTGATTCTTCTCCTGTCGCAATGCCGACAGGATGAGGCTTGCGCCACTGTTACCAGGCACCACTGCCGGCCCGGTGTCGCCTCCCGCCCGGATTCCGTCCCGGCTGTCCAACTGCAATCCGCCCTTTACCTTGCCTTTCTTCACGGCGTCTGCCGAATGACATTCATGGCAATGCGCCACCAGCACGGGCCGGATCCTTTTCTCAAAGAAGGCCATCCCGGTATCCGCGATGACGGCGGCCACTGAAACAAACAGACTCAAGACAACGGATCGCATTTCGCGGGCATCCTAAGTGAAGAGAATCCCATCCGTGAACCCAATTTGCGCCAGAAAACGGCGAACTTTCGCCCTTTTTCTTTGCGGGCTCAGACGCTTCCCCCTATGTTCCGCCGCTCAATCATGCCAAAGCGAATCGAAGAAATGGAGATTGAAAAGGTGACGATGGAGTTGCCGGACACGAAGACACTGCGCTTCAAGTGGCCGAGCGATTACGATGTCCCCTGCAAAACCGGTCAGTTCATCACCGTCTATTGGCCCGACGCGCAGAAGTACAAGCGCGCATATTCCCTGTCATCCTGCGCTCTGGACGAAGGCTGCTTCGAGGTGACGGTGAAACGCGATGGCAAGATGGGCACTCGCATCGTCGATTGGGCCGAAGAGGGCCAGACCATGTTCGTCATCCCACCGACCGGACGGTTCCTCCCGGTTTACGATCCACCGGGGAGGCATCTCCTCTGTATCGCCGGTGGTTCCGGAGTCACGCCGTTCCGTGGTTTTGTCCGCGAAGCGACGCGCCGCAGTCTGGATACCAGAATCACCATTCTCTATTCCGTTCGTACGACGGAGGATATCATCTTCAATCACGAGTTTCGCGAACTGGAGAAGGCGAATCCGAATTTCAAATTCCTTGTCACCTGCACGCGACTGGGCGACGACGATCCGTGGCCCGGCCGCCGCGGCCGCATCAATGCCGATTGGGTGCACGAGCAAATCGGCAATCTCGATGACACCGTCTTTTACGCCTGTGGACCAAACGCACTTGTGGAGAACACTGAAAAGCTGGTGCGCGAAGACATGGGCGTCCCGAAGGAGCAGATGAAAACGGAAAAGTGGGGCTGACCAGCGAATTCCATGTCACTCAAACGCACCCCCCTCTTCGCATCCCACCAACAAGCCGGAGCACGCCTCGTCGATTTTGGCGGCTGGGAGATGCCCGTCCAATACACCGGCATCGTTCAGGAACACAAATGCGTTCGTGAGGCCGCCGGCATCTTTGACATCTCCCACATGGGGGAGGTCCGCGTCTCGGGAGGCGGCGCCAAGAACTTCCTGAATCAACTTCTCACCAACGACATCGATAAGCTGTTCCCCGGTCAGGGCCAATACACGATCATGTGCAATGAAGCCGGAGGAGCGGTCGATGATCTCTATGCCTACCGGATCGATGCCCTCGAATACCTGTTGATCATCAACGCCTCACGGGTCGAAGAAGATGTCGCGTGGATGGAGCAACAGTTGAAGTCGTTCCCGAAGAATGAACAGGTTTTGCTTGAGAACATCTCCGACCAGATGGGCGCCGTCGCCATCCAGGGGCCCAATTCCGCTGCGCTGCTGGATCAGCTGTTCCAGGGACCGTCCATTTCCGATACGCATGCAGATCGGCCGTCGGAACTGGAAAAGAACGAACTCGGCAGATTCCTGCTCGGCACGGACGAAGTGATCGTTTCCCGCACGGGCTACACCGGTGAGGATGGATTCGAAGTCGTCGGAGCCAACGAGGTGATCGTTCCGTTCTGGGAGACATCCCTGGCCCTTGGAATGGCTCATGGACTCCAACCGATCGGTCTGGGTGCCCGTGACACCTTGCGCACAGAGATGTGCTACCCGCTCTACGGACACGAACTGAATGAGAACACTTCTCCGATCGAAGCCGGCATCGGCTTCTTTGTCGCCTTGGACAAAGAGTCCTTCAATGGGAAGGAACCCATGGCCAAGCAGAAGGCGGAAGGCCCGTCCAAGAAGCTGATCGCCTTCAAGATGACCGGAAAGTCCGCCCCACCCCGCCCGCACTACGCCATCTACGCCAATGGCGAGAAGATCGGTGAGACCACCAGTGGCACATTGAGCCCGTCACTGAACACGGGCATCGGACTCGGCTTCGTGAGTCCTAAATTCGCCAAGGCGGACATCGAAATCGAAATCGAGATACGCAACCGACGGTTTCCCGCGGTGATTGTGCGAAAACCGATTTACAAAAAGCCTTCCTGACCCAAACATCCCGCCCGAATTATGAGCTCACAGATTCCCCAAGATTTGCGTTTTGCCGAGTCCCACGAATGGCTCCGAGTTGAAGATGGCGTCGGCAAGGTTGGAATCTCCGATCACGCCCAACAGGAACTGACCGACATCGTCTTTGTGGAACTCCCAGAAGCTGGACGCCAACTCGCGGCCGGCGAAGCCTGCGCGGTGGTCGAATCGGTCAAGACCGCCAGCGACATCTACGCGCCCGCCGGCGGGGAAGTCATCGAGGTAAACTCTGCTCTGGAAAACGATCCGGCCCTGGTGAACACCGATCCCTACGGAACCGGCTGGTTCTTCAAGATCAAGCTGAGCGATGCCGCCGATGCAGACAAGCTGAAGTCTCCCGCCGACTACAAATCCCAGATCGAGGGTTGACGACCGCCCGTAGTCGAGCCCTTCGGGCGTGGAATCCTCACTTCCTCTCTGTAACCCCGACGACAAATGACGTGGCTACGCAGCCACAATGTTGTTCTTCACGGCGTAGCGTACGAGTTCCCCGATCGAGTGGAAGCGCAGTTTGCGCATGATGTTCGTGCGGTGGGTTTCCACCGTCTTCACGCTGATGTTCAGGACCGCGGCGGCTTCCTTGTTGCTCTTACCTTCGGCCAACAGCTGTACAATCTCCTTTTCGCGTGGCGTCAGGCGCGTACCGATGTCTTCGGAATCAATCGCCTGCATGCCCTCCTTCAGTTTGGCGTCCGGCACCATGCGAGCGACTCTGGTGGTCAGATAATTCAGATGATTGCTGACATTGTTGACCGCGGCGACGAGTTCCTTGCCCGCATCTGATTTCAGAATGTAGCCCTTGGCCCCGGCAGCCAGAACCTCCTGTGCGATTTCCTCGGTCTCATGCACGGTCAGCACAAGCACTTCGGTCTCCGGACACGACTTGCGAATCTGTCGCGCGGCTTCCAGCCCGTTCAACTCCGGCATGGTGACGTCCAAGATCGCGACGTCGGGCTTGAGTTCCTGCGCTCGCTCGACCGCCTCGCGACCGTTGCGGGCCTCGCCCACGATCTCCCATCCGGCCTCGTCCTCCAGCAGCGATTTCACACCTGCACGGGCCACGTCGTGGTCATCTGCAACCAATAGTCTCAATGTGCTCATGATTCGATCTCCGTTAATGGCAGGACGACAATCAGGGTCGTCCCATTGCTGTTCGACAAAAGTTCCAGCTCACCCTTGATCTGTTTCACGCGTTCCCAGATGCCGGCGATACCGACCCCCAAGGCGCCGATGTTGCCATGCACCCGATCCCACTTCTCGCGCGGGATGCCTTTGCCGTCATCCTCGATCCGCAGGACGACCTCACCGGGATTATGCTGCATGGAAATGCGCGCCGTCGGACTCTCCGAGTGACGCGAAATATTCGTCAGGCTTTCCTGCACGATGCGGAACAAGGTCATTTCGATGACGTCTTCAAGTCGTTCAAACTCGGCACTCACCGTCACCTTGGTTTCAATACCACTGCGTTGGGTGAAGCCCTTGGCAAACCATTGCACCGCGGCAACCAGTCCGGATTCCTCCAATAAGGGCGGGTGCAGCAGATAGGACAGCGTCCGGATCTCCCGCGATGTCTGTTCGGCGACCGCCTGGGTGTCCTGAACAAGATTCACCAGCTTTTGTGGTCCCTCCTCCACCTGATGTTCGATCCGCGTCAGGTTCATCGCGATCGCCGCCAGGCTTTGCCCGGAATTGTCATGCAGTTCCCGCGCGATCCGCCGACGTTCCTTGTCCTGTGCGACCATCAGGTGGCCGGACAATTGTCGCAGTGTTCTCTCCACCGCCTCCCGATCCTCGATCTCGGTCTGCAAATTGCGATTCAATTTCACCAACTCGTCTGTCCGGTCGGCGACAATCTGTTCCATCTCCTGATAACCACGCTCCAGCGAACGACCGTGTTGCCATCGTTGCAGGGACAACGAGGCTCCCAACCAGATGAGCGCCAGTCCACAAAGACGTTGCACCGTTTCAAATTCAGTTTCCCGACCCACGGTATTCTGCATGAACCCGAGCACCACACAGAAGGTGGCGACATAGGCGAAGATGATGGAATACTTGGGTTTCTCCGACCACAGGGATAGCAGAACCGGGGCCGCGTAGAACGGAGCCACCGCACCACCGTAGCCTCGCCAGAAGTCGACCAATACCAGAGGCACCAACGACAGCGCTCCCAACACCACCTGCCAATGGCTCTGCGCCCAGTCCATCACCTCGGCCGGATTGCGTCGCACGAGAGCTGCCGTGAGTTGCTTCTCCTCGGGACCGGGGACGGTGGCTGGCGCGGATGCGCTGGAAACTGCCGATGAATCCATCTGCCCGAAAAGTAAGCAGATGACGCACCGTGTGCAAGTTTGTCTCCGCTGGAAGCGCTACTCAAAATCCCGTATCATGGCTCGAATGATCCGTTTCTTGCTGATTCTGCTCCTGTTTCACGGAACCCTCCAGCCTGCGTCCGGGGAAAAGCTGGGGATGTTGATACGGGGCGGTTCAATCATCGACGGCACGGGCCGACCTGCCTATGTCGCGGATATCGGAATCAATTTTGACGGCCGTATCGTCTTGGTGGGAAATGGGGATTCCGCGGAAAGGATGGTCACCGTCGATGCCGACGGGCTGACGGTCGCTCCCGGATTCATCGACGTTCACACGCACGCGGAAAACATTCGAAACCAACCGGGCGCCACAAATTTTCTGCGCATGGGCGTCACCACGCTCGTGTTGGGCAACTGCGGATCGTCGAAGACCGACGTCGCCGGCTTCTTCAAGGATCTTGAAAAGACGGAAATCTCCCCAAACGTCGCCACCTTGATCGGCCACAACACCGTCCGATTGAGGGCCATGAAAGGATCCTTCATGCGCCCCCCAACAACGAAAGAATTGGCCAACATGGCCGAGATCGTCGAACAGGCCATGAAGGACGGCGCCGTAGGACTCTCAACCGGCCTCATCTACCTGCCGGGAACTTTCTCCAAGACTGGCGAAATCGTTGATCTCGCGAAAGCGGCGGCGAAGCACGACGGAATCTACGTCAGTCACATGCGCAGTGAGGGAAAGAGCATACTCAACGCGATCAACGAACTGCTCACCATCTCCCGGGACGCCGGACTCCCGGCGCATGTTTCCCATATCAAGGCATCGGGCCGGCAGAATTGGAAACGTTCGACCGAAATCCTCGCCGCCTTGGACACGGCTCGTAAGGAAGGCCTCTCCATCACGCAGGATCAATACACTTACACCGCCTCGAGCACGGGTATCAGTTCCATCATCCCACAGAAGTATCGCGCGGGAAGCCGCGATGATTTCAAGAAGCGGTTAGCGGATCCGAAAGTGAAACGAGAGATGATCGACGCCATCAAGAACAACCTGAAAAGCCGGAACGAACCGGACTACAGCTATGCGGTGATCGCATCATGGCGAAGAGACAAGAGCCTCAACGGCCTGCGACTTCCCGCAGCCGCGAAGAAGCGCTACGGAGACGGCTCGCTCGACAAGCAAATTGAGCTCGTCTTCGAGATCCACGCCAGCGGAGGAGCAAGTGGCGTGTATCACAAGATGATTGAGGACGATCTGCAAAACTTCATGGCGAATCCCCACACCATGTTCGCATCCGACAGCAGTGTGCGAACGTATAAGTCAGGAGTCCCCCACCCCCGCGGCTACGGCAATGCCGCCCGGGTGATTTCCCGCTACGTGCGCGAACTGAAGACGATCAATCTCGAAGAAGCCATCCGCCGCATGACATCGCTGCCCGCAAAGGTGTTTCAACTGAAAGACCGGGGAACAATACGCTAGGGCGCGTGGGGCGATCTCGTGATATTTGATCCGAAGAAGATCCGGGATCCGGCCACCTTTGACGCCCCCCACCAATACGCCACCGGTTTCGATCACGTCATCGTGAACGGGATGCCGGTAATCGTGGATGACAAACACCTTGGAACCCGCCCCGGCAAGACAATCCGACGCGGTCAATGAATGAACAGATCCCCATCGTCCTCGCCTGCGGAATTGCGCGCTTCGACAACGTCCGCGCGCACATAGCCCGGTTCCTGAAACCGACCGGCATCGACCTCCCGGATTCACGCCACTACTTCAAGGGCATCCGTTCACATCTCGAAGACAACGGCCATCTCGTTCGCCACACGCAGGTCAGTTTTGCCGCCGACGTGAAAACGCGGGCTGAAGAACTGAAAGCTCAGATCAAAGACATTCTGACCGAAACGGATTCCGAAAAGGTTCACCTGATCTCCCACAGCATGGGAGGACTCGACGCACGCCACATGATCGTCGACCACGCAACCATGACCTCAGCCGTGCACAGCCTCACCACCATCGGCACCCCGCACTGGGGCAGCCCGGTTGCCGACTATCTCCTCGAAATCGGATTCGGCAAATGGGTCAGCACACTGAAGGAAATCCTCACCATGGAAGGCGTGCATGATCTCACCACCGCTGCATGCCGTCAGTTCAAAGAGGAACATGATTCGGGGGAGGCGGAAAACGACGTCATCTAGAAGACGTGGTCGAGCTGCAGCGACGAGATCTTCGGGCGGTT
>JAYPXF010000103.1:4555-14715 GCA_038154405.1 Verrucomicrobiales bacterium | reverse complement strand
CGCAGATATCGTCACCGAACGGGAAGGCCCAAGTGACGGCCTTGTCTCGATCGCATCCCAACAATGGAAACCCGTCCTTGAAGGCGAACAGGACAAGATCGTCCGCCAACACGAATTCCCCTTTCCCGCCGACCACCTCAATCAACTCGGCTGGTGGGGCCCCGCCGACTTCGAAGCTCCCTTTCATTCCCTCTCCGTCATCTCCGAATGGACGTAGAAGTATCGCGACACCGAAGAACGGACCAAGGAGTTGTATCTGGGAATTGCCGACGAAGCGGCCAACCTCGCGTAGTCCATCCTTGCGACGCGCGACTACTGCGTGGCTTCGATTGTGAATCGAAGCACGGCAAGATTCGGATGACATCCGAATCTACGTCGGACCAATGGCAGCGACTAAACAGAGTAGAATACCGCTACGGAGTCACATGAGGCTTCAGAAAGTCGAACAACAATCCTCCGACGGTCTTGTGACCAAACGCGTTCCAATGCACATCGATGTTGCCTTCAAAGATTTGTTCCGGGGTCACTCCTTTCGCAACGAGACCGGCGTCGGTATCGAACGACAGCCAGTTTGAGCCGGCGAGAATCTGCTCCAACCGACTCTGCATCGAATCACGAAACGAGCGGTTGTATTCCGAGAAGAATTTGTCCGGGAGACCGAAGACGCCGCAGGTCATGAGCATGAACCGGATGTTCCGTTCGCGGCACATATGCTCAACGCCGGCAACCAGCATGATGCTCTGATCCAGTTCGCGCAGCCCCGGCACGCTCTCTTGTGGCGGGCCGGGGCTGTATCGAGCGGGAACGTATTGGTCCAGGTTGCCGTTGAAGAAACAGGGTTTGCCCATCCAATAGCGGACGGTGGAAACATTGTCCGTCGGATCGTTGACGAGATAGAAATTCAAGAGCACCAGGTCCGGCTGATACTTGAGACCCTCACGTTGCAGAAAGAGGTATTGCTGGTCCGTCCCCCAACCGGACACCCCCGTATTGATCACCTCCACCTTCGCGCCATCTTCGGCAAACCTGCGTTCCAGCACTTCGGTGAACATCTCGTCATCCGCCACGCCGAGGCCCCAGGTCATGGAATCGCCAAGCACCAGAATGCGGAAGGTGCCGGCGGGTTTCTCATGCGGATAGTCGCGATCGCGCAAGCCCTTGGAGTTGATGTTGAGCGGTCGGCCGAGAGTCGTCGCCTGAAAGTTGGGAATATTCCGCCACCCCAACAACTCGTCGAACAGGTAGCGATGCCCGGTCTGGGCGAAGCTCTTCTCCTCCAGGTATTTCGGAGGGGTCTGGAAGCCCACCTTGAATGGACTCCACGAAATCACCAGACGCTCCTGCCTCACCATCACGACCAGCAATACCGCCAGGCCGAGGACGGTGGAACCGATCACCGCCAGCCACTTGAAATATACCTGCCGCCCCTTCGCGGGCGGATTGGATTCATTCGTCTCTTCGTCTGACGGCACGGGCGAATTCAATATGGGAGACCGACCCCGGTGAAGCAAATTCGGGGGCACAACAGCCAGCTTACGTTGTTGAGTCGTCGGAAACGATCCGGCAAAATTGCACCTTCATTCGATGGACTCCGATCGCGATACTGAAAATCAGCCCGAAGCGGACGGCGGAATCGGCCTGGTGCTGCCGATTATCGGCGTGATCGGGATACTCGCTGCGATCGCCATCTTCATGAAGCGATCGGATTCGGAGCCACTCGCGGAATCTTACTCCCAATCAGTGACAGCCCCGACCGATGGAGACGAGGTCATCTGGGGCAATTTCTTCAATCCCAGCAACCGCGTCTCCTATCTCAAGAAACCCGATGATGAGATCTCCGTCGCGCATCCGGTGGTCAACACCGGCACGAACAGCAACGTGCGACGAGTGGACTACGTCGGCGCCGAAAGCTGCCGCGAATGCCATGCAGACAAGCACAAGGACTGGACCGGACATTCGCATCGTTGGATGAATGCGATGGCGACACCAGAAACGGTCAATGGTGACTTCTCCGGCTCCAGCGACATTCGTTACCAAGGCGGCATCGGAACCTTTTATCGAGAGAAGGACGAGTATCGCATGCGCACAGAGCGTTCCGATCGGACGCGGACCTATCACGTGACGCGCACAATCGGGTCCCGTTTCTTTCAATATTACGTGGGCCGGCTCATCGAAAGCGACAAGCAGGAACCCGCTGACATGAAGGCAACGGAGCATGTCCTGCCCTTCGGCTACTGGATCAGCGAGAACCAATGGGTGCCAACCGTTCACATCTTCCGGGAACCAGACACGGAGCACACCGCCGTCGACAGTTTCGCCGGGGAAAAGGTCGTAAACTATGACGTCGGCTGTTCGCGCTGCCACACGACCTGGCCCTACGGAGATTGGATGATCACCGGTTCCGGCAATCAACGGCTCTCTTTCTATTCTCCGCGCAATGTGACCATTGAGGCACGGCGCTACGTGGAGGACGAACATCCGGAGTTCCTCTCGTTGGTAAACTCGGACATTCCGAGCAAAGCGGACAACTACGCGACGTTCGAAAAACGCATGGAAGACCTCCCCTACGACGGGCAGCGCATCGAACTGGGAATCAATTGTGAAGCCTGCCACCACGGCAGCCGGGAGCATGTCGCGAACAGCACCAAGACCAACACCACGGTCCGCCCTTGGTTCTTCCCCGTCCATCCGAACATTCATTCGGACGACAAGGATTTCAGCAGCCTTGTCAAAAACTCCGATGGCAACGTGAACATGATCTGCGGCCGCTGCCATTCTGGGGGAAGACCGGTGTATGCCAACGGCATCCACACCTGGAACTCAACGGAATTCGCCGATGGCGTCCAGGGGTTCTGCTACAAACGCAAGAGCGGTTCCCATCCCGAATCCTCGACCTTGACCTGCATTCATTGTCATGACCCACACGAAGCGACCGGCCCGAAGTGGAAACGCACACCGCAGCAGGACGATCAGAGTTGCATCGACTGTCACCAGCAGTTCAAAAACGCGGAATCGTTACAGAACCATACACACCACGACCCGGGCACGGCGGGCAGTCATTGCATGGATTGCCACATGCCCAAGATCAACGAGGGCCTGCAATACATGGTTCGCACCCATCGCATCTTCAATCCGACCGATTCCGCGATGATCGAGGCAAACCAGCCCAACGCGTGCAACCTGTGTCACCTCGACAAGCCCATCGACTGGACGATCGGACATCTGCGCGATTGGTATGGCGAGAAACATCGTTTCGCGGAGAGCAAGATCTTCCGCAACTATCCTCGCCGCGACCAACCAGTGGGATTGGGCTGGCTGCACAGTGCGCACAACGGCACGCGCCTCGCCGCCGCTGAAGCCATGGCCACCACCGACGTTCGTCGTTGGCTGCCCGACCTGTTGGATTTCATGGTGGACGACTCCCACCTCGTGAACCGGCAGTTCGTGCAACGCGAAATCGACACCCAGCTCGGCATCAAGCTCCGCGACAAGGGATTCAACTTCTTCATGTCGAAGGACGAACGGCGGACAGTCGTGGACCGGCTTCGCCCCGAACTGGAATCACTAGCGGCGCAGCCCCGCCGGTGAGCCTCACCTCCCCTTGCGCAGTTCCGGCATCAGATGCGTGTAGAGCAGATCGCCGACGGTCTTGTGACCAAAGGCGTTCCAATGCACATCCACGTTACCTTCAAAGATCTGTTTCGGCGTCACCCCGCTGACCATCAACGCGGCGTCAGCATCGAAGGAAACCCAGTCGGAATCTCCAAGAACCTGCGACAGGCGCCCTTCCATTTCATCGCGAAACGTACGGTTGAACATGGAAAGGTGCTGATGCGGCAGCCCGAAGATGCCGCAGGTCACGAGCACCATCCGCGCATTGTTCTGCCGGCAGAGGCGATCGATTTCAGCGAGCAAGGTCACGCTGATCCGCATTGGGTTCAGTTCCCTTACAACCTGCTGACGCTGACCGGGATTGTATCGGGGCGGAACCAAGGCATCCACGGTGCCGCGCGCAAAGCATGGCTTGCCCAATCCGTAGCGGATCGTGGAAACATTGTCCTCCCGGTCGTTCACCAGATAGAAGAGCACCATCACGATATCCGGTTGGTATTTGAATCCTTCCTGCCGCAGAAAGAGAAACTCCTGATCCGTCCCGTAACCGGAAACCGCGGCATTGATCACCTCCCAACGTGGCTGTTCCGTCTCCAGGCGTTTTTCCAGCACCTCGGTAAACAGTTCGTCATCCCCGACTCCCAGCCCCCAGGTCATGGAATCGCCCAACACCAGAATACGCCGCGTGCCCGCCGGTTTCTCGTACGGATACTCGCGATCGCGCAAACCCTTTGAATTGATCCGCAAGGGTTTCCCCATCGTCGTCGCAGTGAAGTCGGGGATGTTCTTCCATCCCAACGTGTCATCAAACAGGTAACGATGGCCCGTATCCTCAGCGCCTACCTCGACAACGTAACGTGGCGGCGTCTGCCAGCGAACGGAGAAAGGCCCGGTCGATATCACCAACCGCTCCTGCTTGATCAAGAGAGCAACTATCGCAACGAACCCGACCAGGGTCGCCCCGCCGATTGCGATCAGCTTGAACAGAGTTCTGCGATCGCCACGTGCTTGGCTGAAAGTCTTGGTGTTGCCCTCGACCGACATGGCCGGGATTCAAGCGCCCCGGTTGACGCCGGTGAAGAAAAATCGGGTGCATTTCCGCACTTGCCGGTCTCGAATGTTGAGTCAGCCTGTTTATTCCTGTTAGAAAAAGGTCTCCGGCATGGATCAAGAGCCCGACAACGAAGAGAATTCAACCGCACCTTCCGGTGCCGGTGTGTTTCTTCCCGCGGTCGGTCTGGTCGTCTTGATCGTCGGTTTCCTCGTCTACCTGAACGGCCCGGATCCGGACGACTACACCGCTTCGGCATACGAAACCGCAGCCGCCAGCGAGGAAGATGCCGATCGCATTGCGCAGACAAACTTCTTCAATCCATCGAACCAGGTCGTCTATTGGAAGGGACGCGATCTTCCCACGAAAACTTCCATCGCCAAGGTGAACACCGGCACCAACAGCAACGTGCGCCGCGTCGACTACGCCGGTTCCGAATCCTGCGCCGAATGTCATCGGGACAAGTACGGCGACTGGCAGGCGCATTCCCATCGCAAGATGAACGCCCTGGCCACATCGGAGAACGTGTTGGGCGATTTTTCCGGCACCAACAACATTCGCTACCAGGGCGGCGTCGCCACCTTCTTTATGCAGGACGGCGAATACCACATGAAGACCGAGCGGGAAGATCGCACGCGCCACTACCGGATCATGCGCACGATCGGCTCCCGTTTCTTTCAGTATTACACCGGCAAGCTGATCGACAGCTCGCAGCCGGAAAAGGACGACAAGCACAACGTCGAACATGTTTTGCCGTTCGGTTTCTGGGTCACGGAAGGTTACTGGGTCCCCACGGTTCACGTGCTGCGTGAATCCCACCATGAACATTCTGCCATGGACCTGTTCGCCGAGGAACGTATCGCCGACTACGACTATGGTTGCTCCGGCGACTGGATGCTGACCAGTTACGGCACGGAGCGCCTCTCCAAATACTCTCCGCGGTCAGCCCTCATCGAAGCCCGCAACTACATCGAGAACGAGCATCCGCAATTGGTGTCACTGCGCAACTCCGACCAACCCGGAAAGATGGATGACTACCACGCCCTGGTGAAGCGGGTCGAAAGACTGCCCTCCGAAGGTCACCGCCTGGAACTCGGGATCGGTTGCGAGGCCTGCCACAACGGAGCCAAGGAACACGTAGCCAACAGCTCCAAGACCAACACCACCGTAAGGCCTTGGTTTTTCCCCGTTCATCCGCAGATTCATTCTGCCGGCAAGGATTTCAAGGACCTGGTGGATAAATCCGACAACAACGCCAACCTCATCTGTGCCCGCTGTCACACCGGCGGGCGCCCGGAATACGCCAACGGCATTCACACCTGGAACTCCACCGAGTTCGCCGACGGCACCCAGGGCTTCTGCTACAAACGCCGTTCGGATTCACATGCCGACATGCCCACCTTGACCTGCGTCCACTGCCATGATCCACACGAAGCCACCGGCCCCAAGTGGAAACGCACGCCGGAACAGAATGACCGGAGTTGCATTGATTGCCACCAACAGTTCAAAGATCCATCCGCGGTCGAGGCACACACCCATCACAAACCCGAGAGCGCCGGCAGTCGCTGCATGGATTGCCACATGCCCAAGATCAATGAGGGATTGGAATACATGGTCCGCACCCACCGGATTTTCAATCCGACCGATCCGAAGATGATCGAGGCCAACCAACCCAACGCCTGCAACCTCTGCCACCTGGACAAACCCATCGACTGGACGATCGACCATCTTCGCAAATGGTATGGCGAAGAACACAAGTATGCCGAAAGCCGTCTCTTCCGAAACTACCCCAAACGCAAGGAAGCCGTGGGTGCGAACTGGCTCGATAGTCCGCACCACCCGACTCGACTCGCCGCCGCCCATGCCATGACCGCCCCGGACAAACTCGAAAAGTGGCTCCCCGAACTGATCGAATTCATCACGGAAGACACGCACCTGATCAACCGGCAGTTCATCCAGCATCAACTGGATCAGAAGCTTGGAATCAGGTTCCGCGACAAGGGGTTCAATTTCTATATGCCCAAGACCGAACGTCGCGCCATTATGGCACAGATCCGTTCACAGATCGCTTCTGGGCAGGAAGTGGCGAAATAGCGCGTTGTCAGGGGTAAAATTCCTTGCCGCTCCCTTTTCCGAACACTACGCTCAGCGCCTTAACGTAACGCGTTTCATGTTGTCCAACGTAAAAACCCTTTTTTCCAACGATATTGGGATCGATTTGGGCACGGCCAACTCTCTGGTCTACGTGCGGGATCAAGGAATTGTGTTGCGTGAACCTTCCGTGGTCGCCATTCAGGCCGGAACCACGAACGTCCTCGCGGTCGGCGAAGAAGCCAAGCGCATGCTCGGGCGCACCCCGGGCAATATCATCGCCATTCGACCCATGAAAGACGGCGTCATTGCCGACTTTGAGATCACGGAGGCAATGCTGAGGCATTTCATCCAGAAGGTTCACCATCGCAAGCTGATCGCGCCACGGGTCGTGGTGGCTGTTCCATCGGGGATCACGGAAGTCGAAAGAAGGGCAGTGAAAGATTCCGCCACGCATGCCGGGGCTCGGGAGGTCTACCTCATCGAGCAGCCCATGGCCTCTGCAATAGGCGTCGGTTTGCCGGTGCATGAACCCGCCGGCAATATGATCGTGGACATCGGTGGTGGCACGACAGAGATCGCTATCATATCTCTGGCTGGGATCGTGTTCAGCCGCAGCCTGCGGGTCGGCGGCGACGAGTTCGATGACACGATCATCGGACACATGAAGCGCACCTATAACCTGATGATAGGTGAGCGCACGGCAGAGGAAATCAAGATCAAGATCGGATCGGCATTTCCACTGGAACAGGAATTGACTCTCGAAGTCAAAGGGCGCGATTTGAGCGCCGGTCTCCCCAAGACCATTACCATCAAGTCCGAAGAAATACGCGAAGCTCTGAAAGAGCCATTATCAAGCATTGTTGAATCTGTCAGAATCACTTTGGAACGTTGCCCGCCGGAATTGGCCGCCGATCTCATCGATCGCGGCATCGTGATGGCTGGTGGCGGCGGTCTCCTGCGAAATATCGACCGTTTGGTCGCGCAGGAAACCGGATTACCCGTTCATATTGCCGACGATCCGCTGACGGCGGTCTGCGAAGGCACCGGACGGGTCCTGCATGAACTGGCCTTCCTCAAGCGCGTCGCTGCTTCCACGGATTAAGATTTTGCCGTAGCTCGCCTGCCGTTATGAAACGGCCGGCTGATGCTGAAGAAACCACATATTGTTGCAGCAGGAGCGGTCAGTCTCCTGGTCATTCTGCTGCTGAGTCTGCCGACGGGCTTCACCCATCAGGTGAAGCGCACGATCAGTGGGCTCCTTATGCCCTTCTTCGGGCTCTCCAGTGCCGCCGACAAGACCGCCAAGAAGGCCGGCGAACTGATCGTTCCCCGCAGCGTGCTGACCGAGGAGAACCGCAAGCTGAAGGAAGAGGTTCAGCAACTCAAGTTTCAGCTGAGCCACACGGACACGATTCGCAACGAGAACGACAAGTTGCGCCAGATGATCGGATTCGCCCAGCGCGTGCCGTGGAAGCTGAAGCCGGCACGAATCATCGCGCGAGATCCGGCGAATTGGTGGCGCACAGCGGAGATCAACGTGGGCAAACGCGATGGCGTCTTCGTCAACGCCCCCGTCATCACCACGCACGGGTTGGTCGGCAAAGTCGTTTCATCGAAGACCGGTCGCTCACAGATCCTCCTGCTGGGAGACGCCAATTGCCAGGCTGCTGCCATCGTTCAGGACACCGGCGAGCACGGCATTGTGAAGGCCTACTCAGCTGATCCGTCCATCGTCACCCTCACCTACCTGTCAAAAGGCAACAATGCCCAGGAAGGCCAGACCGTGGTGACCAGTGATTTCGATCTACGTCCCGGACATGCGGTGGCCTCGAGCGGCCTCGGAGGGGTGTTTCCGGCCGGAATTCCGATCGGCAAGATCATCGACATTCGCAATGTGGGCTACGGCCTGTATCTGGAGGCGCGGGTGCGTCTCACCGTGAACTTCAGCAAGCTGGACAAGGTCTACGTGGTGGTGCCATGAACCGAGATCAGATCATATCCCTGTTTGTCGCCGTCTACCTCGCGGTTTACGCAAGCGTCGGCGTGGACACTCTGCGTTGGCTTATGGGCGGCCCTGTGTCCTTGCTCCCGGCCCTGCTGGTGTATTCCGCCATTCAGCATCCATCCTTCTGGGGGGTGACGATTGTCGGTGTCGTAGGTGGACTGCTTCAGGATTCCTTCTCATCCACGCCGCTTGGCATCTCCGTTGCGGCGTTGTTCGCCGTTGGATTCACGCTCAACCGCAAGCGCGAATACGTGATGCACCAACTGCCGTTCGCCCGCATGTTGCTGGGAGGCATTGTGGGATTCGTTGTCCCGTTGCTGGGCTTCATCCTGACCGTACTGACGGAGCCCCCGGCCGTCTCAGTGCCCCACGTCGTCTGGCGACTGTTCGTTTCCGCTGCTTTCACGGCCATCGCGACTCCGCTCATTTTCCGATTGTTCCAGCGGCTACACCGCACTTTTTCATTCCGCACGATCTGTGACACGTCCGTTTCCGCAAAAGTGTCGGGCACCTGATTGAACCATGCTGATTTTTGACCAACTCAAACGAGATGACCGGGAACTCCGATTCCTGGCGATCATCATGTTTGGTGGTCTCGGCGTGTTGATCGCAGGACTCTGGTACATCCAGATCGTTCGTTCGCGCCACTACCAGGAAGATCAGATCGGCCAGACGACCCGCACCGTCCGCGTTCCGGCCGTCCGTGGAAAGATTCTCGATCGCAACGGCATTCCCATGGCCAAGAATCGACCCGTCTTCAACTTGGACATTTATCTCGCCGATCTGAGTTCGCGTTTCAAGAAGAGCTTCCGGCAGGTCAAGGCTCAGCAGACGATTCTGCCGGAGGGGATTCCGAACTATCCCCGGCTCGCGCGTTATCTGGTCGTCTCCAATCTTGCCCATCAGGTCAGCCAGTGGCTGAAAGAAGACATCGCCATCGACGAGAAAGCCTTCAACAAACACTTCAGCGCCAAGCGCGCGCTCCCCTATCCAATTCTCAAGAATCTCACTCTGGAACAGGTCGCACTGTTCTCTGAAAAACCTCAGTCGCTCCCGGGCCTGGATCTGCGGGTGGAATCCGTCCGTGTCTATCCCTACGAAACCCTCGGTGCCCACGTGCTCGGCATGCTCAAACGCGATGAGAGCTCGCACAAGGACGAGGATGCGTTCTTTGACTATCGCCTGCCAGACTGGAGAGGGCTTGCCGGCATTGAAGGCGAATACGACGGTGAACTTCGTGGACTGGCCGGAACGCGACGGATCACGGTCAATTATCTCAGCTACCAGACCACCAACTCATTCCTGCGCACCCCCGATCCCGGCGCATCAGTCACGTTGACCATCGATCTGCGCCTGCAGTACGCCGCGGAGATGGCCTTGCGCCAAACGGAATTCGGA
>JAYPXF010000103.1:1991-4545 GCA_038154405.1 Verrucomicrobiales bacterium | reverse complement strand
TCGCGGATCGGTTGTGATCATGGATCCGCGGAACGGCGACATCCTCGCTCTGGCCTCCGCACCGTCCTACAATCCGCATCTGTTCCTCGATAGGATTTCGACCGAAGTGTGGAACGCACTGAACAATTCGACCAATCGCCCACAGCTCAACCGCTGCATCTACGAGCACTACCACCCCGGATCCGTCTTCAAGATGGTTACCGCACTGGCCTCGCTGGAAGCCGGTCAATGCAATCCGGCTGAGCAGATCTACAATCCGGGTTACTGGCAATGGCGCGAAGGCACGCGGGAGATCGACGACACAGCCGCGGCCGGAATGTATGATCTCCGTCGCGCCTTTGTACGTTCCTCCAACACCTATTTCATTCGCCATGCCATGAAACCAGGCGTGATCCAAAAGATGATCATGATCGGTGAGAAACTCGGGCTCGGCCAGAAGAGTCGACTGATCAAAGGACAGGACGTCCCCGGCAACTATCCCAAACTGGAAGACCTCGTTTCGGGCTGGGGCCCGGGTAATACGGCCAATCTTGCCATCGGTCAGGGGCGCATTCACGTAACGCCGCTACAGGTGGCAACCATGACCTCCGCCATCGCCAACGGCGGAACGGTTTTCTGGCCTCGCATCGCGGCGCGCATCGAACCAAACGACCCTGAATCCACGCTACAGCCGATCTATTACAAACAAGGTGATATACGCAGTTACCTCGGAGTCTCTCCACGCAGCATCGGCATTCTCAAGAACATCATGAAAGCCGATGTCCACGACGATGATGGCACGGGCAAATCGGCCTTCACTCAGGGCATAACCATCGGCGGAAAAACGGGCACGGCCGAAGTCGAGCAACGCGGCAAGATCGTGGACAAGATCACCTGGTTTGCCTCTTTCGCCCCCGTCGAAGCCCCGCGCTATGCCGTGGTCGTGATGGTTGAAAGCGGCAGATCCGGCGGATACACCTGCGCGCCGGTCGCCGGGCAGATTTATCGGGAAATCGTAAAGATCGAACAACAGGCACGGCAGAACACCGTGGCCTTGAACAAGTAGATGAAACAGACACGCCAAGACAAGAAACGACGTACGATCGATTGGGTGACCATGATCGCCGTGCTCGCGTTGATGATCTTTGGCGTCATGTTCATCTACAGCGCCCGCTTCTCGACCGAAGGCGCGGACATGGCGTTTTACAAACGCGCCGCGTTCAAACAGATCATCTGGTATGTTCTGGGGCTCGGAGGCATGGCCGTCATGTGCCTGCTCGATTACCGCAGCCTGTCCCGCTATTCCTATGTCGCCTATTGGGCCACGATCATCGCGCTATTGCTGGTGCTGATTCCGTTCATCGGATCGGTCCGTGGCGGAGCCCGAAGGTGGATCGATCTCGGGTTCTTCAGCGTCCAACCGTCCGAATTCGCCAAGCTGGCACTCATCCTCGCGTTCGCCAATTTCCTCAGCCGGCCACTCGACGAACTGCGCCTGCCTGGCAATTTCAGCAAAGCCCTCGGGATGATGGCTCTGCCCTTTCTTTTGATCCTCGTGGAACCGGACCTCGGTTCCTCTCTCGTTCTCATCCCGGTCGGATTGACCATGATGTATGTCGGCAATGTCCCCACGAAATACCTCGGCCGCCTCGTTGGCGGAGCCTCGCTCGTGGTGGCCCTCCTGCTGTTGGATATCCTCTTTGCGCCCCCCCAGTGGCGGGCGCCGATCCAGGACTATCAGCGCCGTCGACTGCTGGTCTACTTCGATCTGGATTATGTCAAGTACGCCCGGGCGAAAGTCACGCCGTCCGAGCGCAAAGCCCTCGAGGAGCTGCAGGAAAACGACTCCTACAACGGCCGCCAGGCATTGATCTCGGTCGGCACCGGAGGGCTCACGGGCAAGGGTTGGCGGCAAGGCAAACAGAACAGCCTTGGTTATCTGCCGCGCGCCGTTGCCCACAACGACTTCATCTTCTCCGTGCTTGCGGAAGAGGTGGGGTTCACCGGAAGCGTGATCGTAATTGGTCTATACTCCGTGATCCTGTTTTCCGGAGTCCGGATCGCCGCCCAGGCGCGGGACCGTCTGGGCCGTCTCGTGGCCGTGGGAGTGGTAACCCTCCTGTTCAGCCACGTATTCATCAACATAGGAATGAACATTCGTCTCATGCCCGTCACCGGCGTGCCGCTGCCATTGCTCAGCCATGGCGGCTCCTTCACGCTCGTCACCATGTTGGCGATCGGGCTGTTGCAGAATGTTCACATGCATAGAAGAGCCTACTAACCATGAGTGAAAGAAAGTTCAGCAACCGCAAGCGATCGCAGCGGTTCAAACCATCCTCCGGCGGCCGCAAAGGCGGCGGCGGAGGTGGCGGAGGCGGTCGTGGTGGAAACCGCGACAACAGCGCCAAAGCCCGCCGTCAGGCACAGAATGCCCGAGCCCTCGCCACCGGTGAAAAATCCGCGGAGGAAAAGGTGTTCAACGCCAGCCGTGAAAACGAAATCACACGCGCCGAAAACGTGGCCGCCGGCCTTCCACCAGAAGGCGAAAAGCCAAAGAAGGCCGAAGTAAAACCGC
>JAYPXF010000103.1:0-1981 GCA_038154405.1 Verrucomicrobiales bacterium | reverse complement strand
CTCCCGAGGCCGTCGAAGATCCGAAAAAGAAGAAGAACTTCGAACCGGTCGAGATCAAGGAGGAAACCAAAGGGATCGTCGACAAGATCAAGAAGACGGCTTCCAAGATGATCAAGAAGGTCAAGAAACTCGTTTCCGACCAGCCCAAGATCCACAAGGAAGTCATCATCAACTACGAATCTCTCGAAACCCGCGTCGCCGTTCAGGAGAACGGGAAACTCGAGGAGTTCAACATCGAGCGTACCGACATGGAGCGCATGGCCGGCAGCATCTACAAGGGCAAGATCAAGAACCTTGAAGATGGCCTGAAGGCGGCGTTCGTGGACATCGGCTACGAAAAGAATGCCTTCCTCCACTACTGGGACATCATCCCCTCCAATCTGGACAGCAGCGTCGAAGTCATCGATCGCGGCGACCAGAAAAAAGGTGGACGCAAGCGCCGCAAGGAACGCCCCAAGGTCACGCAGAAGGACATTCCGAAACTCTACCCGAAAGGCACGGAGATCATCATCCAGGTTTCCAAGGGCCCCATCGGCACCAAGGGACCGCGCGTCACCACACACCTCGCCCTCCCCGGCCGCTACCTGGTGCTCCTGCCCAACTCCGATCAGTGCGGCATCTCCCGTAAGATCGACAGTCAGGAAGAACGCCAGCGCCTGAAGAAGATCCTGCGCGAACTCGACATTCCAGAAGGCATGGGCGTGATCATTCGCACCGTCGGCGAAGGCCAACAGAAACGCTACTTCATCCGCGACCTCGCCCTGCTTCTCACCCAATGGAAGGAGATTCAGGAGAAGATCGACAACGGACCGCCTGCGTCCTGTGTCTTCCAGGAACCGCCCCTGGTGGAACGCACCGTCCGCGACTTTCTCACCGAGGACGTCGAACGGATCGTCATTGATGACAGCAAGAAATACGAAGAAGTGCGCCAACTCATTGGCCGCATTTCGAAACGCTCCGTCGACAAGGTAAAGCTCTACAACGAGCCACAACCGATCTTCGATCGTTTCGGAATTCAACGCCAGTTGCACAACGCCTTCTCGCGTCAGGTCCACCTCAAGAGCGGCGGCTATCTCGTCGTCGACGAAACCGAAGCCTTGGTCGCCATCGATATCAATACCGGCAGCCACAAGGGCAAGGACAACGAGAAGGACAAGACCATCCTGCGCGTGAACGAAGAATCCGCCGATGAAATCTGCCGCCTGTTGCGCCTGCGCAACCTGGGTGGATTGATCATCATCGACTTCATCGACATGCGCCAGCAACGCGATCAGCGCGCCATCTTCAATCGGATGCGCAACAACCTGAAGCGTGACCGGGCCAAGACCCATGTCCTACCGATTTCACAACTCGGCCTGATGGAAATGACCCGCCAACGTCATAGCGAGAGCGTGCAGACCAAGGTCTACGACAACTGCCCGAACTGCACGGGCCGCGGTCTGCTCAAGAATGCCATGACGATGAGCGTTGAGATTCAGCGCAAACTCGCCGCCATCCTGCGCAACCGTCCGCGTGACGAAAGCGACTTCCAGCTCAAGGTCGTCGTGCATCCGGACGTCATGCACCGCCTCCGCAACGAGGACGAACAGATCCTGATCGACATGGAGAAGAAGTTCTTTGGCAAGCTCACGTTCCGTTCCGCTCCGGACTTCCATCAGGAACAATTCAAGGTGATCAACGCGATCACCAACAAGGAACTCGCCACCGTCGGTTTCGACTGATCAATCAGATCTGACGTATCCGTCCAATTTCAAAGCCCCGTGCCAAGGATTGGCACGGGGCTCTTTTCTTGCTCCAATACGCGCCCGAAACATGGCCACCGTCAAAACCCTCTCCAATCTTCGGGCCGGCATCATCGGCACCGGCTTCATCGGCCCCGTTCACATCGAAGCCCTCAAGCGCTTGGGCGTACAGGTCACCGCCATCTGTGGATCCACCAAGAACGCCAAGGCCACCGCCGAGAAATGGGGCATCCCCGAGG
>JAYPXF010000102.1:14366-21773 GCA_038154405.1 Verrucomicrobiales bacterium | reverse complement strand
CACCATCGTCGTGTGCTGGTCCGATCACGGTTATCACCTCGGCGAGAAGGAGATCACCGGCAAGAACACCCTCTGGGATCCCTCCACCCGCGTCCCCTTGATTTTCGCGGGACCGGGAATCTCCAAAGGTGGCCGGTGCGAAAGGCCAACTGAGCTCCTGGATATCTATCCGACCCTGGCGGCACTTTGCCAACTGCAGTCCGTTCCCGCCGAACTCGAAGGCCTAAGTCTCGTTCCTCTGTTGAAGAACGCCAAAGCCCCGCGCTCCCGACCTGCCATCACTTCCCACGGTCCCGGCAACGACACTGTTCGCACTGAGACCCACCGCTACATCCGCTATGCCGACGGCTCCGAAGAACTCTACGACATCAAAAAGGATCCCGAGGAATTCACGAACATCGCTTCAAGACCGGGAACGCAGTCCCTCAAAAAGAAACTGGCGTCCTTCCTCCCAAAGAACCCGGCCAAACCGGTGCCCGGAAGCAACGCCAGATTGGTTGAACTAAAAGACGACGGATTCGTTTACTGGCAGAACGAACGGATCGAGAAGGGCGCAAAGATCCCGGAATACGAATAGGCATTCGCGGACACAGGCGGTTCATCCTTCGTCGGAAATGTTCAGCCTGGCTCGGATCACTCCAGCTGATAGACGCGCACCCAGTCGATGTGCATAAACTGCGGGAACAGATCGAAATCGTAGAGTTCGTTCTTTCCCTTCTTGTCCGGCCCGCGATTGTTCGGACCCCAGACGCCGAAGTAGTTTCCGCCCATCGCCTGGTTCAGGATCAGGTAGAAGGGGTAATCTTGATAGATCTTCCGGCCGCCAAACTTGGCTGGTTTGGTCAGATCCAAGCCTGGACCCCATTCCTTGTGGTCGAGCATGAAGACGATCCGGTCCTTTGTCCATTTGCAGCCGTAGATGTGATAGTCCTTGGGATAGGAATCCTCGCCGGCTTTCGGCTGCAGCGATCCATCGAGGACCTGATCGGCGATCCATTGTTTGGGGTTGATCGCCCCGTCGAAGCGGCGGTAGTGGGAGTACCATCCAATTTGGCCGACCGTGGTGTTCTTCGGACTCTTGTGGTAGACCGCGCCGCCGTGATAGAGCCGCGTGGCCCGGCCGGACATCTCCATGATGTCGATTTCGCCGCTGTAAGGCCAGGCGCTGTAGGCCCATTTCCATTTCTTGGTGGCGGCGTTCTGATCCCAGTAGCCATGGTAGGGAGCCGTCTTTGGCTCCGGCATCATCCAGAACGCGGGCCAGGTTGGGATGGCTGTTTTCCTGCCGGCGGTGTCCGTTGGATTGCGAACCCGCGCCTCGAAGATGCCGTACGTGAACGCGGCCATCCCCTTGGTCTGGAGCTTGGCGGAGCGGAAAGGCTGATGAGAGATCTGCTTCAGAATGCGACCGCCAGCCTTCTCACGAAGCGGGTATTTCTTCCCGGGTGCGTGTCGGGCCACGATTGTCAGCCGGCCATCCTTTACAAAGAACGTTTCTCCCTCGGCATCAATGTAGGCCTGGGCCTCACCATTGCCGTGTCCGTATTTGCCGATGACCGTGTCATCTTCGGGAACCCACTTGCTGCGATCCAGCTTGTTGCCGTCAAACTCATCCTGCCATACGAGCTTGTAGGTGGTGTCTGACGGATGCGGTGCTCCGCGTTTGGGGGCGGCGTGGGCAAGGCTGGTCGAGAACAGGGCGAACAAAAGCGCCCGGACGATGATGGGACGGCCGGTTGCGTGGCGGCCAGGTTCGGAGTACGAGATCATATGGTTCGTTCAAGTGTTGCCGGAATTACCGTCCCGGCTTTGGCAACGACGGTGCGCTTCTCTCCACGGATGCCAGCTTGGCGGCCAGTTTCGACTTCAAATCGACAAGCGTAACCGCGTGATCGGAATGTCGGTAGAGATTGGTGTATTGTTTGGGGTCGTTCTTCATATCGTATAGTTCGCCATTCTTCCCATAGTCCAGCAGCGCCCATCTTTTGTTGCGATACAGCCTGCCTTTGCCACTGCACAGGATCGCCTCGCGAACCTTGGTGGTGGGATCATCGAACATGGGGGAAATGTCCTTGCCTTGAAGTTGGCCGGGGATCTTCAGACCACAGAGCCGCGACACGGTGGGATAGAGATCAAGCAGTTCCACGAAAGAGCCGCAGACCGCGGGCCTTTTGCCCGGCACTGAGATGATGAGCGGCACCAGCGCCGACTCTTCGTGAATGCTTACCTTCGACCAAAGATCGTGTTCGCCGAGGTGATAACCGTGATCGCTGGTGAAGATGACGATCGTATTGTCGCGTTGGCCGCTCTCTTCCAAGGCCTGAAGCACGCGACCGGTCATCGCGTCCATGTAGCTGACGGAGGCGTAGTAGCTGGCGACGAGTTTCTTCTGCTGGCTGAGATCGAGTTGTAGTTTCGCCGAGGTGCGACGATTGCCTGGATTGTTTGGTATGTCATCGAAATCACCGGGAATCTTCGGCGGCAGGACCATTTCCTCGAATGGGTAGGGCTCGAAGTATTCCTTCGGTGCAACCAAGGGGACGTGTGGGCGCACGAAACCGACGGCGAGAAAGAAGGGCTTATCCAGATCCTGGTAGCGGTGAATGAGTTCGACGGCCTTCTGCGCGGTCTTGCCATCAGAGTGCACCAGGTCATCGCCTTCGGCCTTCACGTAGACAAACCGGTTGCCGCCGGCAATTTTCTTGTTCTTGCCACCGGGATTATTCTCGAGGGTCTCGCCGATGCCGGGAGCTTTGGACTCTGGTCCGGGGCTGTTGAATCGCTCATTCCAGGAAGCCGGATCATCGGCTCCGTCCCGCCCGGGTGAAATGTCCGTGGGTACGCCCATGTGAAACACCTTCGAGATGCGGGCACTGTGGTAGCCATGCTTGCGGAAGTATTGCGGCCAGCTGTCCTTGTCCGGGCCGACCTCCCTGCGCCCGCTGGTGTACCCGGTCGCTTTCGTGGCGTAGGGATAGTAGCCGAACATGAACGAAGCCCGTGAAGGACCACAGAAAGTGGCCTGGCAATAGGCGTGGGTGAAACGGGTGCCTTCTTGCGCCAGTTTGTCGATGTTGGGTGTTCGGCAGACCTGGTTACCGTAGCAGCCAAGTGCGGTGGCGGTGAGGTCGTCGGAGATGATGAACAGCACGTTGGGGCGTTTCTCCGCCTCGGCACTGTGGACAACCATCCAGAGTCCGAGTAAAACAAGCAGGCGCGTCATCAGAAACATTCAGAATAAAGAGGTTGGGGAATTCGTATGGGTTGTTGAACAATCCGAACCGAAACACTGATGCAGTTCAAGTTCTCAAGACTCCTTGCGGTATTCTCCGTCGTCGCGTTGAGCGCGGGCGTACTCGATGCCGCCCAAGGATACGCGATCCCGACGAACGTGGCCGGCGTCCTCGATCGGTATTGTTTCTCCTGCCACGACGAAGATGCCGCCAAGGGCGATGTGCGGCTCGACAATCTGGCGACAGTTTCCTTGAAAGATCGGCTGGCCCTGCTGAACAAGGTGCACGAGCAGCTTTACCTCGAGGAGATGCCACCGAAGAAAAAGAAGATGCAACCCGGCGAGCGTGAACGCCAATTGCTGATCGGATGGGTGTCGACCGAGTTGAAGAAGCACGGGGCATCGAAGCTGGAGGACAAGTTGCGCTATCCGGATTACGGAAACTACGTCGATCACGAGAAACTCTTCAGCGGCGAGATCAAGGATGCGCCATTCTCGCCGGCGCGGCGTTGGTTGGTCAGTCCGCAGATTTTTGAGGAACGCGTGCGGGATGTGTTTCAGCTCGAGGACCGGCAGCGGGGCAGAGATCTCTATGGTGTCTCCAATCCCTTCCTGTTGCCGGAGCGATCCGGCATTCGCGATTACGACAACAGCCCGCTCAACGGCGGTCACCTGCTGGTGATGCTGCCCAACGCCGAATGGATCTCGACGAAACAGATCCGCGCCGCGCGGGTGAAGAGTGGCGAACTGGAGGCGGATGATTTTCCCAATGCGAAAGACCGCTGGGTGCCTGCGACTCCGGAAGCCTTCGAGAGCATCATCATTCGGAAATCGCCGCCGACTGATGCCGAAATGACCGAGGCGATTCGTACACAATTCGGATTGGTTTTGCAGCGAGAGCCGGCCGAGGACGAGGTTGCCAAGTATCTCGATTTGACCCGTTCTGCGATTGCACTCGCGGGCAATGCCGAAGGCCTGCGGCAGATGCTGAAGTCGGTCTTGTTGGAGTCCGAATTTCTCTATCGCCTCGAATTCGGCGAAGGCGAGGCGGATAAGCTTGGGCGAAAGAGGCTGTCGCCTCGCGAAGCGGCCCGGGCGATTTCTTATGCCCTCGGGGATCGCGGACCGGATGACACCTTGAGGCGCGCTGCGGTCGAAGGTCGACTCCGGACCAAGGAAGACTACCAACGCGAGGTGAAGCGATTGCTCGCCGATCCAAAACGTTTTGCCGGACCCATTGATCCGGGCATCAGCGGCAAGAACATGCGTTCCCATGAAACGTCACATCCGAAGCTGGTTCGTTTCTTTCGCGAGTTTTTCGGTTATCCACGAGCGGCGAAGATTTTCAAGGACATCGAACGCAGCGATGGCTTCTATCAAAATCCGGGACGCGACACCTTGGGTACACCGGGTTTTCTCATCAAGGAGGCCGATCGCATTGTGGATTGGCATCTGCAACGAGATCGGTCGGTGTTCGAGAACCTGCTGACGGGCGAGGATTACTTTGTCTATCATGACAGGAACAACCAGGCCGGCCGCAAGGTGATTGCCGAATGGCGGGAGATGTGGGAACACCTCAAAGACACGGACTGGGAAAAGAATCCGGCCCAGGTGCTGGAGGACAACGCGGAGTTCCTCGACCGGCGCAGCTTATGGATCTTCTACAACCGTTATGGCTCCGCGCGGAAGAAGCCGGGACAGAAGGAAGAACTGTTTTCCAACTACATGCATTTCTTTCGTGATTCCTTCGGTCAGGGGCGCATGCCCTACACGACGGTGCCGTTCTCGCATGGCTACACTTATCATCATTCGACCTTCTATAATCTGCCGGAAACCCCTCATCGCGGACGTTACCAGGAACTGTCCCGCGGCAAGACGCCGGACCCTGAGAAAGTGGCCTTCTGGGATTATCCGGTCGAACAACCGTTTCGCATACCAAACCGTAGAGGGCTCCTCACACATCCCGCCTGGTTGATTGCGCATTCCTCCAACTTTCATACTGACCCGATCATGCGCGGACGTTGGATTCGGGAGAAGCTGCTGGCCGGTCGTGTTCCCGATGTGCCGATCACCGTTGATGCACAGGTTCCAGAGGATCATCACAAGACCCTGCGCGAGCGGGTCGAGTCCGTGACGCACCAGGCGGAGTGCTGGAAATGCCACCAACACATGAACCCTTTGGGTTTCGCCTTTGAAGCCTACGACGACTTCGGTCGCTATCGCTTGAACGAACCCTTGGAACATGAAGACCAGCTCGTTGCCAAGGCCCGGAAGAAGAACGGCGCGAACACCTATCGCACGAAACGGGTGATGACCACCGGCCAATTGGATGGCACTGACGACCCCGAACTGGACGGCGAAGTGAGCAATGCCCTGGATCTGATCGATCGTTTGGGCCGCTCCGACCGCGTGCGGCAATCGATCATTCGCCACGCCTTCCGCTATTTCATGGGCCGCAACGAAATGCTCTCCGATTCCAAGACCCTGATCGACGCCGATCAGGCTTATCTGAACAACGGCGGCAGCTTTAAGGCGGTTGTCGTCTCGCTTTTGTCCTCCGACTCGTTTATCTACCGCAAATCGATTTCCGAATAGCATGAGCAATCGCAGAGATTTCCTGAAGCAGGCCTCATTGGCCGCCGGCGCCATGGCGCTGGTCCCCGGCCTGTTTGCCAACCCGGCCAACGGCACCCCGCGACGTTTCATCTTCATGCACAAGGGCAACGGCCTGTTCCCGAAGGTGATGGTGCCTCCGTCCCTGGGCGAACGGGATCTGTCACGCGAACAGAAGAAGGAACCGTTCGAGGTTGATCTCGATGGCCATGACCTGCCCGATTGGATGAGCCCGCTGCAGGCGCACAAGGACAACCTTACCATCCTCCAGGGATTGTCCGGCAAGATGTGCACGACCGGTCATCACTCCTGGTGTTCCGCGCTGGGCGTGTTTAAGGCAAACGAACGTCCGAGCTCCATCAAGTGGGCCACGGTCGATTTTGAATTGGCCAAGCTCTTTCCCTCCCCGATGGAGCACATCGAACTGGCGTGTTTCCCGACCGGCGGCGGCAATGCCCGCGGCAGCCTCGATGCCATCGCGAAAGGGTTCTCGGCCCGGGGACCGCAACAACCCAACTATGCATTTGGTTCTCCGAAGGGAGCGATGGAGGAATTGTTCAAATCGGTCTCCACCGAAAAGGAAGACCAGATCAATTACGAGTTGCAGCGGAAGGTGCTCGCTTTTGCGGCGGAGAATCTGGGACGCGAGGCTGCCGGCCAGTCCGGCATCGAACGTCGCAAACTGAGCAACTACGGCGATTCGATCAACGCCATCCGCGAACGCAATCGCAAGGTAGACGCCATGAGCGACGTTCTACTCCAACATGTTCCGCAGTTGGACAAGAAGTATCTCTCCGAGAATCTGAGCACCATCGACCGCCAACGCGCCCACACCGAAGTCCTGTTGTCAGCGCTCATCTCCGGGCTTACGAACGTGGTCGCCTTTACTGTTGATGAGCTTGGCCATCGCTACACGGGCATCCCGGGCATGGGGAACGAGAAGGTCAACATGCACGACGTCGGTCACAACAAGACAATCGGCGGGGTTTCCGCGGGCGAAATCCGCAGCCGCACCCGGCGTCATCACATGACCTTGACCGATACCATCGTCAAGCGCCTCAAGGGCGTCCCGGAAGGCAACGGCACCATGTTTGACAACACGATGTTGTTCTACTTCCCCGACAGTGGTGAAACGCATCACAGCCACGGTTGGGAATACCCCTTCATTGTCATGTCGGGCCGCAATGCCAAGCTGGATCTCGGTCGCCGCTACGTCCGTCTCCCCTATCACGGTCGCGAAGGCCACAAGACGCTTGGCAATCTCTACACCACGCTCCTGAACGCCTACGGCAACCCGATCGAGCACTACGGCGACTTCGACCTTACTCTGCGACACAATCAGTCAGGTCCCATCAAGCAACTGCTGGGCTGACCAACACCTATCTCTATATGAACCGAACAATCCTTTCCCTGGCGGCCGTTATCATTGCGCTGCCTGCCACTGCCGCGGAGAACTTCAAACCGGTCAAACACCTGATCGACACCCATATCCATCTCTACGACCCGCGGCGTGACGTCTCGATGTCGTGGCCTCCTGAGTCCGACAAGGTTCTCTACAAGCC
>JAYPXF010000102.1:0-14356 GCA_038154405.1 Verrucomicrobiales bacterium | reverse complement strand
GGTCCTCGATCTCGTGAAGGGTGACGGCTTTTACGTTGGTCTGGTCGGTAATGTCGACGTCACCAGCAAGGACTTCGAAAAGCACATCCGCCGCTTGAAGAAGGATCGGCGCTTCGTCGGCGTGCGAACGCGCAACCCCCGATCGAAGCCGATCGACTATGCCGACTCCCGCGTGCTCAAGAATCTCCGCGCCCTCGCGAAGCACAAGCTCACCATGGACTACCTGACCAACAAGGGTGGCATTCCGGGTATTGAAAAGATCGACCGTGTCGCACGCGCAATCCCCAATCTTCGCATCGTGGTGAACCACTGCCTCGGCTACGACTTCGATGGCAAGGCTCCCAGTCGTGAGTGGATCGCCGCCGTCAAACGCCTTGCCGAGAACCCCAACGTCACCTGCAAGATTTCCGGACTCTACCAACGCTCCGTGCCACAACCGGCCCCTCAGGACATCGAGCACTATCGCTCCGTCCTCGATGTCCTCTGGAAGAACTTTGGCAAGCAGCGGCTTATCTACGGGAGCAACTGGCCGGTCACGAAACACACGGATACCTACGCCACCTTCGTTCAACTGGTCGATCGCTTCTTCAGTGAGAAAGGCCAGGATGCCCGCGAACTGTACTATTGGAAGAATGCCGCCCAGGCCTATCGCCTCCCTTTAAAATAGGAAAATCCATTGGACCGATCCGCAACCCTCCCAAACAGTCCATGTACCGTCTGTTGTTGACTCTGGTTCTCTTCACGCCGCTCGTCACAAGCGCCATAACGCCTGTGGTGAGCGCGTCGAATCCGAACATCATCCTCATCCTCGCCGACGACATGGGGCCGGGAGAGCCGAGCCACATGGGTGGACTGGTGCCGACGCCCGCGCTGGACCGCATGGCCAGGGAAGGCATGCGCTTCACCGATGCGCACACGACCTCTTCGGTCTGCACTCCGACCCGTTACGGCATTCTGACCGGTCGCTACAATTGGCGCAGCCGACTCAAGCGGGGCGTGCTGGGCAAGGCCTCCTCGCAGGCACTGATGGACCCCGATCGCGTCAACCTGCCGACCTTTCTTCAAGAACAGGGCTATCACACCGGCATGGTCGGCAAATGGCATCTCGGTGCTGACTGGGAACTGCTGGCGAATCGTCCGAAAGGTCCGGATCGCAAGGACGATTCCTGGCGTGTCGACTACAGCAAGCCGTTTCGGAACGGCCCGGTTGACGTGGGTTTTGACGAGGCTTTCTTCATCCTTTCCTCCCTCGACATGGCGCCCTACCTGTATCTGCGCAACAACCGTGCACTCTCCATTCCAACCGTGAACGGGGGGTGGGAGCACAACGAATACAATGACTTCAAACGCGTCGGCGCGCGCGCAACGGACTTTGACGCCCACACCTGTCTCGCAGATTTCGCCCGCGAATCCCGCGCCTACATCCGCAAGCGGGCCGCCAACAAGGACAAGCCCTTCTTCCTCTATGTCCCGCTGACCTCGCCGCACACACCCTGTACGCCCGGCAAGAAGTTCAAAGGCAAGTTCCCGCAGTACAGCCTGTACGCCGATCTTGTTGCCGAGACCGACTGGGTTGTAGAAGAAATCCTCGCCGAGGTTGCTGCTTCCGGCATCGATGACGACACGATGGTGATCTACACCTCGGACAACGGCTTCGCTCCGTATGTGAAGATACCCAAGATGCTTGCCGCCGGTTACAAACCTTCCGGGGATTGGCGAGGCGCCAAGGCGACCATCTTCGAAGGTGGTCATCGCGTTCCGTTCCTTGTCCGCTGGCCGGGCAAGGTCAAGGCCGGTGCGGTGAGTGACGTGACCATCTGCACCACCGATTTTTTTGCCACCTTTGCCGAGATGTTCGGCCGCGCGGACAAGGTCCCGGATAACGCGGCGGAGGATTCATTTTCGTTTTTCGCCTGTCTCAAAGGGAAAACCGAACCCATTCGTCCCTTCACCATTCATCATTCGATCAGCGGCGTGTTCGCCATCCGCAAGGGGGACTGGAAACTGATCCTCAGCAAGGGAGCTGGCGGCGGTTGGAGCAAGATGGAGGTCGAGGCCAAGGCCGTGCAGCTTTACAACCTCGCTGACGATCCTGGTGAAACCAGGAATCTGGAAGAGAAACATCCGGGCAAAATCAAGGAGATGGTCGCCGATCTTGCCGCTGCTTTCCGCGATGGCAGAACCACGCCGGGTCCGAAACAAACCAACGAAGGCTGGCCGTTTCGTGACAAGAAGCTGCTGCTGCAGTTCCCGGAGTTGGCGGAATAGACGGGTGACCGGTTGCCGTTTTGCCGGTGGTGATATCCAGGTGAAGCGCCACCGGCTCATGGCCATTCGCGGAAATCTTCTCAATCACGAATACGTAGTGGTTGGTCCGTGGAATCTGCCGGATCCCGCGGACCAGGAATTGCCCGGTTTGTCTGTGAACCAAGGCCTGTACCTTTCGTTGCAGGCCCATCTTGTCCAGATCTTCCTGCGAGTAGCTGTGGATCTTCTTGCCGCCCATGTAGAAGGCGAGGCGGGATACCCTGCCCAGCTTGCGATAGTCATCGTTGCTGGTGATGCGTTGCGGCTCGACATGGACGACGTACCATTTTCCCGCCAACGGACTCCAGCCCAGATACAACTCCCCACGCATGTAGGTCGGATACTCGTCTAGGAACTCATCCGATCATTCTTCACGCGAAGCACCTGCGTCTTTCCCTCATCGCCATAGTCAGCCGCGGGAATGGTGCGCACGTAGAGCGTGCCACCAAAAGCCGATTGCACCGTGGGTCGGTTTTCTTCCCGGCCGGCAATCTTGAAACCAGCGGTCAGCATCACGATCGTCAGCGCAATGACCGGTAAGAAGATCTTTTTCATAGGCTTAATCCGAAATGTCAGGTTCCCGGCGCGTAACGACAAGGCTTGAATTCCGTCTGCTTGGACCGATGCTGCCGGCGTTGCATGTACAGAAACTTCACCCTTTTGACGTTCATTCTGATACACGGTCTTGCCGAGGCTGCGCCGATTTTCTCGGACAAACCGGTGTGGGTCAGTGGTAGCCAGCATTGCGGCGGTGATGGCAATGCCAGGCTCCTTGATTTTGATCAGGACGGTGATCTTGACCTGGTGACCAGTGCGCCCAATCCGAGCCGCTGGGTGGTGTTCGAGAATTGGGACGGAAAGTTTGGCGATCAGCCGATCTGGGAGTCAAAGGCCACAACCGATTGCGACCACATTTCAGTTGTGGATTTCAATCAGGACGGATTGCCGGATTTGGCGGGCACCCACGAATCGCACAACACCCTGTATTTGAACAGCAAGGACCGCAAACGACGCTTTGGCCTCATGCCCGACTGGGAGACCGGTTTCTATACCGATTCGAATCAGATCGATTTTGGCGACATCGACGGGGATGGCGACCAGGACATGTTGGTGGCCTCGGGATTGCCCACGTTTCAGTTGGCGCTGTTCGAGAACAAGGATGGTAAGCTTTCCCGCAAGATCACCAAACGCATCGGACCGCGGAAATACAGCGAGTCTTCGATCCTTGGCGACGCGGACAACGATGGTGACCTGGACATCATCGCCACCTACAGCAAGATGGGTACGATCGACATTTTCCTGAACCAAGGTGATGGCGGGTTTGACAAGGGTAAGGAGGTGTTCAAAGACACCAAGGTTCGGCATGTGCAACGAATCCCTTTCCATCGGAGAAGCCCGGAAGCTGGTTCTGCTTTCGCAGCAACTCCCGCCGCCCCGGTCAGCCGGTTCGGTCTCCGCGGCCACCTTGTCCGCGCTTGAACACCTGGGCTACATCCAGATCGACACCATATCGGTCATTCAGCGCGCTCATCATCACACCCTGTGGAACCGCAATCCCCGCTACCATCCGTCCCAGCTCGATCAACTGGTCGCCGAAGGGAAGGCGTTTGAATACTGGTCGCATGCCGCGGCTTACCTGCCGATGCGGGACTACCGGTTCAGTCTGTTTCGCAAGCGGGCGATCAATCGCGGTGAACAGGAGCATTGGTACGTCCGAGACCCGCGCCTCGAGAAACAGGTGCTCAAGCGCATTCGCAACGAGGGGCCGCTGATGGCCCGCGACTTCGTCGGCGAACGCACCGGGGGAGAGTGGAAGGCCAAGCCGGCCAAACGCGCCTTGGAGAATCTGTTCATGTGCGGCGAACTCATGTCGTCAGGGCGGAGAAACTTTCAGAAAGTATACGATCTCACTGAGCGGGTGCTGCCCGCTGGCGTCGATACCAACGAACCGACACCGGAAGAGAATGCCCGGTACCTGATCACTCGTTATCTGCGTGCCAACGGCCTCGGGCAGCCCGCTGAAATCGCCTATCTGCAGCCCGGCATCAAGCCACCGGTCAGCGCGGTGATGCGGGACATGGTTGGCAACGGTGAGCTGTTGATGATCCGGACGGGAGGCGAAGAGTTCCATGCGTTGCCCGATTCGCTGAACCTTCTCAACCGATCGCTTAGTCGCAGCAAGCTGAAGATTCTATCGCCCTTCGACAACCTGGTGATTCAGCGTAAACGTCTGCAAACCTTGTTTGACTTCGACTACCAGATTGAATGTTACCTGCCGGCAGCCAAGCGACGTTATGGCTACTTCACGTTGCCCATTCTGTGGAACGGCCGATTGGTCGCGCGGACGGACTGCAAGGCGGAGCGCAAGGAATCATTGCTGCACATTCAACACCTGGCATTGGAACCCTGGTTGAAACGGAAGGATGACTTCCTGCGGGCTTTGGGCAGGGAACTGGTATCCTTCATGCGTTTCAATGACTGCGAACGAGTGCGGGTGCATCGGACATCGCCTGCGGGGTTCAAACGGGAATTGGAAGCCGTCGTTGGTGCATGAATCCCTCGTCACGTTTGGCTCGCATCACGCATCGTTCCCGCTGATCCTGTGGTCCACTGATTTCCGGACATGATGAAACGGGTTCTCTTTCTGATTCTGGGCGTCGTGGTGATTCAAGGAGTTTCGGCTCGTGATCTCCCGAACGTGGTGTTCTTTCTCGTAGACGATCTGGGGCAGCGGGATGTCGGTTGCTACGGCAGTCGGTTTTACGAGACACCCGCGATCGATCAGCTGGCTCGGGAAGGCGTGCTTTTCGATAACGCTTATTCGACCTGCCATGTGTGCTCGCCCAGTCGGGCGAGTATTCTCACCGGGAAGTATCCGGCGCGTACGGATCTGACCGAATGGCTCCGAGGCCGGCCGGAGCGTGATTTTGAGAAACTGCATGGCGCGCACAAACTGCTGGCGTTGCCGGACGAGGAGATCACGTTGGCCGAGACCTTGAAGCGGTACGGATACGCCACGGCGAACTACGGCAAGGCGCACCTGAGCAAGGATCCGAGGACCTATGGGTTTGATGAAGCCATTCACGGCTGGGTGCGTTCCTATTACCACCCGTTCTCACCGCAGTATGAGAAAACCCTGCCGGCGAAAGCGGGAGACTACTACACAGACAAACTGACTGACGCCGCCCTCGACTTCATTGAGTGCAACAAGGACCGGCCTTTCTTCGTGCATATGGAGCACTTTGCGGTGCATGACCCGATTCAGGGTCGCAAGGACCTGGTGAAGAAATACGAGCAGAAACTCGCCTCGATGCCGAAGCCGGACGGACCCGATTACATACTCGAAGGAAATCCTGACGGGCCGGCGCTTTCTCCCGCGGAGTTGCAGGCGGTGGTGAAGGATCAGAGTGTTCAGAACGCCCAGAACAAGCGCGTCTGGTGGGTGAAGCAAAAGCAGGACAACGTCGAGTTTGCCAGCATGGTTGAGTCCATGGACGAGAGTCTCGGTCGGATTCGCGCAAAGCTGAAGGAGCTCGGATTGGAGGACAACACCATCGTGATCTTCACGGCTGACAACGGCGGCATGTCCGCCTCCAACCAATACCTCGCGTCCAATCTGCCCCGTAAGGAACTCGACCGCCGCTTTGCCTCTTCCAACCTGCCGTTGCGGGGTGCCAAGGGGTGGAACTATGAAGGCGGCATCCGCGTGCCCTTGATTGTTCACTGGCCCGGAACGACCAAGCCCAACACGAAATCTCAGGCGATGGTCACGGGAACGGACTTTTATCCGACCCTGTTGGGGATGCTGGGGCTTCCCGCGCTGCCCAAGCAGCATGTGGACGGCAAGAGCTTCGTGCCCGCGCTGAAGGGCGAGGCGCATGATCGCGGGGCGATCTATTGGCACTTTCCGCATTACAGCAATCACGGATATCAGAGTCCGGGCGGAGCGATTCGCCTCGGGAAATACAAACTGCTGGAATACTACGAGAACGGAACGGTGCAGCTTTTTGATCTGGAGAACGATATCGGTGAGCAAGACGATCTGGCGCAGAAGCATCCGGGAATTACGAAGAAGCTGACCGAGATGCTCCATGCCTGGCGCAAGGAGGTGGACGCGAAGATGCCCTATATCAAGACCGCGACCTCAAAACCCGCTCCGGGATCGCGGGTCTACAAGCCGAGGAAGTCCGTCAACAATGCCAAAGATCAACTGCCTGCCGATCTCAAGAAGTTCGCCCCCGGTTGGAAGGTCCGGGATTGGGGTGGCCCTTCTGTGCCCAAGGGGTTGCGAGCCGAATGGGGTGGCCGCAAGAATGTACTGGCGACCCATCCACGCAGTCGGGAAGTCCCTTGTGTATTGTTCCGCGAATTCGACGTTCCTGCCGGCAAAAGGACGTCGTTGGAGTTTACGGTCAGCAGCCACATCAATGGCGATTGGCAACTCGTCGTGCGAATTGATGGCCGGGAAGTTCGAAAGCAGGACATCAAGGAAACCCGGTGGCAGGATTTCAGCATCGACCTGACGTCACACGCCGGTCGGACGGTTTCCATTGAGTTGGAGAACCGGGCCACTGATTGGCGTCATGAAACCGGTTTCTGGAGTCGGATCGACGTGCTGTCCAAATGAATGAGAAAATGAGTGAGACCAAATGGATCACCTTTGACTGCTACGGAACTCTCGTTGATTGGAACGGGGGCTTTCGGGCGATTCTTGAACGCGTCGCCGGAGAACGGGTGGATGAGTTGGTTGCGGCCTATCATCGATTCGAGCGGATCGTGGAGAGTGAAACGCCGCATCGCTCCTATCGCGAGGTTCTCGCCACCACGCTGCAACGTGCTGCTAATTCATGCGGCATCAGTCTGGCACAAGAGCAGCAACAGATCATCGCCGAGTCTTGGGGGAGATTAGGCCTTTTCCTGACATCGAAGCTGAACTGGCGGGACTGCGGACTGCCGCCTTCAAACTCGGTATATTGACCAACTGCGATGACGATCTCTTCGGGCTTACGCATCAGCAATTCGACCGAAGGTTTGATTGTGTCGTCACGGCTGAGCAGGCGCAGGATTACAAACCTTCGCTGACTCACTTTCGTCGCTTTCAAAGGCAGTCCGGCGTGGCAAACGACAATTGGATTCACGCGGCCTGCAGCTGGTTTCATGACATGGTGCCGGCATCCAGGCTCGCAATTGCCTCGATCTGGGTCGACCGTGACCAGACGGGTGAAGATCCTTTGTTTGCCACCGTGAGGATTTCCTCGGCTGCGGGGCTCACGGAAACGGCAGTACGTCTTGCTTCTTGAATTGCTTCAACCGCTCAAAGTTCCGATCTTCCCGGCAGAAATGAAACTAATCATCTCGTTCTTCCTTTGTACGTTCGTAGTTCAGGCAGTGGACGCGGCGCGTCCCAACATCATCTTTCTGTTCGCTGACGACCAGCGGGCGGACACGATCGGAGCGCATGACAATCCGCACATTCGAACACCGAATCTGGATCGATTGGCGGCAGACGGATTCAGCTTCCGACGAAATTACTGTGCGGGCTCGTTCAGCGGTGCGGTGTGCGTCGCAAGTCGGGCGATGCTGATGACCGGTCGGCATTGGATGAACCTACCACGAAGCAAGCCGCAGTCGAACTGGGGTGATGCCATCAGCCTGCCCGCGCTGTTGACGCAGGAGGGGGGCTACAATTCCTTCATCATCGGCAAGTGGCACAATGGCAAGGGGACCCTCGACAAGTCGTTTCGCAACGGGCGCTCAATCTATATGGGTGGCATGGCGAATCACGCGGACTTTCAGGTGCAGGATCTGAACAACGGCGACCTCAACCCCAAGCGTGACGCGGGTGGGTTTTCCAGCACGGTGTTCGCCGATGAGGCCGTGAAGTTCATCAGCGGGGCCGGCACGGAGCAGCCCTTCTTCCTTTATGTGGCTTTCATGGCCCCGCACGACCCGCGGAATCCGCCGGAGAATTATCGGGAGATGTATTATCGGAATCGGCCGCCGCTTCCGCCGAATTACCTGCCGCAACATCCGTTTCAATACGCCCCGCAGGCGACCTCCGGGCGCGATGCAGGACGGGCGTCGTGGCCCCGCACCAAGCAGGTGATCAGTGATCAGTTGTGCGAATACTACGGCCTGATCACTCATCTCGACGTTCAGGTCGGCCGGGTCATGAAAGCGCTCGACGACAGTCCGCATGCGCAGAACACCATCGTCATTTACACGGCCGATCACGGTTTGGCCATGGGAAGTCATGGGTTGTTGGGCAAACAGAATGTATATGAGCAAAGCATGCGCTGTCCTTTGATTCTCAAAGGGCCAGGTGTGCCGAGAGGCGGATCGAGTGATGCCTACACCTATGTTCACGATCTCTATGCGACCATCTGCGGTTTTGCCGGGCTGCGGCAACCGAAGGGCAATGACTCGCAAGATCTTCGTCCGATCCTGAATGGTCGGGAACGAAGCGTACGTCCATCAGTTTTCCTGCCGTTTCAGGACAATCAACGTGCGGTGAGTGATGGCCGTTGGAAGTTACACATCTATCCCAGGATCAATCATCGGATCCTATTCGACCTGGCCAATGATCCGCATGAGACGAAACCTCTCGCTCCGGACTCCGTTCACAAGTCGCACGCTGACAAGATGCTGGCCTTGATGGAGTCCCATCGCGAGGAGCTCGGCGATTGGTATCCGTTACGCGTCGAAAAACCGGCGGCCTTGAAACCGAACTACGACAACTCGAAGCGGACTCTTGACCGGTGGCAACCCAAATGGATTCGCGACAAGTATTTCGGCGGACGCGACGATCCGAAGCACGGAGTGAAGAAGCCGAAAGGAAAGTTGCGGCGTTAACCTCGGTTTCTCACCTGAACCGGGCTGTCGGGAATCATGTGAAACTTTGGGGCGAAGCGAAAAGGCGCGTGTGGAGGGCATCCGTCATCGCGACAGCGTCCAAGAATCGGCCACGGAAAAATTTGGGTAATGGTGAGGACGGAGCGGTTCCTTCCAATCCCCGACCAACGTCATCACCCAAGCGCCATTCAGGCCAAGTGATATCAACCGTTGGGTTGGATCACATAGATCGCGATGGTTTTCTGCCTGGCTCCTCGATGGAGTCTTGCCGGAACGACGTCAAACGGGATTCCCGCCTTGCGCAGGCGGTTTTGAAACGGCTGATCCCGATCCGCAGACCAGATGGCCAAGTGACCGCCCGGTCGCAGTCGTTGGCAGAGACAATCGATGCCTTCCCGCGAATACAGCGACGAATTGTTCTGATCGACCATTGCGATCGGACCGTTGTCGACGTCCAGGAGAATGGCGTCGTATGAGGCTTTGGGAGAGCCTTCGATCCAGGAGTGTACGTCCTGGTTGATGACGCGTACGCGGGCGTCGTTGAGACAGGAACCGTTGAGGCCGATCATGTGGGTCCGGTTCCACTCGATGACGGCCGGAAGCAGTTCGACGACGTCGACGGATACTTCAGGGCCGGCCGTGCGTAGTGCCGACTTCAAGGTGAAGCCGAGACCCAGTCCTCCGATCAGAACATTGGCTGGTTGATCCGGCTCAATCCACTCGACCCCGATACGTCCCAAGACCTCCTCCGAAGTTGCCACCTTGGAGTGCATGAGTTCACGGCCGTCGAGGAAGATCCCGAAGGAACCGTCATGCTCAAACAGGGCCAGGGTTCCGCCGTCAGGCGTCTTGGCTTCGTCGAGCTTGATACGTGGTTTCACTGGAAGTGGAAACTCAGACCTTTTCCTTCGGCCACGGTCGCAGACCGAGCATCATTTCCGCTTTTTCGGTCAGCGGTTGAGCCGCAAAATTCTCGTCGGTGAATTCGGCAAGATTGTCTCGCAGGAGGTTGAAGACGGTCTGGCGTGGCTGGCTGGTGTCGATTTCGACGCACTTGTTCCGCCGCCTGAATAACTCGACCATCGGCAGGGTTTCGGCTTTGAAGGTGTCGAACCGTTGCTTGAGGCTTTCCACGTTGTCATCGCTGCGTCCGGTGAACTTCGCGCGGCCGAGAATGCGTTCTTCGAGAACTTCATATGGACACTCGAAGAACAACATCTTGGGCAGTTCGGCATTCGATCCGAACAAATCATGCCACGCGTCCATGTTGCCTTGGCAGCGGGGAAATCCATCGAGCAGAAAGTTTCTTCGGCCGGTTGTGCGAATGGCCTGTTCCATGGCCTGCTTGAGCAGGTCCACCGTGATGTCATCCGGCGCCAAATTGCCCGGTCCAATGAGGTTCTCGATCGTATCGGCATGGGGACCACCGGTCTCGACTTCGGCACGCAGCAGTTCTCCAGTGGACAGATGAGTCCAGCCCAACTGGGATTCCGCCAGTTCACACATCGTGCCCTTGCCGGAGCCCGGGCCGCCGAGAATGAAGACGACATTGGGCTTCGGACAACTCTCTCGCGGATCGCAGTGGTGAATCACCACCTTCGGTGCCGGGGCGACGCCCTTCTTGTAGACATGCCATTCACCTTCCGTCGGCGGCAGGTCTTCATCACAGGTGAAATCGTACGCGAGATGTCCGTCGAGCCGGCAGATCCGCCAGGATTTGTAACTGTTCGAATATGAAATCGCCGGACTGCGTTCACTTTTCCCGTCGGCGCGGTCCCACGCCATCTTGCCATTCCAATAGCCGTGGCTGGAGAGGGTGCCTGATTCTGATTCCGTGGGCGGGGCGGTGGAGGGAACGAATAGGCCATCTACCTCGGGAAGACCGGATCCGGTGACTTCGATGAAAAGTGTGTTCGGCTTGAGCTCGTTTGATTCTGACATGGTTTCTGGATAAACGCATCGACGCCTGGAACGGAATGACCTCGATCGGCGCAATGACGGGCGAGACTTCAGCTGTTCTTGCTGTGAGAGTCAATCCATGTCGGCCGTTCGGAAGGCGGGAAATGACGGAGAGCAGATGTCAAACGAACTTCTGGCAATTGGAGTCGGTCGATCGGTCAGAACTGCTCGAACTGAAAAGTAAAGCATGCTTAACATTTTCAAATCATGAACTCGGAACTCAAATCCGCTTGGTTCAGTGTGGTGATCGTGAGTGTCGCTGCGCTTTCGTCCTTGGTTGTCGGAGTCATGCATGGCTGGCCGGTAGCGTTTGCGCCGTTGGCTTTGCTAGGCTTCTTGGGGCTCACACCGATGTTGTTTGGGAATGGGGCGGGGGATTGTGACGAACGAGATGTTGATGTGGCGCGAAAGGCTTCGTTGATGGGAGGTTCCAGCTCGTATGTGGCATTCGTATTCGGGTGCATGACGGTCTGGGCGGTGCATCATTTCCGCGGAGACGAAGCAATCAGCATTCATTTTCTGCCCGGGTTGGTAGCATTCGGCTATATCGTATTCGCCTTGGTGCGTTCGGTTTTCATCATCTCGCAATACACGCCGAGGGCGTTGGGCAGCAATGAGTGAGGTAGTCACCAACAACATCCGCGAATTGCGTCAGCATCGCGATCGGATGACTCAACAGGCGTTGGCCGAGCTCACGGGTGTGAGCCGCCAGACGATTCATTTCGATTGAATCAAATCGCTACACGCCGTCGCTGCCGCTGGCGATCAAGATCGCGAGATCATTTGGGCTGACGGTGGAAGAGGTGTTTGCGATTTCTGACGACAGCGCTGCTGGGACGCACTTAACAATGAACCAATCCATTGGCTATGTTTCCCTGGTCGTTCGGGACTACGATGAAGCTCTTGAGTTCTACGTCGGCAAGCTGGGATTCGAGCTGGTTGAAGACACTTATATTCCGAAACAGGACAAGCGTTGGGTGTTGGTCGCGCCGTCTGGGCAGGGTGGAGGAACGCAGTTGTTGTTGGCACGAGGGGTTGGAGAAGAGCAGGTTTCGCGGATTGGTAACCAGACCGGTGGCCGCGTTTTTCTGTTTCTGCACACGGATGATTTCTGGCGGGACTACCGGATGTATCAGGATTTGGGCATCGAGTTTGTCCGTGAGCCAACGGAGGAGGCTACGGAACGGTGGCGGTTTTCCGGGATTTATATGGGAATCTCTGGGATTTGCTGGAATTGAAGCACTGATTTCCGGCTCTTGAATAAAAGATTGGCGCGAATTGCCGCCGATTCCCTAGTATCCGGTCCCCTATGTTCGAGTCGATTTCGGGCAAATTGCAGAATGTTTTCCGCGACCTCCGCGGGCTGGGAAAGATTTCCGAGTCCAATGTGGCCGAGTCCTTGCGCGAGGTGCGCATGGCGCTGCTGGACGCGGACGTGAATTTCAAGGTGGCCAAGGCCTTCATCGCCCGCGTGAAGGAAAAGGCCTTGGGCGAGAAGGTCATCCAGTCCATCCAACCCGGCCAACAGGTCATCAAGATCATCAACGACGAGTTGGTGGAACTGCTCGGTTCGACCAACTCGAAGCTGCGCCTCGATGGCCAGCCGTCCAGCCTGATGATGGTCGGCCTGCACGGTGCGGGTAAGACAACGTCCAGCGGCAAGCTGGCGAACCTGCTGAAGAAGAAGGGCAAGAATCCACTTCTCGTTGCTGCCGACGTGTATCGCCCGGCCGCGATGGACCAGTTGGAAGCATTGGCGAAGCAGCTTGAAGTTCCCTGTGTGGTTCAACGTGGCGAGACCGATGTGCTGAAGATCGCCAAGGAAGCGCAACACTTCGCGCGGATCAATGGCAATGATGTGGTGATTTATGACACCGCCGGTCGTTTGCAGATCGATGAGCCGCTGGTGCAGGAACTTGTGCGTCTGCGCGATCTCGTAAAGCCGCAGGAGATTCTGCTCGTGCTTGATGCCGCGACCGGTCAGGAAGCGGTGAACGTCGCAACGCACTTTGATGATGCGCTGGGTTTGACCGGTGCGGTGTTGACCAAGCTCGATGGTGACGCCCGTGGTGGTGCGGCGTTGAGTTTGAAAGAGGTTACCGGCAAGGCGATCAAACTCGCAGGTGTCGGCGAAAAACTCGACGACTTCGAAGAGTTTCACCCGGAACGCATGGCCAGCCGGATTCTCGGCATGGGGGATGTGGTCAGCCTCGTCGAAAAGGCGGCCGAAGCCGTGGACGAGGAGGACGCCAAGCGCATGGAGGAACGCATGCGCAAGGGGCAGTTCACCTTGGAGGACTTTCTTGAACAGCTGCGCATGATGAAGGGTATGGGTTCGCTGGAGAGCATCATTGGTGCCTTGCCCGGTGGTGGTGACATGCTGGCGAACGCGGACGTCAGCAAAGGGGAAAAAGAATTCCGGCGGATGGAAGGAATGATCTGTTCCATGACTCCACTCGAACGGAAACGTCCGAACATTCTCAACGCCTCACGTCGCAAACGGATCGCGAAAGGCAGTGGGACGAAGGTCGCCGAGGTGAACACCCTGCTTCAGAAATTTGCCCAGATGCAGAAGATGATGAAGAAGATGGGCAAGATGCAGAAGATGATGAGCAAGATGGGCGGCAAGATGCCCGGGATGTTTCGTTAGGAAGGGACCTGGGACAGGGGCCTGTCGGCATATAGAAAGCTCCCGGTTTCCTGATCGCGTCAAACTTGCGTCAGCCCTCAAGCCACAAGACCCTGGCACCTGCGACTGATGTCAGTTGCTGCGGACAATGTCGCCCACGCTGAGATCGCCCTTGGTGATGTCGGCGGCATAATTGCTGCCACGGGCTTCCCCGGAAACTTTCAGTTCACCGACCTTTTTGTCGTCACGATAGGCATTGAGAACAGTGTCCAGTCCGGGAACTTCGCCGATGGCGCCTTCCACCACCACGTACTTGAGCTGCTTCTTCACGAGCGCGATCTTGCCGGTGTAGATGACAACCGGAGTGACCTCGGTGGAATCCTTCTTCCCCTCACCACCCTTGTCGGTGGTTTTGCATCCCGTCAGCAGCATGCCAGCTGCCATTATGACAAACGCCCATTTCACGTGAAACGCGGTTACGATACTTACCAGTGATTCGAGGTCAACGGTTAATGGCTTTTTCGAGGCTGGTCCTGTTGCCTCATAAAAAATGGCACCGATGCGGAAAAGCGGTTGGCGGATGATCAAGGTCGTTGACTCAAAAAGGAT
>JAYPXF010000101.1:11897-21842 GCA_038154405.1 Verrucomicrobiales bacterium | reverse complement strand
GCATTCTATCCCTCGAAGAATCGACTGGTTGTGGCCGGCAACGGGGCTGGTGACTATTGGTTCATCGAACTGATCGGTGACCGAGCAGAGATCTGGACGTTCGAGCACGAGACTGGGGAGATCGAGCGAGGGCATGCCTCTCCTGAAGCGTGGTTGGAGTATCTGAGAACACGGCTAGCCGAACAGCGGGCGAGGTCCGAGGAAGCGGCTGCCAAGGTGCAACGTGAGTTTGCCGAGTTGAGCTATGACGGTGCAGGTATCTCGTCATTGTTTCGGGCCGCGCAGGACATGGAATCGATGGAGCGGCTCACGGCGCTCGTTGCTGGCGGGCATGAGGTAAACACACGGAATCAAAACAAGTTTGCCGCTACGCCGCTGCAGGGCGCGGTCGGGCGGGGGAATCTGGCTGCCGTCAAAATACTGCTGGAAGCGGGAGCAGATCCGAATCTGTCGGAATCCAACGGCAATACGGCACTCCACGGTTGCGGCGAGCCGGAGATCGCCAAGCTCTTGCTGAACGCTGGTGGAAATCCCAATGCCCGTAACGAGTTGGGAGCGACCCCGTTGCATTCATGCGCGTTCTTTGGGCGCGATGAAGTCGCGGAATTGCTTCTGAAACGTGGCGCTGACCCCTCAATTGCCAACGAAACCGGCCAGTTGCCGTTGAACGTAGCCATGGCTCGAGGCAAGGAGTGAATGGTTCGAATCCTCTCGGAGTGATCCTCAAAAAGCGTCAAAAAACGTGGTTTTTTTGACGTTGGTTTTCCCGCTTTAGTTTGTGACGGCTATTGTAAGTGGTGGATTTGGAATGAGTTGCGTTCGTTGACCGTATTTTGTCGCCCTTTTACCCCTTGCGATAGAGGGGGATTCCCGCGAAAATCATTTCCCCTTTTCGCCAACTGCGGATTTCAAGGGTTTTTGGTTATGACGAAATGGAACATCGTTCATCAGGAGGGACCGAAGTATCGGGCCTACTCGGCCGCTGATCTTCTGTCCTTGCCGGAACTTCAGAGGATGGGCAAGGAGCACATCTTCTCAATGCGGGTGGTTTCCCACGTGTTGCCGTTCAAATCGAACAACTACGTGGTGGAGAATCTGATCGACTGGGACGATCCCACCGATCCGATCTTTCAGCTGACCTTTCCGCAGACCGGAATGCTGAGCGAACAGCATTTCAACACCATGGCAGACGCCGTGCTGTCCGAGGAGAAGGTGCAGATTCAGAAGGCGGCGACGGACATTCGACTCGAGCTGAATCCGCATCCGGCCGGTCAGCAGAAATACAATGTGCCGCATCTGGCCAACGGCACGCCGCTCGAAGGCATGCAGCACAAGTATCGCCAGACCGTTCTCTTCTTCGCGAGCCAGGGTCAGACCTGTCACGCCTACTGCACCTTCTGTTTCCGCTGGCCGCAGTTTGTTGCGCTGGACGGTTTGAAGTTCGCCATGAAGGAATCAGATCAGCTGGTTCAATACCTGCGCGAGCATGAGGAAGTGACGGATTTGCTGTTCACGGGCGGTGATCCGATGATCATGCGGACCAAGATTTTCCGCACCTATGTGGATGCGATCCTCAACGCTGATTTGCCGCACATCAAAACGATCCGCATCGGCACCAAGGCCATCAGCTATTGGCCGTATCGTTTTATCAACGAAAAGGATTCACAGGATCTGCTCGACCTGTTCCGGGAAGTGACCGACAGCGGGTTGCAGCTCGCGGTGATGGCACATGTGAATCATCCGAACGAACTGCAGACGGAGGCGGCCGAACTGGCCGTGGAGCGCATTCGTGAGACGAGTGCGATCATCCGCACACAGTCGCCTTTGATGCGGCACATCAATGATGATGCCGATACTTGGGCCTACATGTGGCAGCGTCAGCAGAACATGGGAATGATTCCCTACTACATGTTCCTGGCGCGGGATACCGGAGCGCAGGACTACTTCTCCGTTCCTTTGGGGCGTGCCTACGAGATCTACTCCGATGCCATTCGCAAGGTCAGCGGCCTTGGCCGTACGGTTCGAGGGCCGAGCATGTCGTGCACACCGGGCAAGGTGGAGGTTGATGGCATCACGCACATCAACGGTGAGAAGGTGTTCATTCTCCGCATGCTGCAGGGCCGCAATCCAGATTGGGCTTACCGTCCGTTCTTTGCGAAGTTTGATCCCAAGGCGGTTTGGTTGGATGACTTGAAACCGGCGATGAATGAAGATCGTTTCTTCTTCGAACGGGATACCGAATGGCCAAACGACGACTCGGACGACATGACCGATTCCGAGTTGGATGAAGAACTGCGCGCGTAGTTCGGAACACGGTCTCGTAGCGGAAGTCGTGAGACGTTCGCCAGCGTATTGTTTGTTGATTCGACGAAACTCTCACGAGTTCCGCTAAGTGGCTGCCGCTACGCCAACAGATCGGTGACCACCTTGCCGGGTTGATTGTCCAGCAACGTTTGTTCCTGCCGATTACGGACGTGGGTCAGGCGCTTGGCGTCGAGGCCGAAGAGATGGAGCAGGGTGGCATGGTAGTCGTAATGGTTTACGACCTTGTCGATCGCCTTGTGGCCCCACTCATCGGTTTCGCCATGGATGTAGCCCTTCTTGAACCCCCCGCCGGCAACCCACATGGAGAAGCCGTAGGTGTTGTGATCGCGACCGACGCGTGAAATGCCGGTGTCGTTCTGGATAACGGGAAGCCGCCCCATTTCGCCGCCCCAATGCACGACCGTGCTGTCGAGCAGACCGAGCGACTTGAGATCCTTGACCAGTGCTGCGGACGGTTGATCGACCTTGGTGCAGGCAGCAGGTAGGGCGCTGCGAATGCTTCCGTGGTGATCCCAGAATTGATTGCGCGTGAAGACTTGCACGAAGCGGACACCGCGTTCGATCAGGCGGCGGGCGATCAGACAGCGCGTGCCAAAATCCTGAGTCTCCTTCTTGTCGATGCCGTAGAGTTGCTTGGTGGCATCACTTTCTTTCGAAATGTCCATCGCCTCGGCGGCGGCGGCCTGCATGCGGGCCGCCAGTTCGAAGCTGGCGATGCGGGCCTCGAGGTCGAGTTCGCCCGGACGCAGATTCGCATGGTTGCGGTTCAGGTTCCCGAGGAACTCCAGATAGTTTGGCTGCGGTTGCCCCTTGAGTTCAGCCGGCGGTTCCAGATTCAGGATTCGTGGATCACGGGCGCGAACGACGGTTCCCTGGTAGAGGGAAGGCAACCAGCCGGCGGTCCAATTGAGCACGCCTTCGACGGGCAGATTCGACGGATCACGCAACACCATGTAGGCGGGGAGATTCTGGTTGAAACTGCCGAGGCCGTAAGTGAGCCAACTGCCGAGGGCAGGGCGCCCGCGGGTGATCCGGCCGGTGTTCATCGCGTGGATGGACTGGCCGTGGTTGTTGACGCCGGTGTGCATGGACCGGATCAACGTCATCTCATCCGCAATGCTGCCGAAACCCGGGACGAGATCGGAAAAGTCCATGCCGCTTTGGCCGTACTTGGCAAAATTCCAAAAGCTGGGCAGAACCTTCGGGCTGGCCTGCGCGGCGTTGTCATACTTGATCTTATCCGGAAAATCCTTGCCCGCCCATTCGTCAAGCGTCGGCTTCGGGTCGCAGATGTCCACCTGACTGGGGCCGCCCTGCATGAAGATCGAAATCATCGCCTTGGCGCGCGGCTCATGATGACTCTGCTTGGGGAGTGTGTCGAAGGCCGGGCGATCGAGGGTCGGCTTCACTGGCTTGGCCAGCAGCCCCTCCTTCTGCAGCAACCAAGCCAGGGCCACGCTGCCCAGACCCAAGCCGTTGTGGGCGAGGAATTGACGACGGGATGGATCACGATTCACTTCAGTCGACATAAACGAATTCGTTGGAGCTGAGAATGGCTTGGCAGAAATTGGCGAGCGCGGCCACTGCCGGTTCCTTGTGTTTGCGCTCGGTGAATTGCCGCCGTTGTTCGTCGAGGAAGTTCGTCGAACGGATGTTCTCATCGGCGGTCATGAGGCGACCGTAGGCGATCTCCCATGCGGTGCGCATCTGGCGGTCGAGATCGTTGCCGGCAATCTTGCGCACGCGTTCGGCCATCAACTTGGCCTGCTGCATCACGAATTCATTGTTCATGAAGAGCAGGGCCTGTGGCGCCACGGTGGAGACATTGCGTTGCGTGCAGTTCGGCTCCATGTCCGGCGCGTCAAAGGTGTTGAACATGGACAGGATCCGCGAGCGGCGAACCTGCACGTAAAGGCTGCGACGGCTTTCCTGTCCCTTGAGATCAACTGTCCTGCCCGGCTTGCGCTCACCGTCGAGGTTTTCCCTGCCGATGATGAACTGGCCCACGTCGTCTTCCATTACGGGAACGGGTTTGCCGAACAGCGCCCGGTTCAGTTTGCCACTGACCGTAAGGATGCTGTCGCGGATTGCTTCTGCTTCGAGGCGGCGGACATTCATGCGGGCGAGCAGGCGATTGTCGGGATCAAGATCCTCGAGTTTCTCTGTGCGACGGGAGGACTGCATCCAGGTCTGGCTGGTCACGATCAGCCGATGCATCCGCTTGTGGGTCCACCCATTGGACATGAACTCTCGGGCAAGCCAGTCGAGCAACTTCGGGTGTGTGGGCTCTTCGCCCAGTCGACCGAAGTCTCCGGGATTGCGGGCGAGCGCGTGCCCGAAGTGGTGCATCCAGAAACGGTTCATCAATACCCGGGCAGTAAGCGGATGTGAGCCGTCAGTCAGCCGTTTGGCGAAGGCCGTTCTGCGGCCGGTGGTCGTCAGTGCCTTGTCATTTGTAGGAATGGGATTCTTGGGCAGTGACACCACTGTCAGTTCTCCGGGGGGGATCTTGTCCTTCGGAGAATCGATGTTGCCGCGATGGAACAGAAACGTGTCTGGAACCTTGCCGGGAACTTCGGTCAACGCCCGGATGAACTGCTCCTCGGGTTTGGTATCACGGATGGACTTCGCGTCGGCCGCCAGCTTGTCGAGTATCTGTTTCGACAGCGATCCTTCGTAATACTTGATCTCGTCGTCGAACCTCTCCAGTTCACTGGAAGCGTTGGCGTCGAACTTCGTGAGATTCTTCTCATCGATCTTTTCCTTGGGATGCTTCTGCTTCGCGGCGGCCAGCAGCGCCTTGAGCTTCGCTGATTTCTCGCGCTTCAGGCGACCGATTTCGACGCGGTATTCGCGATCGTAAAGGTACAGCGAACCCGCGCTGATCTGTCGGATGCTGGGGTTGGCCTTCAACAGTTTGTTCTGTTCGTCCGTCCGTTTCTTTGAATCGGTGAAATAGGCTTCCCGCAGCGGCTTGCGGAGCTCTTCCGGCATCGACTTCAATTTCCACGTGAGCGTGCGGTCGATGAATACATCGATCTTCTTCTTCCTTTCCGCGTCGACAATCTTGGCCTTGGCTTCGATCTCGGCTGCCACCTTGCGATCCGCATCTGTGTAGAGCGTGATTGCGCGGCCTCGAGGTGAACGCCAGCTCTTCCAGTCGAGTGCCGGTTCAAAGATCGCGCGCAGGGCGTAGTAGTCCTTTTGGGGAATCGGATCGTAGCGATGGTTGTGACAGCGGGCGCAGTCGACCGTAAGTCCGAGCAAGGAGTCTCCCACGATCTTGATCGTTTCCGATACTACCTGGTTGCGGGCCTCGTTCTGATTGATGCCACCGGATCCAGTGCCGTCGGGAGACATGCGTAGAAAACCCGTAGCGGTCAGTTTGGCGATCTTGTCGGCGGACATTTCCTTGTGCGGAAAGGGCACCATTTCGTCACCCGCAAGTTGTTCCTGAATGAAGCGGTCGAAAGGCATGTCGTCGTTGAAGGCGCGAACGACGTAGTCGCGATAGCGCCACGCCCACTTCCTTTCCGTGTCGGCTTCGGTGTAGCCCTCGGAATCCGCGTAACCGGCGACGTCCAGCCAATGACGCCCCCAGCGCTCGCCGTAGTGCGGTGAGTCCAGCAGTCGGTCCACCAGATCCTCATGAGGAATGCCGAGTGCCGAATCGAGTTCTTCCGGCGTTGGTGGCAGTCCGAGCAAGGTGAGGTAAGTGCGTCGAATCAAGATGCGCTTGCCTGCTCGTGGAGAAAAATCGAGATCGTTCTGCTGTAGACGATTCAGGACAAATGCATCGATGGGATTCGTGGATCTGAGTCCTTTGGCTGCGGGCGGCTTCGGATTGCCGATAGGAAGGTAGGCCCAATGTTTGCGATCTTCCTCAGTGACCGGTACGGCGTCGGGATTCTCCGGCTCCGGCCGCAATGTCTTGGCTCCCTGCGCGATCCAATCGCGAATCAGCTTCAGCTCGGGTTCGGCCAGTTGCGCCTGGCCCTTGGGCATTTCCCCGTCACGGACTTTCTGAAACAGGATGCTCTCATCGGGCATGCCTGCCACGATCGCGGGGCCACTCTTTCCGCCTTGGTCCAGCAAACGCTTCAGACGTGAATCAAGTCCGCCTTTGCGCACGCCGTCCTCTCCATGGCAATGAAAGCAATGGGCCTGAAGAAGCGGGCGGATGTGGCGCTCAAAACTGATCGAATCCGCGAGCGACGGCAGGACCGAAGCGGTCATCGCCAGGACTGCGATCGATACTCTGAGAATGGAATTCATCTGGACATTGTCTACGATACTTCCATCGGAAGATCAACGAGCCGGATGAATTCATTTTTCAGGCAGGCCGGCGACGGATTCGAATTTCACGGCTGCTGGGTTGGCGGTGAGGGTCCGGAATCGGTTGGTGGTCCACGTGCCTCCAGACACGACGACCTTGGCGGAGATGGCGGCGGAAATGAACTCGTTGTCGCTGCGGTTGCCGACAAATTCGCAATCCTCAAAACGAGCATCATAGGTGTCGCGGAAATCCATGCCGTACAGCTTGCCGTTGTTGCGGAACGCGCAGCGCTTGAACAACACGTTCTTTGAATGCTGCACGCTCATGATGCCGATGGAACAATCGCGAATGGTGGTGTCGCGTACTTCGAAGCGCGCAACGCGGCTCACGGTAAGTCCTTCAGTCCCGCAACCATGCAGGCCGGAGGAGCGGATCAGGATGTTGGTGCAGGAATTGAATCCCAGAATGGCGCTCTTGCAGTCGCCGGCCGGGCGTTCGTGTCGGATGGAGAGGTGACGAAGGTCGACGTTGAAGCACTTTTCGAACGCCAGCACGAACGCATCGCTGCGTGTGGACAATTCCGAGCGTTCCTTTTCGATGCCCAGAATGCGGAGGTTTTTCACACCATGGATCGTCAGGCCGCGGCCACCCTTCGCATCGTGCCAACGGGTATGAGGAGTGTCGGTCAGGCTGGTGTTGGTGATGGAAAGACGATTGGTGACGATACGAATGGTCCGTTGCGAACCGATGGCGCGGACGAACTCATCCGGCGTGGAGACTTCGAAGGTGTCCTTGCCAAAGAACTGCGCCGGGCACGTCGGTATTACGAATACACAAATTGCCACCCATACCTGTTTCAGTGCCCGCAGCATCCGGCACAAGGGAACTGAATCGGGCGACCGGTTAAAACCCTTTTCTTGGAAAATCAATCGATCTTGGCCACCCTTTGAGCTCACATGAAGAGGTTTCTGCTGCTGCTGCTGGGTGTCTGTTCGCTCAATGGCGCGGTCAAGCGATCTGTTCAGGATGTTCCGGGCCGGCCGAACATCCTGCTGATCCTCACCGATGATCAGGGATGGGCGACCCTGGGTTGTTATGGTGGGAAGATGGTGCCGACGCCGAATCTCGATCGGCTGGCGGCCGATGGCGCGCGCTTTACCGATGCTTATGTCACCTCCCAATGCACGCCCACCCGAGCGAGTCTGCTGACCGGGCAATACACCGCCCGTCATGGTTTGTGGCACGTGTTGAGTTGGTACGGCTATCCGCAGGCACGGATGACCGAACCAATGTTCTCGGAAAACTATTCGCGGAATGCCTTCACGATCGCGAAGGGCCTGCGGGCGGCCGGATATCGGACCGGCATCATGGGCAAGTGGCACCTTACGTCGAATCAGGATGGCAATTACATGGGGCTCAATCCCAAGGCGGCTCATCACTATGGATTCGACTTTGCCTCGCCGATGATCTCCCGACGGGAATTCGAGTCGGGACAGGATCGGGGTGTCGACAAGCTGACCGATCAGGCACTGGAGTTCATTGAGCGAAACCGGAAGCAACCGTGGTTCTGTTTTCTATCCCATCACATGATTCACGGTGTGGTGGTGGCGCCGGAGGAACTCACGGAAAAGTATCGGAAGGCCGGGTATGGTGATGAAGGTCCAAACCGCGCCGTCTACCTTGCGGGGTTGGAACACATCGACCGTTCAATCGGGCGACTGATGAAACGTCTGGATGAACTGGGTGAGATGAAGGAATCCATCGTAATGTTCCTGAGTGACAACGGCGGGATTCATCAACGGTTGGATTTCAAATCGTTGCCCCGATCCAATCCTGCTGCGCCCAAGTTTCAACCGGATCTGGTCGAGTATGACAATGCCCCCTTGCGTGCCGGGAAAGGCTCGATCTACGAAGGTGGCATCCGCGTTCCGTTCATCGCCCATTGGCCGGGCCGTATCAAACCGGGAACGATCATCGAGACACCCGTCCATTGTGTTGATATTCTGCCGACCTGTTTCAGTCTCGCGCTGGCCTCGGCGCCGGCGGAACACATGCTCGATGGACGCAGTATCGTGCGGTTGCTGACTCAAGGGAGTGATACGGGACTGCGGGAACGGCCATTGTATCAATACTACCCGTTTTACGATCTTCGCTGGGGGCTTACGCCGAACGCGTCCATTCGCCTTGGCGATTACAAACTGATTGAGTTCTTCGGTGATCGAGTGGATGGGGAGAATGCCTATGTGAAAGGGCATCGGGTTGAACTCTACAACCTCCGTCGTGATATCGGGGAGAAACAGAACCTGGCGGAATCGGAAACGCAGCGTTCAAACCGGATGTTGTCTAAGCTGCACCATTGGATGAATTCGATCGGTGCGGAGACGTCGCGGCAGAATCCGCACTTTGATCAGACTGCTGCGTTTGTAGAGACGCGTGAGAAGCCGGATTGGTTGAGGGACGTGAAATGGAAATCCCGTTGAGGAATCTGTAATCTTTGGGAACCGTGGCTTTGTCGGGATCGCGGATCGGAAGATTTTGCATCTTCCGCTACGGGGTGAGAATCGATGCCGTTTACATTTGCTCATCCATTGGCGGTGGTTCCGATCGCCCGAACCAAACTGGCGTTCTCGGCTTTGGTGGTGGGAGCGATGTCACCGGATTTCGAATACCTGATCCGGATGCGGCAGAGCATTCATGATGCGCATTTGTTGATCGGACTGTTGGTGTTTTGTCTGCCGGCGAGTCTGTTGATGTTGTGGCTGTGGCATGGATTGCTGAAACGACCGTTGCTGGAGCTGTTGCCGCGGGGGCAACAAGGGGTTCTATTGCCATATCGCGACCGGTTTTCATTCGGCTCGCCGAAACAGTTCCTGCTGCATTGTGTCGCCATCCTGATCGGAGCGGCAACGCATGTGGGTTGGGATTCGTTCACGCACCAATGGGGTTGGCCGGTGCAGCAGAGCGGTTGGATGCAGGAACTGGTGATTCCCATGCCGGTGGGGGAACCGATCGCGCCGTACAAGGCGATGCAGTATGCCAGTTCGTTGGGAGGGATGGGATTGCTTCTGCTGATCTATTGGCGGCGGTTCCGAAGGCGTGAACGGCAGTCTGCGGAATTCAGTCCTCAATTTGCAGGTCGGGTCCGTTTGCGGATCTGCATGCTGATGGTGTTTGGAGCAGTTGTGCCGGCCGCGATCTACGCCGCACTGATGTTTCCGCCGACAGACGGATTCGAGAACCTCAAGGCGTTCACCGTGCGGAGCATCGTGGTGAGTAACTCGATCCTGCTGTGGTGGTTGATCGGCTACGCGATCTGGTTTCGCTGGAAGTTCGGACCGGCTACA
>JAYPXF010000101.1:7168-11887 GCA_038154405.1 Verrucomicrobiales bacterium | reverse complement strand
GGCTACAGATCGAGCAGGTTCGGCGTGACGATGGTTACGCGCTTGAGGTTTTCGTAGCGTTTCTGCAGGGCGAGCACGGCGTTCGCATTCACCTCGGCGTGGAACGGGTTTTCACGGAGGTAACCGATGCCGGTCCACATGCCGTGGTTCTGAGGTCGGGGTTCCATCTGGATCGCGAGCTTCTGGCGCTCATCCAGGAGGGTCACCATGTGCTCCACCATCTCCGACGCCTCGGAATCGTCGATGCTTTCCTTCGGCATGATGATGTCGAGCATGGAGAGGATTTCCTTGGCCTGTTTGTCGTTGAGAAAGCGCAGGTCGCGATTCGTCAGTGAGTCGATGGCGCGTACGACCATGGCCAGCTGGTAGCGGTCCTGGCCGGCGTGGTTCCGGTTCTGCTGGCGATAGACCTGTTGGCGGCGGTTGCCGTTCCAGTTGCCGCGGTTCTGCTGCTGTGCTCGGCGGGCGATTTTGGCGATGTCATCCTGGCTGAGCACCTTTAGTCCGAGGATTCGGGTGGCGGCCATCCAGGAACCGAGTCCCACGAGAATGCCGATCAGACCGGTCAACGTGGCTGGCCAGAAGGCTTCGCGTTTGGTTTTCCAGACCTTGAGGAGAACGATCAGGAACAGGCACAACAGGGCGATTAGATGGGCCACGGGGCCCATCTCACTCAAGCGTTGTAGCACTTGCACATCCATCTGAGCTTGAAGTGGTAGCCGACTTGGCCGGGAAAATCAACCGCCGGTCCAATGTTGGATGACTCCACCGCCGTTGCCGAACACGGGGTCTCGCTGCGGAAGTGGAACTGCAGTGATTGCCTTCATCGCTCCGGCAGGGCGTTGTCCGCCGCGGCACATGTCGGGGGATTGGCCGGCGGGATAGGAGCCGATTATGGCGAAATCGGCGGAGGCGCCCAGGTTTTCATGACCGACGCCGGCGGGCAGGAGGACCACATCGCCGGCCTTTATCTCCTGAACCGTGCCTTTGGCCCCGCCCAGGCGGATCTTCGCCATGCCGCTGTAGCAGCCGAGGACTTCATGGGCGTCGCTGTGATAGTGGGGGAAGGGATAGACGCCGTTGCGCCAGCTGTCAGGCCAGTCGTTGGCTTCGAAGATCGCTTCGAGCACGGGTGCGCTGTGGCGGTCTTCATCGCGGATGACGCCCTGGTAAAGGATCACTGGGAGGGTGGGATTGTTGGGTATGTCGCCGTCATCTTCGAAGTGGAAGAGCAGCGGTTCGACGTCGTTCAGGAATCGGCTCAGGTCGCGCGCCATCGGCCGACTGTATTTCAGTGGTTGAAGGGTGGCGAGCGCTCCGTCATTCTCGCAACCCGTCTGATGGGTCACCAGGATTCCTACTACAAGAACAACGACGCCTACGCCGAGTTCCTTTCCGGTTGGGATCCGGCGTTCTATGGCAAGTATGTGGACACGCTGAAACCGGATGTGTCCGGCGGCCGCGCGCTGGATGTCGGCTGCGGGGTGGGGCAGGTGGTGCATCAACTCGACGAGGCGGGCATTGAGGCCCACGGGGTGGATGTGTCAGGACCTAACATCGAGAAGGCAAAACAACATTCGGAGCGGTGTCAGCTGTATGACGGGAAGCGATTGCCGTTCGAAGATGGACAATTTGACAGTGTCGGTGCCCTGAACGTGCTGGAGCACGTGGATGAACCCGAGGCATTCATTGCGGATTTGGTGCGGGTGGTGAAACCGGGTGGCAGAATCACGATTTCGAGTCCGAATTTTTTCCGCGCCCTGGGCTTTCGTGACTACCATTACCGGATGCGGGGCGTGGGCAACAAGTGGCGGAACTTCCGCCGCCTGTTGACCAAACGCGGCCAGATGAAACGTGATCCGGAGAACGTGAAGTTCGATCGGATGGAGCCGCTGATCCGGGAACCGTTTCAGCCCGACGATGATGCGATCGTCTGCACAAACATGCTGGAGATGATGTTCTTCCTCGAACGCAACGGTTGCCGGATTGAGCGTAACGAATGCACGGACCGCTACGTCTTCGAGCCGCTGGACATCGTCCTGAATCTCACGTTCACGAAATACATGATGTTCAACTCCTTCATCGTCGCACGAAAGAACTAGCTGCGAGCGTGATCGAGCAGACAGTTGCGGGGTTTTCCTTCTATTCGCTCATGCTCGCATACCGGATGCTTGCTGAAACTGTCTGCATTCTTGGAAGAAGAGTCTACGCATTCCCGGTTGACTGATTGGCGGATGTCCCGTTCCCGTTTCCATTGAATGCGGTGTGGAGGCTGCGGCAGAGGTTTTCCCAGGCGAAGGGTTTGGGCATGAAGCCAATGACGTTGATGCCTTTGATCTGTTCGTCGAGGTGTTCGGAGTTGTAGCCGCTCATCATCAGGATCTTGGCGTCCGATTTGAGATTGAGCATCTGGCGGGCGGCTTCGGGGCCGCTCATTTCCGGCATGGTCATGTCCATCAGCACGACATCGAAGCGGCCGTCTTCGGTGCGGAATTTTTCCACGCCTTCACGTCCGCCGCGGGCGATGGTGAAGTCCATGCCGAGCTTCTGCAACATGCCGACGGCGGTGCGGCGGACGACTTCTTCGTCGTCGACAAGCAGGATGCGTTTGCCGGGGGGGAGTTGAGGCAGTTCGGTCGCCAGTTCGTCGGCCGGCTCGATGGGTCGGTTGCGGCGGAAAGCAACAGTTCGAATTCGGTTCCGTTGCCCGGCCAGCTGTCCACCTGAAAGAGACCACCGTGGGCGCGGATGATGCCTCCGGCGGCAGCCGGGCCGAGTCCGCGTCCGGTGATTTGGTGGTGAAGAACGGTTCGAAGATGCGTTTGCGCGTGTCCGGGTCCATGCCGCAACCGGTGTCGGCCACCTTTAAGGAGACGTAGTCGCCCGGTTTGAGTTCGACTCCGCCGGGCAGGTTGGCCAAATCGGTCTCGGTCAGGTAACGGGACGATGAGGAAATGGTGATGGTGCCTTCCTGATCGCCGATGGCTTCGGAGGCGTTGATCACCAGGTTCAAAATGATCTGGTGCAGCTGGGCGGGATCCCCCGCGATGTGAGGCAGGTGCGGAGCCAGTTGCAGCGAGATCTTGGCCTTCTTGGAGACGGAGACCTGGAGCAGTTCGTGGGTTTCCTGAATCAGCTCATTGAACTCCACTCGGACCATCTGGAACTTGCCCTTGCCGGCATAGGCCAGCATCTGCTTGCAGAGGTCGCCAGCACGGACTGCGGTCTTCTCGATAAGGTCGAGGGAGGATTCGAGTTCGGAGCCGGATGCGGCATCGAGGCGGGCGAGGCCGGCGTTGCCGAGTATGGCAGTGAGGAGGTTGTTGAAATCGTGGGCGATGCCGCCGGCCAATACGCCGAGGCTTTCCAAACGTTGGCCCTCCTGTAGTTTACGTTCGATCTCGATGCGTTCGTTGACGCCGAGCTGGCGTTCGATGGAGGATGCGAGATTTCCGGCGGCGCTGGCCAGGGCGCTCAGTCCGGCGCTGCTCCAGACCCGGTCTTCGGAAAAGTCGTCGAAACCGAAGGTGCCCCACCACTGGCCCTGCACGCGCAAGGGAACGAGCAGCAGCGAGCGGATCCGGCCGGCGCCGATGAAGTCGCACTCTTCGCTGGTGAATTCCGAAGCGCGCCGGAACACGGGGCGTCCGGCGTCAAGCTGGTCGCGCCACCTGCCGATGCGGGAATCGGACCAGCGGAATTTGGGCAGCTGGCCGGGATTGACGTGTTCGCTTTCGTCGGAAAGCCATTCGTGGTTCACGCTGGCGGCGCGGGTGCCGTCTGCCAGCACGATATTCTCCAACAGGCTGACTCGTTGGATGCCCATGGAGCGTCCGAGCTGCCCGGCGGCTTCGTGCGCCGCCTCGGTCCAGTAGCGTGCGCGCAGGCAGAGTTTCGCGACGCGGCCGGTGGCCTACAGAATGGCGTCGCTGCGTTCGCGTGCCTCCCGCGCCCGCACGCGTTCATTGATGAGCTCGGCGAAAAGGATGATGCCGCCCACGGCACCGCGTTCCTCATACTAGGGATGAATCTCCCAGCGCACGAAATCGGTGTGGCCGTCCGCATGCTCGAAGGCATCCTCGTCGCAGTTGGCGGAATTGCCTTCGAGGCAGTGACGGTGAATGCGTTTCCAGCGATCGGGAATGTCGGGGACAACCTCGTAATGACTGCGGCCGATAAGATTTTCGCCGACGAGGCCGTTGTCCTCATACCAACGTCGGCTGACGAGGACGTAGCGCATTTCGTGGTCGAACATGGCAACGGAGGTCGGGGTGTGTTCGATGAACAGTCGCATCTGCTCGGTGCTTTCCCAGAGGGCGGCATGGATGCGCTTGGTATCCGAGATGTCGATCATCAGACCGCGGGCCTGCTTTGGGCGTCGGTCTTCCTCGCCGCCCAACGTTGCGATCACCCGTAACCACTTGGTCTCACCGGTTTCGGAGCGCATGAGGAACTCGAGCTTCTGGTTGGGCAGGGAACGGTGTTCGGTTTCGAAGAATTTCAACACCCAGTCGCGGTCCGATTTGTGCAGATGTCCCTGCAGGAAGTCCTCATCGTCCAGCCAGAGAAAGGCGGGATAGCCGAGGATGCGTTTGGCCTGCCGGCTGACGAAAGTGAACTGGAACGGATCCAGCGAGGCCTCCCAGACGATGCCGTCAACACTGTCAACGAGGTTGCGGAATCGTTCCGTGCTCTCATGCAGCTCGGTCTGCATGAGAG
>JAYPXF010000101.1:0-7158 GCA_038154405.1 Verrucomicrobiales bacterium | reverse complement strand
CGCTCGGTGATATCCCAAGCGATGCCCTGAACGCCGATGATTTCGTTGTGCTCGTCCCGCAAGGGGGCCTTGCTGGTATGAATGTAAGTCAGGCCGAAGGCCAGCTCCAGCTGCTCCACGAACTCCAGGTTTCCCCGGTCTTGATCACCCGTTCGTCGTCATGCCGGAATTTCTCCGCCATGTTTCCGAGGGTGAGATCTTCATCCGTCAGCCCCAGCATGGAATCCATAGTGCGGTTGTGGGCTTCGGCCAGCTGCTGGTTTACAAAAGTGAAACGCCCTTGAAGGTCCTTGCGGAAGACATATTGGGGAAGGTTCTCGACCAGTGAATGGTACAGCCGTTCGGAATCGCGCAGTCGGGATTCGGTCTGGGCGCGATCGGCTTCGGCCCAGATCAGAGCGACTGCGTCGACCACGGTTTTGGCGAGAGATTCGTCCTCCCGCGTACATTCGCGTGCCTGGTCTTGGGCGCACCAGCAGACAACTCCCTCCAGCTGGCCGGATTGCCGGTTGGAACCGATGATGGCGGAATGTACACCGGACGGAGCGAATCCCGCGGTTCGAAACTGGCTCAGCCTTTCGTCGTCCGTGATGTTCCGGCACAGCAGGATCGGTTCGGTTTCGACGGCAAAGAGAAAGTCGGAAAGGTCCTCCACCGCCGTGGATCGGCCGTGCTCAAATCCGCCGGTCTTGAGGTCATAGGAATTGGTGCAGCATAGGGTTTTGCCGTTCTCGTCAAGTTGCCAGATGCTCACCCGGTCGATGCGCAGGCGGGTGGCGACCAGTTCGCACAGTCGGTTCAATGAGGATTGCGGATTGTGCCTGGCGCAGGTCCGTTCGACCTCGCGGGAGCGGCGTTGCAGCGTCATCGTGTAGGCGGCGAAAAGGAGGGTGAATGCCAGGCCGCTGATCATTGCCCCGTACGGATGCATGGTGGCATTGGCGGCGAGATACTCGGGGCAGGGGTGGAGCAGCAGTTCCCAGTGACGGCCGGCGAAGTGCACAGTCCGGCTGGTGCGTAGCGCGGAATCGAATTGCTCGGGGGCGGACATCGTCGTGGGAACTTTGCGCATCGGCGCCGGGCGGAAGAACAGGACCTTGTTGGTTGCGTCATTGCCGCGATCGACGACCGCGAAGTCCAGTCCACCATAGAGCAGGTTGCCCGGAGCCGACGGTATCAGTCGACCGTCTTCATCCGTGGGCATCGGGCGTGGTAAACGTTCGGTCTGGCGGATAATCTCCGAGTCCAGCAGTTTGCTGAACATGTCTTCGCCGCGAAATACGAGTTGGAACACGCCGAGAAATGCCGCGCGACGATCATCGACCGTGGGTTCCTCCGGCAACGTTCCCCGGTAGTAGGGGACATAGAGGACGACGCCGGGCAGCTTCTTCGTCTCCTGCACCAGCAGGATGGGCGCGGAAAGATGCGTCAGTCCTGCGTCACGCGCCTTGGTGACGGCCCCACCTGTCACTGCAAACTTCAGATCGAGCCCAAGCGCGTTCTCGTTCCCTTCGTAAGGATCCACGAAGTAGATGGGCCAGTATTCCACCTGTTCGGGGAGCGGTTCCATGCCGTCCGGGACGGGACGGGACGGGTGAAGGTGAATGATTCATAGCCGTCGTCCTTGGCCAGTCTTTCGAAGTCGGCCCGCTGGCGATGAAGAACACGCGGGGTCCATTCGATTGCCTGTAGTTCCGGAAAACGGGCCAACAATCCCGAGGCGCGCATTGAGAACTTCTTGCGATCTTCCGGTCCCACCCAGCGGGACATTACCCGCAGATACCAGGCGGCAAGATTGTACTCGCGAATGCGGCCGGCGATCAGGGTCTGGGGCGGATTCGGCCTGTTCCTCGAGCAACGCCGCCATCTTGACTTCTTCGGAGTGTCGGATCATGCGGAAGGCGGCAACTGAGAGAGTCACGCCCGCGACAGCGGTCAGGAGCAGGAACATCGGCATCTGTGCGAGGCGCGTGAAACCGGATGCCGTGTCCTTGTCTTTCATCGTGGCAAGGAGTTACCAGACCTCGACCGGGCCCTTGGGGACGGGTATGGATTGGCGTGCAACGGCGGCCGGTTCCTGCATGAAGGACGCGACCATCGGGGCCTGTGCATAGCGCGGAAGCAATTCGCCCTGATCGCTGCAGAACTGTTGCCGCCAACGCAGGTATTCTTCAAGGATGTCGTGAAACTGCGCCTTGGTCTCAATGCGCACGACCTGCTTGTTGAACAGTTTGGTCGGTCCAAAGCGTTTGGAATACCAGGGTGCCACCTTGCGGAACATGCGGCAGCCGTGTTCCTCACCAAACACCTCCACCATCAGATCCAAGTGGCGGCACATCACCTGCACGCGTTCATTGAAGGTCGGGTCCGGCAACCGCTTACCGGTTTCGCGCAGATGTCTCGTGTGCTTGAAAATCCAGGGATTGTAGAACGCGCCGCGACCGATGCTCACCCCGTGACAGCCGGTCCGCTCAAACATGTGCTGCGCGGCTTCCGGCGTGGTCACGTCGCCGTTGCCCACAACCGGAATGGTCTTCGCTGCCTGGACGACCTTGGCGATGCCGTCGAGATTTACCACCCCGGCAAAGCCCTGTTCGCGCGTGCGTCCGTGAACAAACACGGCGGCGATTCCGGCGTCCTCCAACACGCGCACGAGGTCCGGCGCGGTCAGGTTGTCATCGTTCCAACCGAGACGCATCTTGGCGGTGACGGGAATCTTCAGGGCGTCTACCATGCCGCGGACCAGTCTGGCGGTCTTTTCCATCTCGGTCATCATCGCGGAACCGCCGCCGGTCTTGCACACCTTGCGCACGGGGCAACCCATGTTGATGTCAATGGAGGACACTCCGCGTTCATCCTGCAGGAAAAGGGCGGCGTCGCGCATTTCTTCCGGCACGGAACCGAACAACTGCACCGCCAGTGGATGATCCTGTTCGTTGGATTCTATGAGCTTGAAGGCCTTACGATTTTTCTCGAGCAGCGAACGCGCGTTGACGAGGTCCGTGGTGCACATGTCGACCCCGCCGACCTCGCGAATGACGAGCCGGAATGGCAGGTTCGTGTAGCCAGCCAGCGGCGACAGGAACAGGTTCGATTTGAGGTTGAGCGGGCCTAGTTGAAACACGGGGCAAGACATCAGCCAGACCTGTCATGGTTGCAAATCCACATGCCCAAAGCCACGACAATGTTGATGTGGCGACACTCGCAGGAGTTTCGTGGCAGGAGCTGTCCCAAACACGAAATTCATACGAATTCCGCTACCTCAGATCTGTCCGACCCGGTTGCTTTTCGAACCACGGGAGCGGCCTTGGAAGAGACGACAAGACGATTCAACGAAATCGATCAAAGGGAGAACAGCACGGTGACGTTTTTGATCCTGCCTCGGTCCTGTTTGGCTTTGTCACGAACGACCAAATTCCGGTTTCCGGATGGAGAGAGATTATGCGGGGCGGCCAGATCGGTCGGTTTTCGGGCTTCCTGGCCGGCTTGGAAAGACTCGCGACACTGTCCTGCGTCGAGGTGGTGGAACTGCGGTTCATCTTCGCCCGAAGCAGTCGTTCGTAGCGGAATCCGCAAGGAAATCCGATCCTGTGGTGATCGCAATCGGGAAGACATCAGATCTTCCGTCAGGCTTCGATGGGCATCCGAGGCTCCGCACGAACGCAAAACGACAAGGCGGAATCAGGCGTTGGCGCGACGAGTGCTCAGAATCGATTCAAGGCGCGTAAGGAAATCCTTGTTGCGCTGCTTGCGGTCGATCAGGTTGCCATCCGCGCGGCGTTGATCCCGACCGCCACCGTGCAGTTCCTGCACGCGTTCGGCGAAGAACGGTTTGGGTTGGCCGGCTGCGGTGAGCTCGTTGTCGAGCACTTCGAGCCAGTTCGGAATCCGATTCAGGAGGTCTTCGATGTTCTTGGGGCGATAGGTTTCGATAAGTTCGAACAGCAGCAGGATGTCTTCGAGCGAATAATCATCCTCGCTGGTCACGTGGAGGACGAACTGAAAGAGGATTTCGCGCGTGCCTTCGTCGCGGAACACCGGGCGGCGGGCGATTGCTTTCAGCAGGTTCCGATCGTCTTCGGGAGGCATCGTGTTGAGCAGATTTGCCAATGCCTCGGGGATTTCGGTGTCCAGATTCAGCCGTTTGACAAAACGCTCGATGGATTCGTCGGTGAGTGCGACAGCATGGGTGGTTTCGTCCTCGGTGACCAGATGGGCGGTGGTGGGGCGGTCAACAAGCTGTTGCACCAGTTTGCCCCAGAGCGAATCCGCGAGAGTCTCCTCGTCGATCAATCCGGCAAACGCCGCCTGATCGATCAGCGTCGGGGTGAACTGCGCAGAAAAAAGAAGATCAAGCTCAAAGTCCTCCAACTTCGTGACTTCCTCCTCCAGAAAGCGGCCGATCTCATCGCGGCTTACTTCGTGCCGCGCGCTGGCGTGATCGACCACCTGTTTCAATAGCGGTCGAGGCTTCTCCAACTCGCGGGCAATGGCGTCCACAAATCTCTGCATCAGCGAAGTATGTGCGCGAACGCCGGATTCGCAAAGGGTGAGATCGGAAAACTATGCGGAATCAGTCCCGAAAACTTCTTCGAACCGGTTGTCGAAGAAGTCCTTGAGCGTATCCTGATCCTTCGGGAACGCCCCGAACCCCCAACGCTTGTAGCCGCGGTTGTAGCTGAATTTTTCCAGCAGCCCCTCAAAGTTGGGTGCGTAAATGTTGATCCACGCGGTCTTGCCCTTGGACATCACATACTTCTTGTTGCCCAAGGATAGTATCCTCCATTTTTCCACCGCCTCCAGACCGCGGCCGGACAGTCCGGCCACCTTGATGACCTCCGCCAGCATCTCACTGAAAAGGTCCTTCACCCGGGTGGCTTCGCCGATCTCATTTGCGATCGCGTTGACGATGCACTTACACGCCCGCCCCGGAGATCGGCTGGGAAGCTCCCGACGCACCTTTCGGAAATCTTCACAATCGCAAACGTAATCGGCCAGTCGCACACCGTCGTATCGCTGCCGGATGTCGCTGGGAACAAGTTCGGGCAATTCGATCTCCCGGACTGTCTGGACGTCGAGCATCACCGTTGGCGTGGCATCCGATGAATCCACCTCTTGTTCCACGATCGGGGCGACTGGTTCAGGTTCCGTAGCGAGCGCGGCTGCAATTGCTGGTTCGGTTGCCGGCTCCTGAGGCGCTTCGGAGGAGAGTCGCCCCTGCGCGTTGCCGGCACAGATGATCTCGATGCCTTCGAGGATCAGGTTCAACCCGTCCAATTCGGGTTTGTCCACCCGGCCGTCCTTGAGGATGTCCCGCAGGACATCGAACAGCGCCGTGCCGGGCCAGATCTTCCGCGCCTCCCGGTTTTCGTTGAGAAAAGTCGCAAGATTCGTGAGTTCGGTAAACGTCACGATCCCATCCGAGGTGATTTCACGGATGAGTTGCAGGGTTTGTTGTTGCGCTGACATCTTCGGTTCTTTTTGGTCGACAAATCTAGCGGATCATCGTCGTTTGAAAAGTCCCATGGGTGATGCTCTGACAAGAAACACCCGAATGGATGACGGCAAAATAGGGAATATCCCCTTTCAATTGACCTGGTCCAATGCCCGGTAGACGGCGGTGGTGAATTGGCCTGGGTCGATGTGGCGGGAGTTGGACATGAACACCATTCCGTGTTTCTTGCGGGGATAGATGACCAGCCGTGTCTTGGCTTTTTCCTGGGAGCCGGAGTGGTAAACCTTCAGGTCGGTTCCCTTGCCTTCAACGCTGAAACCATGTGCCATGCGGGGCGGTTTTCCGTTCTTGGGCGTGACGTGGCTCCACATCAATCGTTCGGTTTCTTCGCCGACCAGTCTTCGATTGATCAGTCCTTCGGCAAATCGCGCGAGGTCGCCGATGGTTGAGATGTATCCGCCGCCGCCGAGCTTCCAGCTCACATCCGTGTCGGTATCTCGGATCACTTCGCCGTCTCGCTTCCGATATCCGACAGCGCGGTTTGGAATATCTATCCACTGGTAGTCTGGCTGCAGGGAATCCATGCCTAGTGGCGCGGCAATTCTGTTTCGAATCTGGTCTGCGAACTTGGCGCGTCCGGCGCGTTGCACCACGGCACTTAGCAGGATGTAGCCGTGGGTTGAGTAGGAGTATTTCTGTCCCGGTTCCGCCACCAGTGGTGAGTCTTTGAAATCATCCAGGGCCACGATCACATCTGCAAACGGATGAGGTTCCGAATACTCGCGATCATTGGGGACGATCTTGCCGTTGCTATAGTGGCGGACCCCACCTTGGTGGCGCAGCAATTGCCCGATGCGGATCGGTGACCCTCTGTCAGGGAACTCCGGTACGAATTCGCGCACATGCTGGCGTAGTTTCAGTTTCCCCTTTTCAAACAACTGCATGGTCGCCACGGCCGTCAGTGGTTTGGAAATGGAAGCCCAGCGAAACATCGTGTTGGTGGTGACCGGGATCTTTTGCTCCCGATCGGCAAGACCGTAACCCTTCAGGTAGACGATCCTTCCACCTTGAATGATGCCCAATGCGGCACCGACCGCTTCCTGTTTTGCCATTTCACCCAGAATGGCGGTATCGATCGCCGTAACCTGGGGTTTGTCCAACCACGCCGCGGAAGCCTGGACGGCAACAAGCAGTAGGCAGCCGGCCGGAAGTCGAACGAGAGATTTCAGGATGTTGGTGATGGTGAGACGCTGCCAGATCATTCGATTTGTTCTCGGGCGCAGGGATTCAAGCCGGATTCAATTCTTCGGTTTTGGTAGGACGTTGACGGTCAAAGGTGGGGAATAGACGGCAAACTTTTCGTTCTTCAATTTCGCCTTGGCAGCAGCGGAGCTGACTACCTTGTCGATCGCGGTCTTGAGTTGTTGGGCTCGCTTGATCTTGGTTTCGAGGGCGGTGACAGCTGCCTTGGCTTCGGTATCGATCTGCTTGGCCTTGGCCAATCGTTGTTTGAGTGCGGCCTTGTCTTTGCCTGTTGCGGAGGCCTCGTTGCGGACAAATTCGGCGAGTGTCCTTTTGGATTCGGCTTCAGCGGCTTTCGCTTCAGAGAGTTCTGAGGACAGCTTGGCTTGGAGATCCTTGATCCGTTTTTGCTCTGCTTTCTCTTCCCAAGGTTCTGCCGGAGGGAGGGCGTAGCCCGACCG
>JAYPXF010000100.1:3684-21843 GCA_038154405.1 Verrucomicrobiales bacterium | reverse complement strand
GAATCATTGTCTGACTCGTCCGTCATTCTTGCAGATTCATTCCACTCCCATTCGACCCTCAACATACTCTGGAAAGTCGAGTGCCCAATCAAGTCTCCGTCCTCGATTCGCCGTAGCAGCCGAAGTGAGGAGGCTCACAAATTTGTCGGAGCCTCCTCACGTCGACTGCTACAGTTGCCGGACGTGGAAACCTCCGTCCACGTTGATCACGTCACCGGTGGTGTAGGAAAGATAGCCTTTGGCGATCGCGACGACAGCCTGGCCGACGTCTTCCGGTTGGCCCCAACGGCGGATGGGGGTGAAGCCTTCGGCGAACATCTTGTCGTATTTCTCCTTCACCGGCGCCGTCATGTCGGAGGCGATGACGCCGGGGCAGACTTCGTAGACGTTGATGCCGAACTCGGCGAGGCGGGCGGCGTAGATCTTGGTCATCATACCCAAGGCCGCCTTGCCCATGCAGTAGTCGCCACGATTGGTCGACACGGCGTAGGCGCTGATGGATGAGATGGTGACGACCTTGGGCTGAAAGCGGGCGTCGTCTTGCGGAATTTCTCCAGGACCGAATCCTTCGCGCATCCAGTTGGCGGCCAGTTGCGTCAGGAAGTACGGGCCCTTGAGATTGATCGCCATCAGGGCGTCGAACTCCTCCTCCTTCGCCTCCAGGACATCGCGGCGACCAATGGAAGTGATGCCGGCGTTGTTCACCAGCAGGTCCAGCCGGCCAAAGGCATCCGCGGTGGACTTGATCAAGTGTTCGCGATCCTCGCCTTTGCCAACGTCGGCTCCGATCGGCACCGCGCGAATGTCGTGACCGGCTTCCTTTGCTGCGGCCACACAGAGTTCTGCGGTTTCATCACCACCGGCACGACTGCTGGCGTAGTTGACGGCGAGATCGAATCCCGCCTTGGCCAGTTCGATCGTAATGCCCCGACCAATGCCGCGCGAAGCTCCGGTCACCAATGCCACAGGGTTCGTTGTCATGAGGAAAGCTCAGTTACCGCGTTGTTTCTCCGGCAGCTCGCTGTCGACCCAGTTGAACAGGCCGAGGAAGCGGTAATTGTGATGATGGGATTTTCCGACGAGCGTGCCGGTGGAATAGATGTGTTCCCGGGATTTGGTGTCGTAGGCAAACAACGCCAGCTTGGCCAGGGAATACTGTCGATCAACCTTGTAGAACGGTGCTTCCGGCGTCACCAAGGTGCCGGAAGCAGGAATGGGCAACGGACCGTCCGGAATACCCACGAGGGAATTGCCGCTGTCGATCGACAAGGCGCCCGAGCGGGCCTCCACGACGATTTCGGATTCCGCCGCCGTGTCGACCAGCAGACCACCGGCAAGACTGATGAAATCGCGAACCGCACCCAACGCATACTTTCCATCGGTCGCGTCGAAGTATTTCTCCTCGAGGTACACCTTCTTGCCCTTGAGCAATGCGAAGTCGGCACGAGCCAGCGCGATGTCCGCCGCGCGGCTCAGGAGCAACTGCTCGACGGCGGTGCGTTTGGGCTCGGATTGACGCGTGTGGGCACAACCGACCGCCAGGGCGGCGGTCAGCAACAACAGGGTGAATCTCCTCTCCATAAATCCTATCGGTTCAACAGCGATTGGTAGATCTTCTCGTACTTCACCGCCGTCTTGCGCCATGAGAAATCCGCGGTCATCGCGTTCTCCCGCATGGTCTTGAAAATCTCCTTTTCCTCGTAGAGGGCAAGCGATTTGCGAATCGCCTTCACGAGCGGTCCGGAGGCGCAGCCGTCGAACTTGATGCCGTTGGCCAGGTCCAGATCCTCACGCGGATCGATCACGGAATCATCCAGTCCACCGGTACGACGAACGATGGGCAAGGTGCCAAAGCGAAGACTGTACATCTGGTTCAGTCCGCAAGGCTCGAAACGCGACGGCATGAGGAAGAAATCACTGCCGGCCTCAATCCGATGCGACAGGGCCAGATCAAAGCCGATGCGCGCGCAGACCTTGTCGGGATACCTTACCCCAAGATCGTAGAAGGCCGACTGCAACGCCGGATCGCCACTGCCGAGCAACACGAACTGGATGTCACGCGGAAGCATCTCCTCCATCGCGCCAAGGATCAGTTCGCAACCTTTCTGGTCAGTCAGGCGAGTGACCGTCCCGAACATCGGCACATCCTCCCGTTCCGGCAAACCCAGCTCATGTTGCAGCTCGAGCTTGTTCTTCGCCTTGCCGGCCATCTTCTTCACCGAATAGTGATGATGCAGATGGATGTTCCGGGTGGTGTTCCATTCGTCGTAGTCGACGCCGTTCAGAATACCGGTCAGCTTGCCGCTGCGTTCACGAAGCACGGGATCCAGACTACATCCGAATTCGGGCGTGCAGATCTCGCGCGCGTATCGCGGACTCACCGTGGTGATCGCGTCGGTGTAGACAATCGCCGCCTTCAGCAAATTGATATCCCCGTAGAACTCCACCCCCGACATGCTGAACAGTTCCGCCGGCAGGTTGGTGAGTCCGAATGCCGGATCCTTCGGGTAATGCCCCTGATAGGCGAGGTTGTGAATGGTGAGCACCGATTGCGGTGCGCGCCAGCCACTCAGCATCGCCTGATGTTTCACGAACAGTGGGACGAGTCCGACATGCCAGTCGTGCGGATGCACGATGTCCGGCTGAAAGGGATGGTATTGCGCAATGTGGGCAACGGCCTTGGATAGGAAGATGAAACGCTCGTGATTGTCGGCGTATTCCTGATTGTTCTCACCGTAGAGCGCCGGGCGATCATAATAATGCGGTTGATCGACAAAGAAGATCGTGAGGTTCTTTCCGCGCTTGAGGGTGGCCAACTTGGCGGTCATCTGCTCGTCACCCATCGGCACCACGATCTCGTAGTCCGACCATTTCAGATCGGGGAAGCGCGCGTGGATGCCGTGATACAGCGGCGTGACAATGCCAACCTCGTGTCCCTCCGATGCCTGGGACTTGCCGAGCGCGGCGGCCATATCCGCCAAACCACCCGTCTTGGAAAACGGATGCAGTTCCGCGGCGGCGTGGAGGATTTTCATCGGCGGCGGTTGGGGCTCAGGCCGCGGGAATTGTGTCCGCCTTCAGGTAAGGTTGTAAAGGCCCGGGAATCCTGATGCTGCCGTCGGCCTGCTGGTGCGTTTCGATCAACGCGACGAACAGCCGGGCGAGCGCCGTCCCACTGCCATTGAGCAGATGCGGAAACTGGTTCCCCTTCTCGCCCTTGAACCGAAGGTTCATGCGACGCGGTTGGTAGTCCTCGCAGTTCGAACAGCTTGAAACCTCCAGATACGAATCCTGTCCCGGCGCCCAAACCTCGATATCGTAGGTCTTGGCGGCGGCAAAGCCCATGTCGCCCGAGCATAGCAGGATCACGCGATAATGAAGATCGAGCAACTGCAACACCTTCTCGGCATTGGCGGTCATCTTCTCCAGTTCGTCGTAACCGTCCTCCGGTTTCACCACCTTGATCAGTTCCACCTTGTCGAACTGATGTACCCGGATCATGCCGCGCGTTCCAACCCCCGCCGCGCCGGCTTCCGCCCGAAAGCAGGGACTGAAAGCACAGTAGTTCTTGGGCAGCTCATCCTCCTTGAGGATCTCCTCACGATGAATGTTCGCCACCGGCGCTTCCGCCGTCGGCAGCAGGTAGAGCTTGCCCATTGTCGATTCGTCGAGACCCTCCTGCACCGCGTAGGCCTGATCCTCGAACTTCGGGAACTGACCGACGCCTACCATGCAATGCCGTTGCACGATGAACGGCGGCGACACTTCGGTGTAACCGTGCTCGGTGGTGTGGAGATCCAGAAGGAATTGCGCCAACGCCCGCTCCAATCGCGAGCCCCAGCCGGTATAGAGCAGGAAACCGCTCCCGGACAATTTGGCACCCCGCTTGAAATCGATCAGTCCGAGCTTCTCGCAAAGATCCACATGCGAGGCAGGTTGAAAGTCATAGGATTTCTTTTCGCCCCACGTCCGGAGTTCCGGATTGTCGTTCTCGTCCTTGCCAACCGGCACGGAATCATGCGGCGGATTTGGCAGACCCAGCAGGATCTCATCGCGCTTGGCATCGGCTTCCTTGGATTGTTCATCGAGCCGGGAAATCTTGTCACCGAGATCACGCGTCTCCGCCTTTTTGGCCTCGGCCTCGTCCTTCTTCCCCTGCCCCATCAGGGCGCCGATCTCCTTGGACACACGATTGCGGGTGGCCTTGAGTTCCTCCACCTCGGTGAGCAGCTTGCGCCGCTGCTCATCAAACTCGAGCACGTCCTTCACGCGCTCACCGTCCCCGCCCTGGCGGCTGTTCAACCGCTCGGCGACCGCTTCCGGATTTTCCCTGATCCGCTTGATATCAATCACGGCGGCGGATTATAGGGAGGGTCGAAGCCGCGGCAAGTTCGTTGCGGGATCCGGTCGTCAACGGGGCCTATTCGGAGGGTGACCCGATTTGTCTGTTCCCCCTCGTTCCCAAGCTCCTGCTTGGGAACGAGAGCCGAGTGACTATGAGCATTGATCGGGTTGCCGATCCGCCTCTTCGTCAACTTGGGGCAACTCCCGAATGCGCCCCGTCAAAGCTCCAAGACCCGGTAAAAGCGGCGAGGCCGATTGCTGCTCCCCAGATCGTGGAATTCGAAGGCGCCATTGGTCGAGAGCAGGCCGAGGGCATTGCTGGAAATAATCTCCCAGTTCTGAAAATCGCCGCTGGCCTCGATGATGAAACCACCCGCCAGATTCGCGGGGATCTGAAAACCGTCGTCATCGCCAAAGCGTAGAAGGATCTGCCCGTGAACATTCCGAACGATGGAATGAAGCCGTGGTGGAGACAGCACCCGAAGTATGGCATTGCTGCTGGTCACAGCACCGAATGCATTGGTCACGCTTACGGCGTATTTGCCACGATGGTTCCGGGTCAGATTCGAGAGGATCAATTGGGCATTGGTCGCGTCTGCCAACGGTGACTGACCTTGCATCCATTGGTAGAACAACGGCGCGTGGCCGGCTGCCGTCACCGTGAATGAGGCCTGCTGCCCACGAATTGCGGTTGCGCTTAGGGGCTGCTGGGAAATGAGCGGCAGTCCACCGACAGTGACGTTGACCACGGCACTGGTGACGCTACCGGACGGATTGGAAACCACCACGTCGTAGTTGCCGGCAGCTGCCGGATTGACGCGCAAGAGGGGCAACACCGCATTGGTACCGCCCGGAACGGGAACACCATTTCGACGCCAGACATGATTTCCTGCATGGCTTGCGTCAATCCGCAGACGCAGGTCCGAGCCCGGAGCGAACACGCGGTTCGTCGCCACCAGCGATTCCGATTCCACGGAAACAAGAAACGCCTCGCCCAGCGGCAGGAGCATGTCCGGATCCGTCCACGCGCCGAAACTGAACGTATTGGTGACCAGCGATCCGTTTTGCTGTTTCACGAGAACCATGCCAGGCGGCACATCATGCAACACGTTGCTGACTGCGTGATTCGTGTCCTGCTGGATGAGTGGATTCACCCACAAAGCGGAACCGGACATCCACTTGTTCACGAACCCACCGCCACCGGGGCCGAGCCGATTCCAACTGCGGGCGGTATCGGTGATGAGAATAAATCCCTCGCCATGCTCAACTTCAGGTTCCGCCGGATACCAGTTCGTCCCGAAATAGTGGAACGTGTCAAAGGCCGCCCGATCCGGCGCGTATTTCAGAACGCGATCGCCGTCGACCATCGGCAGTTCGAGCTCGCTGGCCAATTTGCCCGGATTGGGAATCTTGCTCCCCAGCCAGTTCGTGCCCGCGACAATGGGCAAGGTCGTCGGTCCCAAGGGAACGGAAACCAGGAACGCATTGGTGTAGCGAGGTTCCAAACGACCGGAGACTTCATGAACGCTGGGAACACCATTCAATTGCGGTGCCGGCGGATCATTCTGCAACGTCAGCGAAACCGGTTGCGCTGGTGCATACGTGCCGTTGCCCGGCTGGGAGGCTGTGATCAGGGTCGTGCCCCACAATCGGGTGGTGAGTTGATTCCCGGTCACCTTGGCCACGTGAATCTTCTCGCTGCTGAATTGGACCGGCAACCCGGAACTGCTGGTAGCGACCAATGTGTAAGTCGACTGTCCCGGCTGCAGGGTTGGCAGGGAATCGAAGGTGATCGTCTGCAACTGTTTCTGGATTCCGACGGTCGCGATGTCGCTCTGAACCGAGCCAGCCGCATTGGTGACCTGCACGCGATAACCACCGGCAAGATCAACGGTCGTATTGGTCAGGAGCAAGACTGATCCGGTCTGGGATCCAATCACCGCGCCATCGCGGCGCCAGATATATGTCAACGGCGGTGTGCCGTTGGCCACCACACGCAGGGTCAGATCCTGCCCCGCGGCAATGTTCGTGCCGACGGGCTGCTGCGTGATCGTCGGGAACTGCTGCGCCACACTCAAAACTCCGTCCGCCCGCATGATGTTGTAGTTGCTGGAGCTGCCACCAGAGACGGTGATCGGATAATTACCCGGCACGCTGGTCAAGGTCGCGGTCGTTGTGAGGGTCGGTTGGGTGGTCAGCGCATCATTCGTTTCCCCGTTCACAAACCCGGTGTAGGTCACGGTCAATGGCGGGTTGGCCACACCGTCGGGACGTGACTTGTTGTCCGCGCGGATTTCCAAAGGTGCCTTGACTACATTCAGATTCACCGTGCGAACCGCATTGCTGTAGGTGCCGGAATCGTGCGGATGGAAGGTCACCTGCAGGGCATGCAAACCCGCAGGCAACACCGTCCCGGCCGGCGGCAGATACGCAAACGTGCCGGACACGGACGAAGTCGCGGACAATTGCAGGGAACCCAGCAGTGTGCCGTAAGAAATGGCCGCAGGCCCAACCCAGTTAACCTGTGGCACCAACCGGCTGACCGTCACATTCACCGGCGCACTCGTCAAAGATCCGGCATAATTGGCGATCAGGACATCGTACGTTCCCGGTGTATTGGTGGAAGCGACGGCGATGGACAGAACCGAGTTGGTGGCTCCACTGACGAAATTCTGATTCCTACGCCACTGGTAACGCAGGGACGGCGTACCTACAGCCGCTACTGACAACGTGATTGGATCGCCCATCGACACGTTGGTCCCGATCGGTTGTCGAGTGATGGTTGGAGAATTGCCGGTGGCCAGGATGGCATTGGCGACAGCCGTCGCCGTGCTCGACCGCAGGGCCGGATCCGTGCGCAGGTGTTTCGCAAATCCCATGTGGACGAATGTGCCACCGCGCTCACGACTGACCAGACCCTGATCGTTAGATCGCGCCCCCAACGGCTGAAAGATGAACCCGTCGATCGCCCCGTTGACCTGCAGGTTTAGCGGATGATTCGTCGGCATGTTCTTGGTGAAGGCATAGGTCGCCACCCCCTTGCGTTCCAACCACGCATCGAGATTCACGACATTGTCCGACATGTGATTCGTTCCATCTTCACCCGTTGACAGGATGGCTTCATGCCCGATCGGGAACTGCGGATAACTGTTCGTTCCGTATCCGTGAATCTGCCAGGCCGTGTTCTCTCCGTTCTGGCCGCCCCAAGTCTCGTGGATCACATGAAAGACGCTGTTGGTGATATGGGCGACATCGGCCGTCTGGTTGCCGTTGGCATGCCGATGCGCCCCGGCAAGCAGCAGGGCTCGCGAACCGGACATGAGCAATGTCTCCGCCGAAAGCAACGGCGAGCGGAAATCGTGATTTGGATTCGGCGCTTCGACGAGTGCGGAGATCAGCCAGTTGGTATCCACCAGGTAGACGCCCCATCCGCTTACCGGCACGCCGTTGGTTTCCGCCGGTTGAATGCCGATGTAGGTCCGATTGAAATTCGTGTCGGTGAAGCGAATGCCTTCGTAACCGACGTTCACCACGTGCGCCACCGCACCGGTCAGATTCCCCTGCCATAGTTGGGCGGCGGCATTCCGAAACTGCTGGAGAATGTTCGGAGCCGGCACGACGTAGGTGCCGGTGTTCTCATCGAATACACCGCCGGCAAAATTCTCATGCCGTTGCGCTTCGGCAATCAGGTTACCGGAACGCAGATGGATGACCGGCGATCCGACGTTCAGGGAGACAGTCGCCACCGAACTCGTGGTGGCGCTCGATCCGTTGTTCAGCGCCACCCGATAGTCGCCGGCATCATTGGTGGTGACCGCGCGCAGGTGCAGTGTCGAATTCGTGGCGTCGCTGATCGCCACACCCTCTCGCTGCCACTGATAGGAAATGGCCGCAGAACTCGTGGCCGCAACGTTCAGAACAACCGAACGCAACGGAGCAGCTGAGGTATTCTGCGGTTGTTGCGTGATCGTGATTGGGACGTTCTGCACCGAGAGCGTTCCGTTCACGTGACTGATGTCGTAGTTGGCCGCCGCGGCACCGGAAACGGTGATGGGATAGTCTCCGGCCGGGCTGCCCGTCGTCGCTGTGGTGTTCAATGTCGGCTGCGCCGTCAGCACATCATTGGTTTCACCGTTCACAAAACCGGAATAGGTGACGGTCAACGCCGGGTTCGCAGCACCAACCTCGCGCGTCCTGTTCTCGGCGGTGATGGTCAGATGCGCGGGATTCACCGTGAGACTCACGGAAGCAGCGGCATTGGAATAGACAGAACTGTTGCTGGGGATCAGTTCTACACTGAGTGTTCGAGCACCCACAGCCAACAACGTTCCGGGCGCAGGGTTGTAGGTGAATGTGCCGGACGTGGCTGACGATGCGTTCAACTGGCCCGCGCCCAAAGCCGTGCCATAAACCACTGCGTTGGGAGAGCTCCACGAGATCGCCGGCGTCAGTCGGGTCACCGTGAGCGCCGCCGCCGTGCTGGTGACGCTACCCGCCCCGTTTGAAACCACCACCGCATAGTCACCGCTGTCATTGGTGGACACGTTGTTGAGCGTGAGCGTTGCGCCATTCGCACCGTTCACGTCTGAACCGTTCTTCTTCCATTGATAGGTCAACGGCGCCGTGCCCGTGGCCGTCACGCTGAACTGCGCGTTGTTCAAGGCCGTCGCGGTCACTGCCGACGGTTGGGTCGTGATGGAAGGTGCCTGCTGCACAACGACCGGTTTGGCCGGACCACGCCGAAAATTATGCAGCACCTGCGCCGGATCCAAGGCGCCCCCATGGATTCGAATCGTGTTCAGAAAACCACTGTACCAAAGCGTCTTGTCGCCATTCGACTGTTCGGCAAATCCGACCTTGATGGGTTCGCCGGCGTAGGTATTCAGGACACCGCCAAGCGTCTTGGAAGTCACCTCCGCCCCATTCACAAAGACTTTCGCAACGCGGTTGCTGTAGGTGTAGACCAGATGATGCCAATTGCTCACCAAGGGCGTTGAGCCGTTCCAGCCGAGATCATCCGCCCAGTGCGTCGCCGCACCGTAGGTGCCGTGGTTGCCGAAGTTTAATTGCACCACCCGTCGGGTCGAACCTCGATGCCCCAGAGACACCATTGTCTCCTCGCTTGGCAATGCGGGATTGTAAGCCCACACCTCGATCGAGCGGTCGCTGTCACCTTCGAGATCAGAGATCGTCACCGGTCCCAGGTAACCGTCATTCGTTCCGTCGAAGGAGACACCCTTGATTCCCGTGCCGTTGACGTCCGTCACCAGTGCGGCCTCGCCCTGCCGGTTGAAAACTCCTCCCAACTGACCGCCATTGTTCCATTGCGACGCACCGGCCGTCGCATCCGTCGCGAGCAACTCGACCAACAACGAACGGGCAATGGCCGCCGGGGTCGTGGGATCAATCACCACCAAGCTGGAAGCCACACTCGCGCGCGATCCGAACCCATTCGAGACGAGGACCGAGTAAACACCTTCATGCGACGCATTTGCCGCGCCGATCGCCAGGGTCGCACTGGTGGCGCCATTGATGTTCTGACCGTTCCTGCGCCATTGATAGTTCAACGGACCCGACCCGGTTGCCGTAACCGTGAAGTTCGTGGTCGCACCGGCTTGGATTACCATTGAGCCCGACTGAGACGCAATAAACGGAGCCGCTCCCGCTACCACGACATTCGCCGCCGAGCTTGTCACGTTCCCGGCCGCGTTGAAGATTTGAACCGTGTATGCGCCGGCATCCCCCGACTGGACGTTCGCCAGCTGCAAAGTGTCTTGGGTCGCACCGTTGATGTTCGCACCATCCTTCTTCCACTGATACGTGAATGGTGCTCCCCCTCCGGCAACGACAGAAAGGTTCAATGTGGTTCCGGCGATCCCGGTCAATCCAACCGGCTGTTGAACCACCGTGGGCGGCAGATTGCTGATCGAATCAGGCACCACCAACGTAAACCTGTATGGATCCATCTCGTTGCCAAAATACTCATCCAGTTGGAAGTAATAGATCGTATCCGTCGCGACCGTGCGGGTGCGAGTGACCGTCGGTTGTCCCCACGTGCCCGCGAGCTTGGTCAGATTGCCCACCGTCGGCGTGCCGTTGGCGGTGTAGATTGCCAGGACTGGTGTTCCGCCATGCCCCACGCGTTCCAATGTGGCGCTGATATCTCCGTCAACCGTGGCCCTCCACTTGTACCAAACGGACCGGTCCAAGGTGGCGTTTGATGCGCCAGTCCCGTTCGGTTCATTTGCCTCTGCGCTCGAACTCAGGGTGTTACCGGAGAACACGTTGGACGACTGGGTCAGGAACAGTTCGATGGCGTTCGCAAAATCATCATGCACCGGCGGCGGAGATACGGTTGCCGAGAAAGTGAACGTCGGCATCTCCGCCCCGAAATAGGTATCGACCTGAACGTAGTAGGTGACACCGGTCTGGGCCGAGATGTTGCGCGTCACCGTCGAACCACCCCAGGTACCGGTAACCTTGGTGAGATTTTCCACGGTCAGTGCGCCGCCATTGTGGGTATAGACACCGAGCAGGACATTCTCGCCTGAACGCGCCGCAGTGAAGCTCGCGCGAATATTCGCCGGAGCCGTCCATTTGTACCAGACCGAATGCTCCGGCGTGGTGTTAGATTCAAACGCCCGCGGCTCGTTCGTCTCCACCGTTGCGCCGGTGGTGGAACCGGTAAACGTGATACTCCGCGCCTTGCCCGGCGCAATGCCGATATCCAGGTTCAAAGCGTTCGTCAGGAAATCGTTGAACGGCGCAGCCGCCTGGGCAACCGCAATCGTCAGCGGCGGAATCAACACCTGCCCCGTTCTCGCCGTCGCCAGGTAATTGGGAGCGATGTCCACGCTGATCGAACCGATGCCTACGCCGTTGGTCGGCGTTCGAACGTTGATCCAATTGTTGGTGGAGAATGCGCCCCATTGGATGCTTGCCGGCATCGTGATTGTGGCCGTGAAATTCGAGCCTTCATACAATGCGCTCACGTTGTTCGGCACCACCGCATATCCCCCCGCCAACACGCCCGTGCCGGAAACGGCGATCTCTCCGACACCACCGTTGGCGTCTGAATGAACCGCAACTGTTCCCCCATAACTTCCCACGTTTGGTTGAAACACGAAGCTCACAGTGGCGCTCCCACCGACCGCGATCGTGCCACTGTAGCTCGCCAGAAACCCCGACGGCAGGGTCAGTCCACTGACGCGCAGCGCCGCGTTGCCCTCGTTCGTGATCGTCAATGTCCGCACGGAAGAAGTTCCGGCGGTCACGTTGCCGAACGCCAGATCACCCAACAGTCCGATCACCCGCCGCGGCTGGGTGTTGAAACTCAGGCTGAAATTGGTCATCGCCCGCCCGAAGTAATCGTCCAACTGCAGGTAATACGTCGCACCGTGTTCGGCTTCAAAATCCAACGCCACCGAGCCTTCGCCCCAGAAACCCGCGATCTTGGTCAGATTGGCAAAACTCACTCCGCCGCCGTTGTAGCGGTAGATGCCGAGGGTCGGATACAGGCCCGCCTGACTGACTGATCCGGTCGCCCGGCCAATGAAAGGCGAAATCCACTTGTACCAGACCGTGCGCTTGGGCGTGGAGTTTGCCGCATAGGGAGCCGTTTCGCCCGCTTCCGTGGACGCCCCCAGATTGCTGCCGGAGATGGTTCCGTAACTCAGGTTGGCGGCATTCACCAACAAATCATTCGCCGGAGCGGCGACATTGGTGAGCTGCACGACCAGGTTGGCGACAGCACTGGTGATTGATCCGGCGGAGTTGCTCACGACCACCGTGTAGCCACCGCCGTTTGCCGCCTGAATGTTGTTGAGGCTGAGCAGCGCCCCGGTCGCCCCGGAAACGTCCGTTCCATTGAGACGCCACTGATACGTCAGCGGATGCGTCCCGGTCGCAGCGACATCAAAATTCACGTTGTCCCCTTCGTCCGCGATCACATCCACCGGTTGATTCACGATGACCGGCGACAAGCTCGGCGCAGCCACCGGATCGGACAGCCAGATTGATCCGTTTGCCCCGACAGTGATGAAGCGACCATTGTAGAATGTCGCATCCGTGCGGTTGTCCTGATCCGGGGCGATGTATTCTTGCCAGTTCACGCCATCCAAGGAGATCGCGTTGAGATCCTTGTTGTCATTCGGACCATCAAGAAACTGCCCCGCGGCAAGGAACACGCCCGCCCCATACGTCATCGCTGGTGTGTCGTAGTTCACCGACTGATTCTGAAACAGAAAGCTCTGACCGTGGTTCGTCGAATAGCGGATCTTCGAATACCAGCCATTGGCGAGAAAACGATCCCGTAGAAACTCAATCTCTGCCAGGTTGGCATTGTCGGTAATATCCGACGCCGTCCACGTGATTCCGTCGGTGGATCGAACGGATTTGCGTGGGGAGACATCTGATACCGCAACGAATTGACCGGCGCCAAACGCCACGCCATCAAGACCGTTGGTCAAGGTGCTGTCTTGAATCGTCCAACTGGCGCCATCGGTCGAGGTCAACGCGAGCCCACTGTCGCCCACCGCAACCAGTTTGCCGTTCCCAAAGGCAAGATCCCGCAGGATCGGTCCCTCTTTTCGCCGACTGGTCCAGTTCGTTCCCTGGGGAGAGGTTTTGATCGCTCCCACCCAGGCCGACAGATCAAAGTCATAGTCTTGACCGGCCGCCACGAACTGTCCGCCATCCCACTTCACCGCCAGCGGTATGAAATTGCCGCCAACGCCCGCACTCTTCACCCAGTTCGAACCGTCGTCGGATATCAGCGCCATGTTGCGGCCAACCACCAACAGATTCGTTCCCGTGCTGGTAATGTCTTCCAACGTGGTCGTGGTGATGTTCGTGACGTCGTTGATGCGGGTCCAGTTGCTCAATGGATCCGAAACCGTCACGGACATGGAGTTCGTCACCACCCCTCCCTTCATGTCCGAAACAATCAGCGTCACGGTGTAGTTGCCTCCGACGGCCCAGTGGTGGGTCACGGAAGACACATTCGGCAACACCGTTCCATCTCCCATGTCCCATTGGTAAGCCAACGCATCACCGTCCCCATCCGTCACCGCACTGCTGTATGCCTGATTGACGCGCGCGTCCGTTGCGGCCGGACCCGAAATGCTCCCGGCGGGAACCTGGTTGCCATTGAACGATCCCAGGTTCACCCGCACATCAGTCCATTCGTTTGGGGAAACGCCACCTTGCGCGACCGGAGTGATATGGACCGCCGCGTTCGTGTCAGAATACGTACGGCCGATCACAACTCCCGCGTCATCCTTTCCGGCCGCGGATCCCGGCGAGGTATCGATCAACCAGCTGCGAGATTCACCGGGTCTTTCCCAGACCATGTAGATTCCTTTCTGCAGATAGCGGTTGTCCGTGAACAATCGCCGATTGCCCAACCAGTAGTATTCGTCCGCTCCCTTCGTGATTCGCAACGCCTGGTTGAGCACGGCATCGCGATGATCGAAGCGATACAACCGATAGGTTCCGGAACCATTCGCGGTGACGTCGGTCCATTGATTTGTCTCCATCCAGTTCAGCTTGGTCTTGCCTTGGATATGAAACTCGCCCTGCGGATACGGACCGCTACCCATGATGTCGAACTTGTCTCCGTATTCTGTGTGCGTGCCGCCCACGAAAACCGTCCCATTTGTCGTATCCCACGAACTCGAGTGCCCGAGCCCATAGTTGTGACCGAACTCGTGCGTGATCAAACCCGCCCCCGTGCTGTTTTGGATCCACTGCCTTCCGCCTCCGGCCAGACCGCCATAGCTCATCCCAATACTTGTGAAGTGCACGCCAATCACATCGTAGTTATCAAGGTTGATCCCGGTGTTCAAGGCGTTGAATGCGGCCTTGGCGTCGTCATGCAACTGACCGCTGTCGTCGGGAACATACACCGAACTGTTCGACGGCAACCGAACCACCATGGAGCTGACCTCACACTCCAACCACGTCTTGCCGTAAGACATGGAGCGAATGATGTCCGACACTTCCATGTTCACCTTGTTGCTCAGGACCGTCTGCGCCACGGACTCGCCGGTCTTGTCAGGAAAATCAACCCGGATGAAGAAAACCCGCTTTCGGGTCTCCGTCCAGACGCTGGCCTGCAGTTGAGCATCTTCTCCTGCCGCCGCCATGTCGAATCCGCCGTCTCCACCAAAGGCCTGAAACAACACCTGTGATCCGGCGTGCGGTCCGGGGAGATCATCCCATTGTGACAAGTATCCGTTCAGCTGTGCCGTATTTTCAGCGTTGGCAAAATGGAAACGTTGCCCGCCGGCCACCGCGATCACGGAATCCTCGATCGGTTCACCAGTCAGAAAGTCCCGCTCCTCAGAGGAGTGATCGTTCGGCAACTCAGCTTCAGCCCATTCCCGATCCTCATCCGTCAACACCTGCAGCGGATCCGTGCGAATTGCCGAAATCTCCCCCAGACGAATCCCTTGGATCGGAACACCGTTCTTTGTCCCCATCCCTTCCTTCTTCCCATGGAGAAAGGCCCGGAAGGAATCGACATTCGAATCACCAGCTTCCCGAATCTCCACGAATGCATTGTATCCGTGCAGGGACTGCACGGATCGACCCGCATTGGCAACCAGCATCCGCTTCCGTGCCATCGGATCCATGTCCGGATCTGGGCAAACCGGCAGAATCACCAGATCACCGCGAACTGTGAAAGGCCGTTCTACCACCGCCTGCACCGCGGCCGGCAGAGCTGCGTATTCGGAATAGCTCAAAGCCTCCGCCAGGGCCTGCCGGGGATTCTCGCGGATGAGTTTCTCCATTCGAGTGCGCCGTTCGCGCGCGAGCGCAATTACGTGCTCCTGGTTGTTGCTGGAGAACTCCGCCTGCCCGCCGGCGAACGCTCGGCGCCACTCATCAAATCCGGTGGCCTGTGGACGCGCTTCAATCGAATCGCGGATTTGCCCACGTTCAGAAGATTTCGCCTTGGCATGAGGCTCGCGAATATCGGGAGCCACCCTCCCGCTTCGAAACCCAAACAACAACAGCAACAAACCAATTGCTCCGCCAAAGATCAGCGTCTTTTTCATCCCGAAATGCGTGCCATCCGCCGGATTGGCGGATACCCGAAAGTAACGCACGGAAGTGAGGGGTTTGACAGATCAAATCCGCGCCGATCTGAAGTGGCGGGCGCGGCGAAACTTATACACAGGATGCGGAATGCCATTGCGGGCCATCGGCCCCTTCCAATAGCCTGTTTTCGTGCCCGTACAATTCACCATTCTCGGCAGCGGCTCGACCGGCAATTGCGCCTATCTGGAAACGGAGGACGTGCGACTGTTGATCGACGCCGGTTTCAGCGGGAAGCAGATCCGGGAACGCCTCGCTTCAATTGAACGCACCCCCGAGCGTCTTTCGGGCATCCTGCTGACGCATGAACATTCCGATCACACGCAGGGACTCAAGACTATCGCCGCCAAGCATCAAATTCCCGTCTACTGCAACCGGTTGACCAAGGAAGCAGTGGAACGGCAGGTGACCAATCCGCTCACCTTCCAGATCTTCGCCACCGGATCTTCATTCGAGATCGGCGACGTGGCGATCGAGACCTTCAGTGTCCCTCACGACGCCTACGATCCGGTCGGATTTCTGCTCAAGACCAGTGGCGGCAACATCGGTTTCCTGACGGATCTCGGCCATGCGACCAAGTTGATTGTCGAGCGCGTGCGACAGGCGAACGTGCTGGTGCTCGAAGCCAACTACGACCGTCAGCTGCTGAATCAGGACACCAAACGCCCTTGGTCCACCAAACAACGGATCATGAGCCGGCACGGACACCTGTCCAATGAAGGCGCCGCGGAAGTAGCCGAACAGATTGTCACGGAAAACCTGCGGCACATCTACCTCGGCCACCTCAGCCAGGACTGCAACGATCCAGAGGTCGCCCATCGCACGGTGGCGGATCGACTGCAACAGGTTGGCGCTTCGCACGTGCGGATCGAGACCACCACGCAGAAAGCACCATCCCCCACCCTCACGCTCAATCATCAGTCCGTCGCGGCCGCTGCGAATTGACCGTGCCTTCTGACGATTCCATCACGACCGAACGGCTGATCCAGGAAATCCAGGAGATGACCGGAGAGCGCTGTCCGCATTGCGACCAACCGGTGAATCTGTCGGACGCGTTGAAGAGCCGCGCGCTGGGATCACGTCGTCGCCCCAAGTGCCTTGCGGGACTCGCGGAATTCATCGGTTGCCCCATCGAAGATCTTGAACGTCAGCTCACCGACTACTACGACCAACGCGACTGTTATCGCGGCGCACAGGAGTGGATTGATTCCCGATAACCGACCTTGTTTACCGTTCACGACATCAACGATCTGGGTCACCCCCGCCTGCAACCGTATCTGACGTTTCGGCAGGAAGCGGATCATCGCGGACAGGGAATCTTCATCGCGGAGGGCGCAAAGATAACCGAGCGTCTGCTGGAGAGTGAACTGACCGTGGAATCCCTGCTGCTGCCTGAGAAGTGGCTGGAGAGGTTCAGTCCCCTGCTCGAGTCGCGAAAGGAATCCATCGATGCGTTCGTCGCACCCAAGAACGAATTGGAGAAACTGATCGGATTGAAGATGTACCAAGGGGTGACCGGAGTCGGGATCATTCCGGATCCTCCGACCTTGGAACAGATTCTTGATCGGATCGCCCATCCCGGACTCCTGGTGGCGATCGATGCCCTCACCGGCTCCGACAATGTCGGCACGATCGCGCGCAACAGCGTGGCCTTTGGCGCGGACGCCATGATCATCGGCGACACCTGTTGCAGCGCCTGGCTGCGCAAGGCCGTACGAACATCGATGGGCACGATCTTCAAGATCCCGGCGCTCGAAACAGCTTCGCTCGTGACCTCTATTCAGGAACTGAAAGCCAAGGGCTACAAGATCGTCGCCGCCCACGCTCACACGGATGAACACCGGCTCTCCTCCGTCGATCTTCGTGGCAAAACCTGCCTTGTCCTGGGCAGCGAAGGATCCGGAATCCGCGACGAAGTATTGGCCGAATGCGACGAGCACGTGATCGTCCCGATGGCCAAGGACGTGGATTCCCTGAACGTCGGCTCAGCCGGCGACCTAAACCACTACTAAAACTCCCTTCAACCGGGAGCAGTAAATCGGCGCAATGACGAAATACCCATACACCCAAATGCCCAACATCAAATCTGTGGCCGCCCCCCCCGGCCGAGCCGCATGGCAATGAACTGCGGCATTCGGTTTTCGGATTTCCTTGAATACTTGGGTGTTGGGGTAATTCGTCATTCAGAAGCCCTCGGTAGTTCCTTGACCGACCACCGCGGGCGCGGTTCTTATCTGCCGCATGTCTGAGGATTCGAGTGGGTATCCCGATGAAGTCAACTCCCTGCGTGAGGCCGTTCGCCTGTCGCCGGAAAACGCGCCCTTGCGGCAACACCTTGCGGATACCTATTTGAAGCTCGGCTTCGGCGCGGAAGCGGAGAACGAGTACAAGGCCGCCCTCAAGATTCAGCCGGACAACCTGATTCTCAAATTCGGACTCGCCCGCACATTTCAGCAACAGAACAAATCCAGCCACGCGTTGGTTGTGCTGGAGGATCTGGTGAAGCAAGCCGAAGCACCGGCCCGCTCGCACGTGCTCTACGCCAAGCTGCTGGCAGCAACCGGTGAGATTGATCAGGCCGTTCGCCAATATCACGAGGGAGTGGAAAAGGACTCCTCTGCCGGCGATGAGGAATTTGCCGAACGCCTCGGCATCGACGTCTTCATCGGCGGCGACGAGATCCGACGCCTGGTGACCGGTCTCGGCATGCCCCAT
>JAYPXF010000100.1:0-3674 GCA_038154405.1 Verrucomicrobiales bacterium | reverse complement strand
CTACCGCGGTCGCATGGGCCGCAAGGACTTCGAGCGCAAGAAGCGCGCCAAGGAGCGCGAGCACCTGGAGGTCGGCGCAGCCACGCGGATCCAGGCGACGTTCCGCATGCGCCAGGGGCGCAAGGCCTACCGCGACCGGCTCCCCACCTCGGGCGCCTACCGGCGCTACCTGCTGGCCAACGCCAAGCGGCTCGGCATCGACCCCGACGAGGAAGAGGAAGGCGAGGTCTTCGAGGGCATGGCTCGCGCGAGTTGGGACGAGGAAGACACCGATGCCACCACGCCGGAGGTAGAACGCCCAAAAATCTCCTTCGAAGACGTCGGCGGCATGGACAAGGTGAAGGAGGAGATCCAGATGAAGATCATCCATCCGCTGAAACACCCGGAACTCTATGAGGCATACGGAAAAAAGATCGGTGGCGGCATCCTGATGTATGGTCCCCCCGGATGCGGAAAGACCTACCTGGCCCGTGCCACCGCCGGAGAGATCAATGCCGGTTTCATGTCCGTCGGCATCAACGACGTACTCGAGATGTGGATCGGCAACAGCGAACGCAATCTTCATGAGCTCTTCGAACAGGCGCGACGCAACAGCCCCTGCGTCCTGTTCTTCGACGAGGTTGATGCCTTGGGTGCCAGCCGCACGGACATGAAGTCCAGCGCCGGTCGGATGTTGATCAACCAGTTCCTTTCCGAGATGGACGGCGTGAAGGCCTCCAATGAAGGCGTGCTCATCCTTGCCGCCACGAACGCGCCATGGCACCTCGACTCGGCGTTTCGTCGTCCCGGCCGCTTTGACCGCATCCTGTTCGTTCCTCCGCCTGACGCTGGCGCCCGCTCGGCCATCATGAGCATTCACTGTCAGGGCAAACCCACCGAGGACATTGACTACAATCACATCGGCAAGAAAACCGACGGTTTCTCCGGGGCGGATCTGAAGGCGGTGCTGGACATGGCCATCGAAGAGAAACTTCGTGAAGCCATGAAAGTCGGTGTTCCGAAACCCCTGATCACGAAAGACCTCATCAAGGCCGCCAAGAAGCAGAAGGCCACCACGAAGGAATGGTTTTCCACCGCGCGCAACTACGCCCTGTATTCCAACCAAGGCGGAATCTATGACGACATCCTCGACTATCTGAACCTCCGATGACGCGTTCGGAAGGTTTGATGCCGCCAAGAAATGTCGCCACATGAATCCGCATCTCCAGAAGGCTGAACTGCTGTTGGAACAAGGTCGCCACGAGCTTGCCGAGAAGGAAGCCCGCGTCGCCCTTCGAGAAGAGCCGAACGATGTGGAAGCCCATTGCGTCCTCGCCTTGGCGTTGGTGCAGCAGGAGAAGCTGAACGACGCCGAGAAGGCGGCGGGCGACGCCGTTCATCTTGGACCGGCGGAACCTCGTACGCACTACGTCATGTCTCGCGTATTGGTGGAACGCAACCGCCTGAAGGACGCCACCGCCGCCATCAACGAAGCTATTGGGCTCGATCCCTACGACGCGGATTTCCATGCGTGGCTGGCAGCAATCCGTTTTGATCTGTCCGACTGGAAAGGCGCCTTGGCCGCCGCGGAAAAGGGATTGGAAACCGATGCCGAACACACCGGCTGCGGCAATCTGCGCGCCATGTCACTGGTCAAGCTGGGCCGCCGCGAAGAAGCCGGCCAGACCATTGAAGCCACGTTGGCGCATGATCCCGGTCAATCATTCTCCCATTCCACCTTCGGGTGGACACACATCGAGGCCCACGATCCCCAGCAGGCGCTTGAACATTTTCGCGAAGCCATCCGCCTCGATCCGCAGAACGAAATGGCGCGCGCAGGTATTGTGGAAGCCCTGAAGGCGCAGAACCCGATCTACCGCCTCTGCCTGCGCTACTTCCTGTTCATGACGAAGCTGTCCGGCAGGGCGCAGTTGGCCATCGTCTTCGGTGCCTGGTTTCTGGTCCGCTACCTAAGTGGACTGAAAGAGCAACACCCCGAATGGTCCGGTTGGATCTTCGGCGTGCAGATGGCCTATCTCGGTTTCGTGCTGATGAGCTGGACGGCGATCCCCCTGTTCAATCTACTGTTGCGACTCCACCCGGTCGGACGACATGCACTCACGGCAGAACAGACCACGGAGGCCAATTGGATCGGCACGGTCATGGGACTCGGCGCGATCTGTCTGATCTTACATTTCATCTGGGACGGACCGTTCCTGTTCGGAGCATTGATGTTCTTTCCCTTGGTATTCCCGCTCGCCGGGATCTTTCGCTGTCCCCTCGGATGGCCTCGTACTGTCATGAAACTCATCACCGGCGGACTGGCGATTCTCGCCACGGCCGGGGCGGTCTGCATGTTCATGGCCGAATGGAACGACGACGGACTCGCCGATCGTTGGAGTCGGATGGGATCATCCCTGCTCGGCGCCTACGTGCTTTCCGCGCTGCTTTCAAGCTGGGCCTCCAACATCCTGTCGGTCGTCCGGGTAAGAAAATAGGCAGCATGGGATCGATCACAAGAGCACTCGGTGCGGTGGCAGTAGCCGTCTTCGGCGTGATGTTGTTCATCAGCATCGCCGGCTGGTGGGTAGCGAGGGAGGATGCGCGTCTGCTCGCCAAGGTCCCACCGTTTGAAGTCTCACTGGATGCGATCGTGCCCGTGAACTGGCGCGATCCGGCAGGCGTCGAATCGGTTACCCGTCTGCTCCACGAGCTCGGCTATGAAACCACCGGTGACTACACGGTTGTCGAACTCTCCTTCATCACCATGCGCGGGTTCTGCCATACCAACGACAACACCATGGCCGTCGTCTACGAGACCCCTCAGGTGCCTTACGTGGTAGTCGAGCAGATCGCCCTGTTTGAGGACGAGACTTCCGTCGCCGCCGGCAATGCACCACTCAACGGGCTGATCGATCCCGACTACGCCACGATCCATCGCCGCCATCAGGATGTCCTGCGAGAGCCTGCTCTGCTGGCGTCCTTTCAGCAGACCCTCTTGACCCATTCCAACAATGCGCCACGGCTGGCGGTGACCAATCATCAGCAGTTCGCAACCGAATTCATCAAGGGATGGGCCAAGGAAATGCGCTGGCGCATGACCAACGGCGGGCCATCCGCGCAGGAATTCCGCCTGATTGCGAAAAACGCGGGACTCTCAGAGCCCAGCGAACAGTTGATCCGGACCGTGCAAGAAACCTGGCTCGAAGCTTGGCAGAAGCACGCGAGCAAGACCAATTCCCCGTCGCTCTAACCCACTGGGCTGAAACAACTTCAAACTTTGATTTCCCGCGTCATTCGCTATGGCGCGAAGACGCATGAAAGTCTTGATTCTTCGGGGGGTATTTTCGTCGTCGCTTTCTGCATAACACCGTTCGCCCGGCCGTGCTACGGGTGGTGTCCGTTGTAGTCGCACTGCAACTGGCCACGACCCAGGTTTTCGCCAACACCAGCAACGTGTGGCAGGGAAGCGACGGGAATTGGAGCGACGGTGGCAACTGGTTGAACCAATCACCGCCCGGTTCCGTCGACACGGCCGAGATCAACACGGGGGTGACCGTGACGCTTGACACGGATCCGAGCGTGTTCGGACTGATCATCAGCAGCAGCGCAGCAAAGCTGTATGGGGATTCACAACTTCGAACGTTATCGGTAGCCGACAGCTTTCAATGGTCTGACGGCGAAATCGGGACCAA
>JAYPXF010000099.1:14125-21874 GCA_038154405.1 Verrucomicrobiales bacterium | reverse complement strand
GATCGGCGAAGGGCGGAAGCCGGCCAGTTCCATGAAGGTCGGCGCGATATCGACCGCACTCACGACACTCATGGTGCTGCTCCCTGGTCTGATGCCCTTGGGCCAACGCATCAGCCACGGCGTGCGGATGCCACTGTCGTACAGGGTCGTCTTGTCGCGCACGAACGGACGGCCATTGTCGCTGATGTAGAGGATCAGCGTATTGTCGGCAATTCCCTGTCGATCGAGTTCATCCAATACGCGGCCGATGTAGTCATCCAATCGAGCGATCTCGTCGTAATAGAGCGCCAGATCCTTGCGGACACTCGGATGATCGATCACGTAGGGCGGGATCACAATGTACTCGGGCTTGTAAGGCTTCTCGCGGATGTTCTCGTCATACGGACGATGCGGATCCAAAGCGCCCAGCCAGAGAAAGAAAGGTTTGTCCTTCGGGCGGGACTTGAGTGTCGGCACCCATTGGTCACAGCCGCTGCGGGCATCGCCCTCCATCCGCTGAATGAACTTGCCGAGTTTTTCGGCGTCGCCCGTGGGCAATTGGAAACCGGACACATCCGCCTCTTTCACCACGTCAAAATGCTTCTTTACCGCCTCGCCCAGATGCCATTTGCCGGCTGCTGCCGTCCAATATCCGGAATCCCGCAGCAACTCCACAAACGTCAGCGTGCCATCGGGAATGGACCAGTGAAGCTGTTCGGCACCGGTGTTGTGTGGATAACGACCGGTGATGATGCTCGAACGGCTCGGGCTGCAGGAACTGCTCGTGACGAACCCACGATCAAAACGCATTCCCTCTTGCGCCAGACGGGTCTGGGCAGGCAGATGCAGGTTTGGATGACCGTAGACATTGCTATCATCCCACGCCTGATCGTCCGCAATGATCAGGATGATATTGGGTCGTTCTGCCGAAGCCCTGCCGGCAAGAGAAACCATCAGGGCACACACCAACAAGAGTGGGCAGCGGATTTTCATGCGGCTTTGTATCAACGCCCCTGGGGTGTTTGAAAGCCCTACTTTTCAAATGCGACGTCAGGAATGGAAGACGCCCGTGGGGCATTGCTTCGGATCGTTATCAAAAAGCGGTCAGGCAAACTGGTTGAGTTTCGCGAAGCCACACACTAGGTTGATTTCTTCACACCGGTCCGGCTGGTCGCATCGGGTGAATTGCAGTTCATGAGCAGCAAGAAAACTTCCGGCATGACGCGCGAGCAGGTGCTCGACATGTATTTCATGGATGCGCGTTGCAAACTGATCGATATCGCCGCCTTCCTCGATCGCGTTGAGCGTTCCGCAGGCAAGGATGACTTCCGCATCAAGGCCTTTCGCGAGGCCATCAGCGAGATCATCAGCAAGAAGAAAGAGAAAGCCAAGCGCGTGCTGCTGTCATTCAGTGATCCGACGAAGAAACCCATTGAAAAAGCGCCAGGCAAAGGGGCCTGTGGGGCATGGCCCGGGGAGGGCAACCAATGAGATACGTTGAGCCACACGCGCATATGGTGAGTCGGACAACCGACGACTATCAGGCGATGCTCACTGCCGGTTGCGCCGCCGTCTGCGAACCGGCTTTCTGGGCGGGGTTCGATCGCGGTACGCCGGAGGCCTTCTATAACTACTTTCAGCAGCTCACGATTCATGAACCGAATCGGGCGGCCAAGTTTGGTCTCCCTCACTACACCTGGCTCTGCATCAATCCCAAGGAAGCGGAAGATCCGGTGCTGGCGAAGGAAGTGATCTCGTTCATTCCCGAGTTCATGAAGAAGCCGAACGTTCTCGGCATCGGTGAGATCGGCCTGAACAAGAACAGCAGGAACGAGCTGAAAGTCCTGGAATGGCACATCGAACTTGCCGCCGAACTCGACCAGTTGATCCTCGTCCACACGCCACATCTGGAGGACAAGCTCAAGGGCACCAAGCTGATCATGGACGCCCTGCTCTCCCATCCGAAGATCAAGCCGGAAAGAGTGATCATAGATCACGTGGAGGAACACACCGTGAAGATCGTGAAGGACAAGGGATTCTGGGCCGGCATGACGCTTTATCCCGAATCCAAATGCACCGCCGCCCGCGCCGTGGACATTCTTGAGAACTTCGGCACCGACCGCATCTGGATGAACAGCGCCTGCGACTGGGGCATCAGCGTCCCGATGGCAGTCCCAAAGGCTGCTCTCGAAGCCCGCGCCCGTGGCCACAAATTGAAGTGGGTCGACAAGGTGATCTACCAGAATCCCATCAAGTTCATGAGCCAGAACAAACGGTTCAAAAAGCCTGAGGCAATTTAGAACTGCAGTCAGGCATTACGCCCCACTTGGGTTTCGTGCAGAAGGATTTCCGTCGCCACTTCGGAGTTGCGCACCGGAACGATCAAGAGCAGACGGTGTTTGAAGAGTCGTCAGTCATATGTCGATCCACCAGCGCGAAACCTTCTTTCAGATATTTTCCCCAGCGGTTCCTTTCACGCTGTTGGTTGGAACGGTGCTCGTCATTGCGACCGGTAGATGGAGCTCGCTTGGCGCCCCTGTTCGCTGGATTCTGATCGTCTGCGGTGTGATTGCTTACACGTTGCTGGTCACGATTTCATCCAGTTACCATTACAAGTCCAGATTCCTCGCCTTTGACACGATCAAACTCGTGACTTATTTCGCCACACCTTTTGCAATTTGGTGTGCACTATACGTGGCTCGTCACGGCGTCTTGATCGACCGCGTGTTCGCGTTCGTTGTTCTAGCCTTTTGTGCCTATCGGCTCGCGCTTCTGGGGCGACAGCTAAGTTGGTTTATCGCTATGCGCTGACAAATCGCTTTCGGAGATCAAATGGTTCAACCCGACGGAAAAGAATAGACCTGGTCAAACCGAATTGGACCGGATCAGCCTATGCGTACAACGGTCTTCACAGCGTGAAGGTCCTGAGTCATGGATCGAAACTGATCCGGCAAAACTTCGAGAGTGCATTCGTGGCCAACAAAGTCATCGGCTTTGACGACGCCTTTCTGGATGAACTCCAGTGCTTTGCGGACGGAGATGGGCGTGTGGTGAGAACTCGACTTGAGGGTGATGTTTGAAGCGTGCAGGAGTCCGGTGTCCAGCTTGATGCTGGTTCTCATCGGGCAGTCTCCGAAGAAGTTCACCAGGCCGCCTTTACGGGCCAGTTCGACGGAGGCTTCCCAGACTTCAGGTCGTCCGGTTGCGTCGATCACCACGTCGTAGCCATGTCCAGTTGAGGGCGCATTGCGGACCGTCTCAATCAGGTCATCGCGCCCGGTCATGTCGAGGATGTGCATAGCGCCCAGGCGTTTGGCAATTTCGAGGCGCTTTTCGTGCCGACCGGCGACGGTGACGTGACAGCCAAGGTGATGCGCCACGGCGATAAACATCAAACCGATCGGTCCAGCTCCGATCACCAACACGCGATCTCCCGGCCACAACCGGGATTCGGCCACACCCTGAACCACGCAGGCCAAGTATTGCGTCAAAGCGGCGTCGGCAAAGGAAAGATCGGCGTGTACCCGGTGCAGGTTCTTCTCCACGATGCGCGCGGGCACGTTGATGAATTCGGCGAACGAGCCGCAGAGAAACTGTTGATCCTCACAAAGCGCCTCCTGCTCGTGGAGACAAAGCGAACATTCTCCACAGGGAGCGGAATTGGCGGCCACCACGCGGTCGCCTTCACGCCAGTTCTCCACGCCTTCGCCCACGGCTTCAATCGTTCCGGAGAACTCATGACCGAAGACGGAGGGAGGTTCGATCTGCCCAGCCTGAAAGCCGGCGCGATAGGTCTTGAGATCCGTCCCCCCGGTCAACGCGGCCTGGATGCGGACCTGAATCTCCCCCGGGTCCGGATCCGCAATGTCGACTTCCTCGATGCGGACATCTTCGGCGCCATGTAGGACGGCGGCCTTCATTCGCCGGTGGCAGCGGAAACGTCGCTCTTCTCGTCAGCTGTTTCCGGAGCGGAGGGTTCCGAAGCCGATTCGTGCTCATCGTAGCGTCCGATGAGAATAACCGCCGCACCGCCGACAAACATGAGTGCGAGTGCCGCCCAGAAATGTCCGTCCACCTGGGGGACGAACCATTCGTATCCGGACGGTATCTTCTCCTCGCCACGCTTCAGGATAAACTCGCCGGTTTCGTCCTTGAGATAAAGGGTCCGCTTCCATGGCCAGATGATCGCCAAAGAACCAAACACGAACCCGGTCAGCACGCCGACCGTACCGTTCCGGAAGTGTTTGAAGATGTAGGACAACAGGTGGGAGAAGGCGATCAGACCAACCCCGCAACCCAGGGCCATCGGGGCAAGGATGGCGATCTTCAACCCGCTGATCGCGCCCAGCACCAGCAGGTAATTGCCCATGATCAACAACACGTAGGATCCGGACAAGCCGGGCAGAATCATGCTGGAGATTGCCACGATACCGCACACGAAGATCCACACCGGGTTGTCGTTTTCCTGCGCCGGTTTCAGGAATGCAATGCTCACGGCTATCCCGGTCCCGACCACCAGCATGAAGATCGCCGTGGCGTCCCATTTCTCGATCTGCTTTCCAACCAGATAGATCGAGGACACGATGAGACCGAAGAAGAATGCCATGGTGAGCATCTCGTGATTGATGAACAGATACTCGAGCAGCTTGGCCAGACTGATGATGCTCACCCCGATTCCCGCGAACAGGGGAACAAGAAACGGCAGATTCACATGCGCGGAGAATTCCTTGACCTTGAATCCGGCCGCGAGCTTCAGCGCGTCCAAGTCGAAGGACTTGATCGAATTGATCAGTTCTTCGTAGATGCCGGTGATGAAGGCGATGGTACCGCCGGACACGCCGGGGATCACGTTGGCGGCGCCCATGGCCGCACCCTTGAGTGCCAGGCCGATGGCCCGGCCGGTCTTGCGTAGTTTTCCGTTTGCGCTCATCTGGTGTTGGTGATTGCCCGTGTCGGCCGAGGAGTGGACTTGAATAGTCGCAAATCGTCAAGCTGACGAGACCTCGACAAACGCGACCAGGGAGGAGCCGAACAAGCTCAACGCCTTCCGAAGTAAGAGATCCGTTCCCGCGGCACACCGGCAGGAAGCTGGAACGGGACCGACATGTAGTTGGTGCCGTTGTCCGACTTCAGGACGGCAAAGTGGAGATGTGCGTAGGTCGAGTAGCCGGTGTTTCCAGACAGGCCGATCACCTGCCCCGCCTTCACCTGGTCACCGACCTTCACCTTTACCCCCTGGTGTCTCAGATGCGCGTATTGCGTGATCATGCCGTCGGCGTGAACGATCATGATCTCGTTGGCCGACATCCGCAACCGCGGGTCATTGCCACCTTCCGTGTGATGATCGACCGTCCGGGCGACCACGCCATCCCGCGCCGCGCAGACATCTGTCCCTTCGGGCATGGTGAAGTCGACGGCGAAGCGCTGCCATCCGTGATGGGAGAACTTGCCGAACCATCCCTGCGTCAGTCGAAAGCGCCCCTTGAACGGCACCTGGTAGACGTGGTTGGTGTCCGGCTTGACACGATGGTCGCCCAGGTTGAAAGAGTAATCCCACTTGAGCCCCCACTTCTTGAACGCCTCCTTCTGTTCCACCGTCACGATGTGCACCGCACTGTGGGTGGGAACCGTGAAGACACCCGGCAGTCGATAATCCGACCCGGCGTTCTCGAGTTCCGCAGACACTCGAAGCGACACGACCACCGGCAGCGTATTGGTGGCCAGGATATGCGCGCCGCCATCGAACTGATCCAGGAACATGCGTACGGCATTCGTCTCCTGCGCCCGGAGAGAGGAGCAGGAACCCAGAACCAATAGTGCGATCAATATCCGCATGCCGACGGAACCTCAGGAATGCTTTTTCGACCTTCGATCGAACAGCTTGCCAATGATGTCCTCGATCGGCACTTCTTCAATGTCAATGTCCTTGATGGGAACGCGGTCGAACAGCTGCTTGCAGACCTCGATAACCCGATCACGCTTGACCTTCAACTGCACGCCCGCCGCAGAATGTTCAACCACCTCGCCCATCGATTCGAAACGATCACGGGGCGGGCAATCTGATCCGGCGCATTCGATCGTGACCAGTTTGAAATCCGCAAACCGGTCAATCACGTCGCTCAGCAGACCGTCGAAGAAGATGGATCCGTGATCGATGATCACCACCCGCTCACACAGCTCCTCAATGTCAGTCATGTAATGACTCGTGAGGATCATCGTGGTCTTGCGTTCCCGATTGTGGTGCCGCAGGAACTCCCGGACCTTCTTCTGCGACAACACATCGAGGCCGATCGTCGGTTCGTCGAGAAACAGCACCCGCGGCCGATGGAGCAAAGCCGCGATCAGCTCCATCTTCATCCGCTCGCCCAGGGACAGTTCGCGCACCATCACGTTCAGCTTGTCCTTCACGTCCAGCAACCTGGTCAGCTCCTCGATCGTGGCGGTCGTTTCCGTTGGAGGAATCCCGTAGATCTTGGCATTGAGCTCCAGCGATTCGCGCGCCGGCAGATCCCACCACAACTGGTTCTTCTGCCCGAGCAGGAGCGCAAACTGGCGCCGGTAGCCGTCCTCCCGTTCCCAAGGCGTGTAGCCTAGGACCTTGGCTTCCCCATCGGTCGGATACAGCAAGCCCGCCAACATCTTGAGGGTCGTCGTCTTACCCGCCCCATTCGGCCCGAGAAATCCGACAAACTCCCCCTCCTCCACCGAGAAGCTCACATCCTTCGCCGCGTTGACCTCCTCGTAATCACGATGGAACAGCCCTTTCAGTGCGCCACGAAAGCCCGGCTGTTTCTTGTACGAGCGGTAGGTCTTGGTCAGTTTGTCGACTTCGATGATGGGCATGAGGTCAGGTCGGCGAAATATGCGGACAGGACGAATGGATGAACAGACTCTTCGATCAACGGCCATCAACTCCCCGATCCGCACAACATGAATCCCATGATCGGCTGACACTTTTCCGCGCACGCGGAGTAGAAACGTCCGGCCTGCCGGTTTCCAGTAGGATGCGGCCCACCCCAGTAGAATTCCGCCAGTCCCTTGGGACGCAGTCCGTTGAGCGCGGCATGATTCAACAATTTCGGCGCACAGCAATCGCCCGTGCCACCCGGCAGACCTCCCTGGCCAAAGAAAGCATTCCGTAACGAACGCGTTTCCTCCCGGAAATTGGTAAGCTCATAGAGGTCATGGATTCGCGGCATCAGTTCACTGGAGATTTGTTTGCGTTGGGCAGTCAGTTTCCGATGAGAATCCGAACCCGGCTCCAATTCCAACATCTCGCGGGTCAGCCGTTTGATCTCCTTTTCCGCCGGCCGATACAACGGATCAAACACTTCATCCTTCAACACTGGGGGGACCCAACCACCGATCGTCCGAACACCGCCATGCAGAGATGAGAACGCCCGCAGCACAACGGGATCACCATTCCCATCTTCACATTCCAGCACACCGAACATATGCCCCCGCTCTCCCGGAAACAGCTCCGCAAACGCCAATCCGGGATCCGCATCTTCCTCCTCCACGGTGTAGTCGAGCCGGCCCAGAGATTCAAACTCCGCCATCAATTCCACAGCCAGCCGCCCGGCCCCGCCCACCGGCAGCACATGCTCACAATCGCACTCAGGGCACCAGCCTTGCGCTGCGATCTCAGATCCGGATGGAACATCGTCGGCCATCGCCGCGAGTCTAAATGGTCCGTTCCCTATCGTCACCCTTTTGCCCGATTTCGGAAGGAGTTGCTCCGTCGGTTCTGCAGCCCGCACTGGACAGCGC
>JAYPXF010000099.1:13026-14115 GCA_038154405.1 Verrucomicrobiales bacterium | reverse complement strand
CGCGAACGGCGACGACGGATCTACGCCCTCCTATTCGACCAAGGCCCAGCCTTGACCTTCGCCGGTTCATTCGGGGAAATCTGTCCGCAACGTGGACACACCACTGCCCATCGACAGAGAAACCGAACCAACGACCACGCTCGTCGGTCGTCCGAGGTCACGTCGACGTCGCTGGTTCTTCATCGTGATGTTGACATGCCTGTTCAGTGTCGGTCAGGAGATTGTGCTGCGCCTTTGTTTTCCCGTTCCCGAGGTCGAGAATTTCAACCGGGTGAATTACTCCTATCTGATCACAAAAGACCCGGCGTCCAAGGTTCCGCTGCGCAACGCCAGCTACCGGTTCACATCCGGGCCCGACGGGTTCGACTTCACCCACACGCTGAACATCTACGGTTTTCGCGACGCGGACTGGCAGGTTGAGACGAACCCGGATCGTCCGCGCGTGATGTTCATCGGGGACAGTTACGTCGAAGGCGCCGGAGCGGCCGACGGTGAGACGATCGTCGACGGATTCCGCAGCGCAGCACGAGAATCAGGATTGAATCTGGAGGCGATGAATCTCGGGATTCAGGGAATCGGTCCACCGGAATATCTCCGGCTGATCGCCGACGCCGGCAGGTTGTTTCGACCGCGCCACATTGTGGTCACCCTCATGGCCAATGATTTCGCCAACCTGCAGCCGATGAATCCCGACCTTCTTTGGGGGCACATGACACAGCCGTTCATAAACCAGCAATGGGAACCTCGGATCAAATACCTGATCGGCCATCTGAAAACCTACGGCAATGTCACCACCGCCTGGACCACCGCGCCCTTCCCGTTCTTCGGCGCCGTGCCCGATCCTCGGAATCCATGGTCGGAGGAAAAGGGTCGCAGATCCATGGAATCCTTCGTCGCTCCGGAAATCGCCGCCGCCATGCGGGCGGGAAAACTGAATCCCTACCTCGCCCGCAGTCATCCGGCCGAGCATTACTGGTATCCCCGTTCCGCGCCCATCGGACCGTATCTCGCGATTCTCAAGGACTACCTAGCCGATCTGAATTGCCAACTGATCGTCGTCTATTTTCCGGCCCCCGAACAGGTGTCCGA
>JAYPXF010000099.1:8140-13016 GCA_038154405.1 Verrucomicrobiales bacterium | reverse complement strand
GCCTACCTCTCCCACCGCGCCAAATACAATCCGCCGCCGATGGAATCCCTCATGGGCCCGGTGTTTCAGCGACCCGCGCGCGACGCCGCCGCGCATTGCTCCTCGCTCCTGATACCATTTCTGGATCTCACCCCGCATCTGCGACAGCTAGAAGCCGATGGCAGGCGCAGTTACTGGCTCTATGACAACCACCCGCGCGGCTCCACCTACCTGGATGCGGGGCGGCTGATCTTCGACCGGTTCAAGTCCGAGCTGACTCCGAAATCCGAATGAAGCCGCGCCGGTAGGCACCCCTATCTTGCGCGGCGGGCAACAAGATCAGGTGAATGCCTGCCAATCGTGGACGCGGACGATCCACCGGCGAGTAATACAGTGTCTCGGAAAGATCGGGACAATGTCTATGAATCCACACATGGCGGTCTGGGAAGTCAGCGAAGCCGCCTATCCGGAGGCGGGCTCAAACATCGACAATCTGCGGTTCTGCCTGCGCTACGCCATTCTCGCCCCGTCCAGTCACAACGCCCAACCGTGGCTCTACACAACTCGCGACGAACAGCTCGAGTTGTATGCCGACCGTTCCCGCAGCCTGTTGCGGACCGACCCGCATGATCGCCAGATGATCATCAGTTGCGGCTGCGCCCTGCATCATCTCCGCGTGGCGATCAAGCACTTCGGACACGAAGCCGTCATCGAAACCTTCCCGGATGACGACGACCCCGATCTCGTCGCCCGCATCAGCATCGGTGGCGAGGCATTCTCGTCAGACGCGAACGAAGGACTTTTCGAGGCCATCCCCCTGCGGCGCACGAATCGGCAGCTTTTCAAGGACACCCCGCTGCCGCGTGGAATTGAGCATGAACTCGGCGCCGCCGCAGAAGAGCAAGGCGCGTGGGCACGTTTCAGCCACGAGGACGTGGAACGCGCCAAGATCGCCGGACTCATCGCCGCCGGTGACAAGATCCAATGGGCCGACAAACGCTTCCGACTGGAGCTGGCCGCGTGGACCCATCCGAATGCCTCACCGTCCAACGACGGTATTCCGAACTACGCCATGAACACGGGCGACCTGTTGTCCGTGGCCGGGCCGCTGGTCATCCGCACCTTCGACCTCGGCGACGGGCAGGCCGCGAAGGACAGCGACATCGCGCGCTATTCACCCGGGCTGGTCGTGATCGGCAGCGAGCACGACAGCGCCGCGTGTTGGTTGGCCGCCGGACAGGCACTTTCGCACATGCTCCTGCTGGCGCGACAACATCACGTCTACGTCTCCTTCCTCAACCAACCAATCGAGACCGATTCGCTGCGCCCACAACTGGCCGACATCATCGGGGGCAACGGCTTCCCGCGGATCATTCTGCGCCTCGGCTACGGTCCCCATGTGAATCCCACGCCCCGACGCACGGTCGATGAAGTCCTTTTCTGACAGCGCAGCGTCGAATCTGTTGAAAATGTTTTTCCAAGTCGGGGCGTTTGCGTAGAACTCCGCATGCGCATTGCCCAATCATTCTTGTCGCTGCTGGCGATCAGCTGCGTGTCCGCATTTTCGGCTGACCCGGTTCCAACGCTCACCAAATTGGGATTCAGCGTCCACAAAGATCGGTCCGGCAAGACGATTCGTTTGATGGGCAAGAGCGGGAAGGACCTGTCGCCGGCCGACTACGGACTGATCGGCAAGCTCAAGACACTTGAATCAATCGGACTCAATGCCACCACGCTGAAGGATTCCGAATGGGGATTCCTGCATGAACTGCCCAAGCTCAAGCGACTGGCCATCTGGCACGCCAAGGGCATTTCTTCGCTGAAGCCGTTTTCGGGACTTCAGGTGGAAGGACTTACCGTTGGCGGCAGCATGGGATTGCGGGACAATCACCTTAAAGACGTCGCCAAACATCGCGACGCGGTCCTGACCCTGAAGAATCTCCCCAACCTCAAGGCGCTCAGCCTCTACCACACCCCGCTCACCCCGGATGATTCGCACATCGCCCATATCGTGAATGAGTTTCCCACGCTGGAAGACCTTCGTCTGGACTTCGCAACCCCGCGCACCACCGAGGTCAACATCACTCCGGCCGGACTCGCCAGACTGCAATCCCTGCCACTCACGAAACTGACGATTGAGAAAATCCAGCCACTGAACCCGAAACACATGGAAGCCATCGCTGGCATCAAGACTTTGAAGACACTGGTGCTCGACGCTCGCAAAAAAGCGATTGACCCGTCACTGATCAAAGCAGTGGCCGATCTTCGTCCTGAACTGAACATCGACGTTCAGTATCCCCGTACGAAATGAACGTGATGCGCGCGCTCCTGATTCTGTTCGTTTGTGCGATATCATCCACGGCCAATGACGCGATCGTGGCCACTCATTACTTCTACTGGTATCGCTGGCCGAACGAACATTTCCGGCCTGCCGACCAACCCGACGCGGAAGGCCACTTTCATCATTTCCCGAATCCGGAGAAGGTCAGCTACCTGAGCGACGGGTGGCACGAAGAACAGTTTCGCGACATGCGCGCCGCCGGGATCCAGGTCGCCTTGCCCGTTTACTGGGGAGCGCCCGGCGCATACAAGCGTGACAGCATTCGTTTTTCAGTGGATGGCATCAGGCCGATGCTCCGCGCGCTCGACCGCATGGATGACGACGCCATCAAGCTCGGTCTTTTCTATGACACGAGCACCCTGCTCAATGACGTTCGCGGCGCGCAACCCGCCGGCGGCAGAGCGGACCTGACCACCACAGCAGGAAAGGAACTGTTCAGCAACACCATCATCGAATACTTCGAACGCATTCCACCTGATCATTGGGCGCGCGTACGTGGAGGAGCATTGACCGTCCTTTACACCAGCGCCTTCGCCGCCAAATGGGACAAGACACTGGGCTCCCATCTGCAAAAGGCGTTCACCAGACGATTCCCCGGCGAGTCCGTATTTCTCGTCGCCGATGTGACCTGGGGAGACATCGGGCAAAATCGCACCTGTGAATGGGGATCCACCATCGTGAAACCCATGCTCCATCCTGGTTTGGCGCAGATCGGTCCGGGCTACAACGACACTCCCGTCCCTGGACGCACCACGCCTTCACGAGAACGGGAAAACGGCGACTACTATCGCACGTCCTGGCGCAAGGCGATTGAGCACAAACCGGAGCTCGTGTTGATCGAGACCTGGAACGAGATGCACGAAGGAACGGAAATCTGCGAGAGCGCCGAACTGGGCCGTCAATACATCGACCTCACCGCGGAGTGGGTGAAGCGCCTGCGCAATGACGGCCCATTGGGCAAGCCGATCAAACTGCGTTTTCCCAAGCCGCGCTATCGTACCGACTACTCTTGGGGCAAGGCCATCAAAGGTCGCGGAAATGTCCGCGCTGATTTTGCCGCCGTGGTCAAGGAATCAGGACTGCGCACCGCGGCGGTCGAAGACGGACCGATCCGCCGCCACGCCGATCATATAGTCAGCCTGCCCCGCCGGGGACACCCAACCCGCTACGTCTATTTCCAGGTCAGCGACCATTGGAAATTTGAGATTTCACCAACCGACCTGCAACTCACGGTGATCACGCGACAAAAAACGTCGCTGAGCGTGGAATACGATTCACACAACCATGAAGCAACAATGGGCGGTGCCTACACACCCGCCGAACGAATCGGACCAGAGTCCTCACATGTTCACCGTTTCCGCCTGTCATCTGCCATGCTGGCCAATCGCCAGAATGGCGGCAGCGATTTCCGCTTCATCGTGGCCGGTCCGGAACTGGAGATCCAATCCGTCGAACTGGCGGAGATCGAAAAGAAATAGTCCCTTCAGCCACACAATCGGGAAACGACGTAGGACTTCATCCGCCACAGTTTAACGTATCCCCCCCATAGGCACGGCGTGGGAAATCGACCATTGTTAAGTCGTCCGGTCGTTGTGCGTTTCCTCACGGGGTTCCCCACCCCTACCTCCTTGGCGCGCGGCGGCCGGGCATTTTTTCTCTCTCCTGAAACGAAACGAGCCCGACAAATGTCGGGCTCGTGTTGCAAAGCAGGACTTGCTTCAGATTCGTTATTTCTTCACCGGTGGAGCCGGCGGCCGAACGACCGGGAGCAGGCGAAGCAACAACTGCTCCTTCAGATACCAGGAGCGCAATGAGCGGGAGAGCATCGAGTCACTGAAGGTCTTCATGTTGGCGATGTTCAATTGACCGTCGATTTCGGCCTTCACCCGCTTGTGGATGTTGGAACGTGCTTCTTTCGACCAACTGGCAAACGAACCGACCTTGTCCGTGAGCGCCTTGGCCGCTTCCATGCGCAAGGAGTAGTCATATTTGAAATCCGAAATCGTCACCGATGATTTGGAGACTTTGCCGGAGATCTTTTTGTTGGCGTCCTTCGCGGTGATGATGAAGGTCGCAAGATCAATGATCCGCTGCTCCAGCTTCGATACGTTGTTCGAATCATCAAGTTTCTCATTGGCCGCGTAACCCAGATCACGACGGGTGGTGGCCAGGTAACCGATGGCATAAGACAACACGTCTTCCTCCAACTTGGCGAACAGACTCTTGCCGCGCGCCAAGATCAGTTTCTTTTCCGCATCGGTGAACTTGTATTTCTTCTCATCGAGCCCTACGAATTCGCTGTAGGACGGAGAGTTCAGCAATGCTTCCAGCCGCTTGCCGAGCGCGTCCGCACTGATTTTGTCGGCAGCAACAATGCCGGCCTGCGGATTCTTCAAAGTGAGCTTCAATCCTCCCGGGAGGAACGAGAAGAACGCCCGGTCCAAGCCGCCCAGTTTTTCGATCTGCGCGTTCAGGCTCTTCCAATGCTCCTGGGCACGTTGGCGTTTGTTCAGGTCGCCGATGAAGTCAAAGTCACGCTCCAAACGCAGCGAACGC
>JAYPXF010000099.1:5531-8130 GCA_038154405.1 Verrucomicrobiales bacterium | reverse complement strand
TGCGACGCACCTCAACGGCGAACGTGTGGAGGAGGAGAACCACTTGAGCATATCGCGATAATCGCCGATTGCAGATGAAGCGTAGGCTCGCGGAGAAAGCGACACCGTCTCCAACGGTTCCCGGTCGCGGGGATCCTGCGGTGCTCGCGCGGCGATGAAGTCTTCAATCACGCGATTGGGAAGATTACGGATGCCGGCGGCAATCTCGTCGTAGGCGCTGATCACCGGTTCCACGCCGTAATCGAAGACCGTCAGGTCACCGTAGCGTCCGACGTGATCGTCCGTGCCGAAGAGCATCTTCTCCTTCATCACGTCCTTCTTGTCGAAGTAGCCCCACTGGATGGCGCCCTTGTCATGCGGCATCACGGAATCGGTCGCCCGCATCTGCCAGCCGATGAAACAGCCAGCCTTGAACGTGCTGTATTCCATGATCGAAGTGCTGGTAAACTTCTTCGCGTACTTGCTGACATCTTCGCCACGCACATATAGCTTCCACCAATCATCAAGGTCCTTGGTGGTCATGGTGGCCGCGAGTGATCCGGCGAAGTTGTGACGCAATCCGAGCACATGCCCGACCTCGTGCGCCACGACCTCACGCACGTAGTCCTGCGAAGCACGCAATGCCGCTTCATCCGTCAGATCCTCGCTGTCCAGAATCGCCTCTAGATCCTTGGCAAACTTCTTGGCGAATTCGCGATAGTTCACACGGCAGACAGTTGAACCCGGAAACCGAATCTGGCCATTGCCACGTTTCTCGGCCTTCTCGTCTTCATCCTTGGTCTTCTCCAGATACTCACGCATGGCGCGCAACATGCGACGGGCGCGGGCTTTTCCAGAAATAGCGAACACACTGGTCATGAATGCCTGCCCGTGCTGCGACTGGCCGGTCCGCGGATCAACCAGGATGTCGGCATAGGCGAAGCCGGCGCTGTCCCACGGAACCCATTGAATGACGTTGTGGGCGGAGTCCGGTGCATTGACCTTTTTGGGAGCCTTGGCGGCGGTGACCACATCTCTGCCGAAGGCGCGATTCCAATACAGGATCCCGCCCTTCACCGCTTCCTCGTATTCCTTGGGCGTGTTGGAGCTGTAGTAGAACTGCACGGGCTTCGAAAGATCGAAGCGGGCGATCTTGGTGGTGTCACGTCCGGTGGTCGGTTCCAATTGCGTCTGCGTCTCAAAGAACATCGCATAACGACGCACATCCACCGCGTTCTCCTTGGGCTTGTATCCCGTTTTCACATAGGGCTGGAAGAAGTAGCGAAGCTCGTAGCGGCCTTCCTCATTCGGATTGTAGCGACGATCACGAACCTGGGCGCTCTGGCGAATCGCAAGGCGGTCCTTCTCCTTCTTCACCGAGAACACCCGGCTCATGGGCAGCTCGGCCACTGTGTCCCGGTCGGTGCTACTGAAGCGGGTGGAATTGGCATACCATATCTCGGTGAACACGCGACGCATGCCCTTGTTGAAGTCGATCACCACGTTGTTGTCATCCTGCGACACGATCGGAAACGTCGTGATGAGTCGTTTTGCCGGCAGGTCATGCGTCACCACCAAGCCCTGCGTGGATTCGTAGAGATCAACACCATCGTGAAAGAGCTGGAAGCGAACGATCTTGCCGGCCAATCCTTTGCTGGTGGGGGCGCCCGCCTGCGGAATCATCGAGGCGGACATCAGGTATTCACGTCCCAATGACGACTTGGCGATGGCCACATTAAAATTCTTGGCCGGCTCCAGCGGTGCGGCCTTGCGACCGGCCTTGTTGCGCTTGCCGCTCTTCTTCCTGTCCGACTTCTTGGCCTTGTCGCCCTTCGGCTTCTTCGCCGCGGGTTTCTTGGGGGCGGCCGGCTTCTTCACATCCGCATGCTTGGCGGCCGGCTTCTTCGCGGGAGCCGAGACCTTGGGTTTCGCTACCGGTTTCTTCTCCGCGGCGGTAGTTGAAATGGTCAGACCGAGCGCCAAGACGCCGATCACAACGATACGAGAGATTACGTTCCACATAAGCCTTTGAAAGTGCGGGGAGTAAACGCGAGGCACCCAGCGACCGCAAATCAAAAACTAGGGACATTGACCACGCGTTGAAGTTAGACTTCGCACAGCGATTCCAGGAATCGTCGTGAAGTCATGAGTGCCAACACCTTCAGTCATATCCACCGAGTGTCCTACGCGGAAACCGCACCCAGCGATCATGTCTATTACAGTCGCTACCTGGAGATGATCGAGGAATGTCGGGGCGAATTCTTTCGGTCACTCGGATGCACGCTCAGGTCAATCTATGACGAGCATGGCGTCCAGTTCCCCGTTCGTGAATGCCACCTGAAGTATCGGAGTTCCGCTCGTCACGACGATGAGCTCACTATCGCGGTCTCCGTTTCGAAACTCTCCGGTGCGCGAATTAGCCTTTGCTACGAGATCACCCGAAACAATACACCGATTCTCTCTGCAGACATCGAGCACGGCTGTGTGGGCGCAAAAGGCAAACCGACCCGAATCCCGCCCGAGGTCTCCGAAAAACTGCGCCAAATCTCAGCCGGATGTGACACGCCAAGTGTGACACACTCTGTGTCGATGTGACACATCTGACACATAGGAATGGCTC
>JAYPXF010000099.1:810-5521 GCA_038154405.1 Verrucomicrobiales bacterium | reverse complement strand
CCTAAAAAACCTTTAAGTCACTGTGTACAAACGACTTAATAGATTACTCATCTTCTGGCACACAGCCTGCATCGTGGCCTCAGGACAACTCGAAAGATTTTTGATATGGCAAAGATATTAGGCATCGATTTGGGCACGACCAACTCCTGCATGTGCGTCATGGATGGGGGCGAGCCGCGGGTATTGGAAAACTCCGAAGGCAAACGCACCACTCCCTCGGTGGTGGCCTTCACCAAGGACGGCGAGCGTCTCGTCGGCGAAGCCGCCAAGCGTCAGGCGGTCACCAACCCGAAGAACACCGTTTTCTCCATCAAGCGCTTCATGGGGCGCAAATACGATGAGGTCGCTGCAGAAGGCAAGTTGATGCCTTACAAGGTCGTCAAGGCCGATAACGGCGATGCTTGGGTGGAAGCCGAAGTCGGAGGCGAAACGAAGCAGTTCAGCCCCCAGGAAGTTTCCGCCATGATTCTCGCCAAGCTCAAGGCGGACGCCGAAAGCCGTCTCGGCGAATCCATCACGCAGGCCGTCATCACCGTTCCCGCTTACTACAACGATTCCCAACGTCAGGCCACGAAGGACGCCGGCAAGATCGCCGGTCTCGACGTGCTCCGCATCATCAACGAGCCGACCGCCGCGTCGCTCGCCTACGGCCTCGACAAGAAGTCCGACGAAAAGATCGCCGTTTACGACTTGGGTGGCGGCACCTTCGATATCTCCGTTCTCGAAATCGGCGACGGTGTCTTCGAAGTGAAGGCCACCAACGGTGACACTCACCTCGGCGGTGACGACTGGGACAATGCTCTCATCGATTACATTCTCGATGAGTTCAAGCGGGCCAACAACATGGACCTCAGCAACCAGCCTGACGCCATCCAGCGTATCAAAGAGGAAGCCGAGAAAGCCAAGATCTCCCTTTCCAGCTCACAGCAATACGACATCAACCTGCCATTCATCACGGCCGATGCCACCGGTCCCAAGCACATCCAGATCACGCTCACCCGTGCGAAGATGGAACAGCTCTGCGACCAGCTCTTCGAGCGCACCATTGCTCCGGTCAAGGCCTGCCTGCAGGATTCTGAACTTACCACCGATCAGATCGACGAACTCGTGCTCGTCGGTGGCATGACCCGAATGCCCCGCGTTGTCGAGACCGCCCGTTCGCTCGTCAGCAAGCAACCGCACCAAGGCGTGAATCCCGATGAAGTCGTTGCCATCGGTGCCGCCATTCAAGGTGGTGTGCTGCAGGGCGACGTGAAGGACGTGCTCCTGCTCGATGTCACTCCGCTTTCGCTCGGTATCGAAACCCTCGGTGGCGTATTCACCCGCCTCATCGAGCGCAACACCACGATCCCGACCCGCAAGTCGGAAATCTTTTCGACCGCTTCGGACAATCAGCCGGCCGTCGAAGTCCATGTTCTGCAGGGCGAACGTCAGTTCTCCAAGGACAACAAGACGATCGGTCGTTTCCATCTGAACGACATCCCCCCTGCTCCGCGCGGCACACCGCAGATCGAGGTCACCTTTGACATCGACGCCAACGGCATCCTGCACGTCAGTGCCAAGGACCTTGGCACCGGCAAGGAACAGAAGATCACCATCACCGCCAGCAGCGGTCTTTCGAAAGACGAGGTCGAGAAGATGCGCAAGGACGCCGAGGACCACGCCGACGAGGACAAGTCCCGTCGCGAGGAAATCGAACTTCGCAACGAAACCGACAGCGTCGTCTACCGCTCCGAAAAGCTCCTGCAAGACAACGCGGACAAGATCGGCGACGACGACAAGAAGAAGATTGAAGAAGCCGTCGCCGAGGCTCGCAAGGCACTCGAAGGCAACGACGCCGAACAGATCAAGTCCGCCCGCGACAAGCTGAACGAAGCCTGGCAGGGCGCGTCCGAAGTTCTCTACAAGGCCGCGCAGGAAGAAGCCGCCAAGCAACAGGCCGCTGGTGGTGGCGCTCCCGGCCCGGACGCCGGAGCTCCCGGACCCGACGCCGGCGCTGGTGAAGAAGCCAAGTCCTCTGCTGCCGGAGACGGCCCTGTGATCGACGCTGAAGTCGTCGAAGACGAGAAGAAATAGGCGGCCAATCCATTCCCCGAACACTGAACAGATTTCCCGCGATGGGTGTCGCGGGGTGAACAATCAACCACTAACCCAAATACAAAACACAAAAGACAAAAGTATGGCACTGAAAGTCAAACCTCTCGGAGATCGCGTCTTGGTGGAAGCGGTCGAAGAGCAAGAACAGAAAAAAGGCGGCATCATCATCCCTGACGCCCATAAAGAAAAACCGCAGGAAAGCAAGGTCGTGGCCCTCGGCACCGGCAAGAAGGACGACGATGGCAACGCCCTCCCGTTCGACGTGAAGGTCGGCGACACCGTCCTCACCAGCAAATACGGCGGCACGGACATCAAGCTCGACGGCAAGGAATACAAGATCCTCAACTCGGACGACATTCTCGCAGTCATCGGCTAACTCGAACCCTCAAGCACACGTTTAAGACATGTCAGCAAAACAACTCAAATTCGATGAAGATGCACGTCAGGCGCTCCTGCGCGGCGTGAATCAGCTCGCCAAGGCCGTTTCGGCCACTCTCGGTCCCAAGGGCCGCAACGTCGTGATCGACAAGAAGTTCGGCTCCCCCACCGTCACCAAGGACGGCGTGACCGTGGCCAAGGAAATCGAACTCAGCGACCCTTACGAGAACATGGGCGCCCAGATGGTGCGCGAAGTGGCCTCCAAGACCAGCGACTCCGCTGGTGACGGCACCACGACTGCTACCGTTCTCGCTGAAGCCATCTTCCGCGAAGGTCTCAAGCACGTGACCTCCGGTGCCAACCCGATCGGCATCCAGCGCGGTATCGGCAAGGCTGTGGAAGCCGCTGTCGTCTCTCTCGACAAGCTCGCCAAGAAGGTCAAGGACAAGGAAGAGATCAAGCAGGTCGCCACCGTGTCCGCCAACTGGGACAACACCATCGGTGAAATCATCGCCGACGCCATGGACAAGGTCGGCAAGGACGGCACCATCACCGTCGAAGAAGCCAAGTCCATCGAGACCACCCTCGACGTCGTCGAAGGCATGCAGTTCGACAAGGGCTATCTCTCCCCCTACTTCACGACGGATTCCGACACCATGGAAGCCAAGCTGGAAGATCCTTACGTACTGATCTACGAGAAGAAGATCAGCAACCTCAAGGACCTCCTCCCGCTCCTCGAAAAGACCGCCAAGGCCGGCAAGCCTCTCCTCATCATCTCCGAGGAGACCGAAGGCGAAGCCCTCGCCACTTTGGTTGTCAACAAGCTCCGCGGCATCCTGAACACCTGCGCCGTCAAGGCTCCCGGGTTCGGTGACCGCCGCAAGGCCATGCTCGAAGACATCGCCATCCTCACCGGTGGCAAGTTCATCAGCGAAGACCTCGGTCTGAAGCTCGAAAACCTCGAGCTCGGTGACCTCGGCCGCGCCAAGAGCATCGTTGTCGACAAGGAAAACACCACCATCGTCGAAGGTTACGGCAAGAGCTCTGAGATCCAGGGCCGCGTAAACCAGATCCGTCGTCAGATCGAGGAAACCACCTCCGATTACGATCGTGAAAAGCTCCAGGAGCGCCTCGCCAAGCTCGCCGGCGGTGTTGCCGTCATCAACGTCGGTGCTGCCACCGAGACCGAGATGAAGGAAAAGAAGGCCCGCGTCGAAGACGCCCTCCACGCCACCCGCGCTGCCGTCGAAGAAGGCATCGTTCCTGGCGGTGGTGTTGCCCTCCTCCGCACGCTCAAGGCCGTTGAAAAGGTCGAAGGCTCCAACGAAGACGAGACCATCGGCATCGAGATCATCAAGCGCGCCGTCCAGTACCCGCTCAAGAGCATCGCCGGCAACGGCGGCTGGGAAGGCTCCGTGATCGTCGCCGACGTGTTGAAGAAGAAGAACACCGAAGGCTTCAACGCCGCCACCGGTGAATATGCCGACCTCATCAAGGCCGGTGTTGTGGATCCGAAGAAGGTGACCCGCACTGCCCTGCAGAACGCGTCCTCCATCGCCGGTCTGCTCCTCACCACCGAGTGCATGATCACCGACATCCCGGAGAAGGAAGAAGCCCCCGCTGGCGGCCATTCCCACGACCCGGGCATGGGCATGTAACCAACGTTCCGTTGGATCACATCAATTCGCAAAGGCGAGGCAGCAATGCCTCGCCTTTTTTGGTATTCCGTCCCCAACCGCGCGCCAGCCCGTAGCGGGGACGTCCACGTCACCGTTGAAGGCGAAGCCTTCAAACCGTCTTCCACACGAGAACCTCAAACATTGACCGCTACCTCCTCTTCACACGTAATCAACAAAAGGAGCATGCCCAACGAATCCACAACTCCAACTGAATCCGACGAAAGGAAATCCGGAAAGCGATCGCGCAGGATTCACCTGATTCTCTGCTACCTCGCAGGCTTTCTCCTGCTTTCAGTCCTCTGGTATTCCACCTACCGGACCTTCTTCACCGGACCCAAAATCAGAATTTACGAGAGCACAACTGCCGCCACCAACAATCAAACGAACAATTCTTTCCGCATCGGAACCTACAACATCGCTCATGGCCGCGGCCCCGGTTCTGGATCGTGGGAGAAATTCCACGGCGGCGGACGTACCGCCCGCCACAAACGACTCGACGCCATTGCCGAACTTCTCCGCACCAACAACCTCGATGTTGTCATCCTGAACGAAGTCGA
>JAYPXF010000099.1:0-800 GCA_038154405.1 Verrucomicrobiales bacterium | reverse complement strand
CGAAGTCGACTTTGCGGTCTTCAACAGCTGGCACGTCAACCAAGCCGAGCACATCGCCAGGAAAGCAGGCTTCCCGTTCCGACTCGAGCAACGAAACTACGATGCCAATCTGTTAGGACTTCGATTCCAAGCCGGCAACGCCGTGCTCAGTCGCCACCCGATTGCCGAAGCGGAATCCATCGATTACCCGAGCTCTCGAACCGCGCAGAAAGCCTTACTGGGAAACAAACAGGGTGTGATCTGCACGATCATTCCACGCACCGGAATTCCCTTCCGTCTCATCCCCGTCCATCTTAACCACGAATCCATTCCAACGCGCCTGGCGTCCGCAAAGATACTGGTCACCCTGGCAACCAATGATCCGATTACTACCATCCTATCCTGCGACTTCAATTCCGCGCCTTCAGGCGTTCCTCCGACTGACCGCAACGACGGAAGAAGATCCGCATTGGATCTCTTCACCAATGCCTTCACCCATCTCCCATCCGTGTCCACCAACTCCGACCATCTGGCCACCTATCCCAGTGAGAACCCCAACCTGGCCTTGGATTGGATCCTCATCCCTGACAACTGGGCACCGCAGAGTTTCGCTATTCCACACTCCACCTTGTCGGACCATCTGCCCGTGATCGCAGAATTTGTTCCGCACCCATCAATTGCCGGGACGCTGAATCAGTAACGCATGGCGCGCGCGAATACGTGCCGAATTCACTTCATCTGCAATAGGTGGCGTATTTGCGAACACGCACCCTATCGGAACATCGAGTGATTCACCTGCTTTCCGGCGGTGGATCTGTAGC
>JAYPXF010000098.1:4113-21898 GCA_038154405.1 Verrucomicrobiales bacterium | reverse complement strand
TGAACACTGTTGAACTCGCGAAACGCGTCCGGATCAACGCCCTGAACATGACCAGCCGCGGAGGGAGTTCCCACGTCGGCGCGGCGTTCAGCATAGCGGACATTCTGGCCGTGCTTTACGGCAAATCCTTGAACGTGCGACCGGATGAGCCGCGTTGGGAAGGACGGGATCGGTTCATCCTGAGCAAGGGCCACGCCGGCGCCGCCGTCTATGCCACGCTGGCGGAGTGCGGGTTCTTCCCGGTTGAAAAGCTGAAGACGCACTATCAGGACGGTTCGGATCTGTCCGGTCACGTCTCGCACAAGGGCGTTCCCGGAGTGGAACTTTCCACCGGAAGTCTGGGCCATGGTCTGGGTGTGGGTGTGGGAATGGCTCACGCCTTGAAAATGGCGGGCGGCGCCCAGCGGGTGTTTGCGTTGCTCTCGGACGGTGAATGCGATGAAGGTTCGAATTGGGAAGCCATTCTTTTCGCGCAGCATCACAAGTTGGACAACCTCGTGGCGGTCATCGACTACAACAAGATACAGAGCCTGGCGCCGGTCTCGGAAACGATCGCGCTGGAGCCGTTCGTCGACAAGTGGCGGGCGTTCAACTGGGCCGTGCGTGAAGTGGACGGTCACGATCATGAGGCTCTGACGAATGTGTTTTCGGATCTGCCCGAAACCGCGGGGCAACCGACGGTGGTCATCGCCCACACCACCAAGGGCAAGGGCGTGTCGTTCATGGAGAACACGGTGCTGTGGCACTATCGCTGCGCCAAGGGCGAGGAATTTGACGCGGCACTCAAAGAACTGGAGGCCCTCTGATGCGCGATCATTTCATCAAGCGACTGCACGAGTTGGCGGCCCGCGATCCGCGGATCGTTCTGATCACCGGAGATCTCGGGTTTGGCGTGTTCAACAAGTTTCGCGAGGAACGTGGCCATCAATTCATCAATGCCGGCGTGTCGGAGCAGCACATGACGATGCTCGCGACGGGCATGGCGATGGAGGGGCGTGTGACGTTTACCTACTCGATCGGCAATTTTCCCACGCTTCGTTGCCTGGAGATGATTCGCAACGACGCCGCTTATCACGATGCAAACGTGAAGGTCGTCTGCATCGGTGGCGGCTTCAGTTACGGCGCGTTGGGCATTTCACATCATGCCACGGAAGACTTGGCGATCATGCGATCGCTGCCGGAAGTGACGGTGGTTTCCCCGTGTGGCCTGTGGGAAACCATGGAGGCGACTGAGGCGATCGTGAACACGCTGGGCACCTGTTACCTGCGCTTGGACAAGAGCGTCGGCGACGACGCGCCGCGTGATGGGGAGAAGTTTGAGCTGGGTCGCCTGCGCACGCTCCGGCAGGGGGATGTGACCGTGGTTGTCACCGGGGGCATTCTTTGCGAAGTGCAAAAGGCGGCCGAAGAGCTGTCGGCTGAAGGAATTGAATTGAAGATCGTAAGCTGCCATACGTTGAAACCGTTCGACGCCGATGGGTTGATCGAGTGTTCGGCCGGCGCTAGGGCGGTGGTCACCGTGGAGGAACACACCGTCTGCGGCGGCTTGGGCAGCGTGGTGGCCGAAACCTTTATGGATCGGGCGGTCGTTCCGGAGAAGTTCCTTCGCGTCGGTCTGGAAGCCGGTTTCTCCTCGATCGTGGGATCTCAGGAATACCTGCGAACCCGATACAATCTCGACGCGCCGGCCATTGCCTCGCGGATCAGGAATCTTCTGGCGGGCCAGTAGCCCCAATCTGAAATGAAGCGACTGTTCGATTTTTCGGTTGCCCTGTTCGGGCTGTTGTTGATGTCGCCGTTGTTGCTCCTGTTCATGCTGCTCATCTGGTTGCAGGACTTTCACTCGCCGTTCTACATCGCGCCGCGGATGCGTCGCAAAGGGTTGAAGTTCAGCATGGTGAAGCTTCGCTCGATGGTGGTGAACGCGGACAAGATCGGCGGCACTTCTACCGCCGGCACCGACAAGCGGATCACCTGGGTGGGACGCACGATCCGACGCTACAAACTCGATGAGTTTTCCCAGCTCTGGAACGTGTTGATCGGCGATATGAGCCTGGTCGGTCCGCGTCCCCAGGCGGAGCACGACGCCAGTCTCTACTCTGACGAAGAGAACCGCTTGTTTGAGGCCCGGCCCGGGATCACGGATTTTTCATCCATCGTATTCTCTGACGAAGGCGAGGTTCTTGCCGGCAGCGAGAATGCGGATCTGAAATACAATCAGGTGATTCGTCCATGGAAGAGCCGGCTCGGTTTGTTCTACGTCGACAACCGGACCTTCTTTGTGGATTTGAAACTCATTTTCCTGACTGTCATTGCGATTGTGTCCCGACCGAATGCGCTCGCCGGTGTGCAGAAGATCCTGCTGAAACTGGGTGCGGAGGATCAGTTGGTGGAGGTGGCGGGACGCAAAAAGGAGCTGGAACCGTTTCCCCCTCCTGGCATGGAGGAAATCGAAACCCGATACTGATGCCGCAGTTCAGGTCGCTTTTACGGGGCGATCGTGAGTGAATGAATACTGACAAAGACATTTCGCATCCGAAATCGGGCGCTAACGTTCCGATTAGGATCAGACTGAGGCTCGTGGGGTTGTGTGTCGCCTATGCGTTCGGCCTCACCGGGTGTCTTTGGGGTGGGTGGCAGTTGAGGTTTGATTTTGATGTCCCCGATAACTTCAAACCGGTGCTGTGGTTGACCATTGCATGGATCGTGCCGCTGAAATTGTTCTTTCTCGCGTGGTTCCGGCAGTTCTCCGGAATGCTCACGTTCTTTGGTATCCGAGATCTTTTCCGTCTCTTTGGGGCGATGGCCACGAGTACGGTGTTGTTGGCATTCCTGCGCTTGTTCGTGGATGCGGATGTCACATTCACCCCTCCACGAGGTGTGATTTTTATCGATTTTGTCGTTTCGTTTGCCGGGCTTGCGGCGATTCGCTTGGGACTCCGACTTTACCGTGAAAGGATTTCCGTGGGCGTGAGCAGTAAGGGACATGCCAAGCGGGTCGCAATTTTCGGAGCCGGGCATATTGGTGGGAGTCTCGCCCGCGATCTGTTTACGCGCAGAGGTCTGGGGATGCGTCCGGTGTGTTTCTTCGATGATGACAGCACGAAGTGGCGATCTAGATTGCATGACGTCCCGGTGGTCGGTCCGCCGGAATTGGTGGCCGAAGAACGTTTTCGCGATGAGGTGGATGAGGTAATCATCGCGCTTCCCCCGACGGCTTCCGGGCGCCGGATTCGTGAATTGGTGAAACTGGCGAGCGACGCCGGACTCAAGTGTGAGATGGTGCCCTCGGTCGCAGAGTTGGCGACCGGCCGCGTGAAGGTGAGCCAGCTGCGCGAGGTGCAGATTCAGGATCTTCTGGGACGGGAACCGGTGGAGCTTGAGATGGAGAACATTGCTCACATGATCAAAGATCGAGTGATCATGGTGACCGGAGCGGGGGGGAGCATCGGCAGTGAGCTTTGTCGGCAAATTGCGTCCTTCAATCCCAAACGCCTGCTGCTCTTGGAGCAATGCGAGGTTCAATTGTTCAAGATCGAGCGTGAGCTGGTGGGACGGGGCTACGGGACGAGCATGATGCCTTTGATTGCGGACGTCATGGATCGGGAGCGGATGCGTTCGATCTTCGGGCGATTCAAGCCGGATGCGATATTTCATGCCGCCGCGCACAAGCATGTGCCCATCATGGAGCATCAGCCGGGTGAGGCGTTCAAGAACAACTCCTGCGGAACGGCCATGGTGGCGGATCTCGCTCACGAGTTTGAGGTGGGACATTTTCTGCTGATCTCCACCGACAAGGCCATCAATCCTACGAATGCGATGGGGGCGAGCAAACGATTGGCAGAGATCTATCTTCAGGCCTTGGCAGCCGAGAAGGGTGATAAGACCAAGTTCATGGCGGTAAGATTCGGCAATGTGCTTGGATCTTCTGGCAGTGTGGTTCCGATTTTTGAGCAACAGATCGCGATGGGAGGACCGGTCAAGGTGACGCATCCCGATGTCACCCGCTACTTCATGACCATTCCCGAAGCTGTGGGACTGGTTCTCCAGTCAGCGTCGCAGTCGCACGGCGGGGAAATCTTTGTTCTGGATATGGGGGAACCTGTCAAGATTGTTGATTTGGCGAGGCAGTTGATTGAACTGCATGGGCAGAGGCCGGAAGAGGATATTGAGATCGAGTTCACCGGTTTGCGACCGGGTGAAAAACTCTTCGAGGAAATCAGTCATCATGGTGAGAATCATGTGGAGACCGATCACCCGAAGATCATGCGGTTCATTTCATCTCCATCCGACATCGCGGAGGTTCGCAAGTCGTTTGCCGAAATCGAAAATAACCTCTACGAGATGGAGCCTGATCAGTTGAAGCAGTTGATTCAGAAGAGCATTCCGGAATATCAGCCGTTCCTTACCTGACCCTGAAACCAGTTTCGCTCAAGCCTCGGCCCGATCGACCTGCGCATGGTTGTCTGGGCCGGGGCTTTTTGCTGTACGGCTCGTGCCAATGAGGCCGCTCAGCAATAGGCCGAAGTAGAAGAGCAGGGAGGTGATCTGGAGGGGAAAATCCATGGTCGCATGAATCAGCACGACCAACGCGCCGGAGAAACACGCGAAATGCAGCGCGCTGGCTCCGCGGTCGAACCGGTCCAGCGCGAACCGGATGAGTGGAACGAACAGGATCGCGCACCAGGCCGTGAAGGTGAGCGGCCCCCAGTCGATGAACAGTTGGAAGTAGTCCTGATGCGCCTCGTTCAGATAACGGTCCAGTCGGAACAACTCGGGCGAGGCAAGCTGATACTTCGGGAACACGAACGAGAACGTCCCCGGACCAAATCCAAGCAGCGGGGTGTCACCCACCATCTGCAGGAACAGGAAGAGCGGGAACCGTTCACTGAGCTTGTCACTGGTTTCCAGCAGTTTCCGCAGCCGGTAGTCGGTGTCGGCCGCAAAGGCGGCGGCCACGGCGATGGTGATTGCGATGACGCTGACGATGACGGTCACCCGGAACTTGAGCGGTGACTCCTCGCCATGATTGTCGCGGGCTACGACGATCAGAAATCGTGGGGCGAACAAAGCCAGAACGATGACGCTCAACAACCAGCCAGCCCGCGAGGTGTTCAGGTAGATCGCCCACGCGATCAGTATCGAACCCATCAATGCCAGGAAGTAGATTGTCTTTCGTCCTTTTGATTTTGCGTCAATCACGATCCCCAGCACCAAGGCCAGTCCCATCACGAGAAACGTGGCCGCGTTCGCATGGTAGCGATAAGGTCCGAATACCGTCAGATAAGTCCGCCAGCTAGGGAAATCCCAGTAGAGGCGCAGCAGTTTCTCCCCGCTGATTTTCATGCTGGCCCCCATGATCGCGAAGGTGACAGCGCAGACCGCCGCGACGATCAAGATGGCTTTCCGTTTGTCGCTCCGCTGATTGACCACGATCAGCATTAGGCAAAAAACCGCCAATTGAGGAAAAAACTGAACGGGGCTGGCAAATACGTCACGGGAGCCGGGTAGGTCCGGAAACGGTGGCGGGGGGAGGAAAAACCTGACTGTGATGAGTTCCCGGTGCCAGCGGTGGTAGGAGTCGGCGTTGAGGCACATCCAGAGGCCTTGCAGGGCGATGAGGGACATGCAGAACACGAGCCAGCCGGGGACTCTCGGCCAGCGGTCGTCCAGATAGCATTTCCAGCAGTGCAGGAAGAACGCCACGTAGGCGACGGAAACGAAAAAGGGCTCTCCCACACCGTTGCGCAGGCCGTAGCAGAATGGTGCGTAGAAGAGCAGGAAGTAGATCAGGTAGCGCGGCGCGCGATCCAGCAGTTCGGGGCCGAGATTGGACCAGGTGATTTCGGATTCTTGCGAACGCGCCATTGCTTCTTCCGTCACGAAACGGTCCGGTGAGTCTGATGTGATCGTATGAGAACTTAAACAATTATCAACCCGGTCGATGAAGATTAAAACCCCGCGCTGCGTATGGCAGGCGGGGTTTTGCTTTGCGGAAATTCGTGATGGCGGGGTGGGCTATTTGAGTTCGGCCAATCGCAGATTGCGGAACTGGGCGGACATGACCCGTTTGCCATGAAGCTGGATGCCGACCGGACCTTTCTCGATCGCGGAGCTGGAGTTGTAGGTCACCACCTGCTTGCCTTGCAGCCAGACGGTGTATTGTCCGCCGACGGCCTTGATCTTCATCTTGTTCCAATCCTTGGCCTTGAGCAGGTTCTTCACGCCTTTGGCCTCGACGGGGTAGCCTTTGCCGGCGATGTAGGGGGAACCGGTCATGTCTCGTTTCAGCGAGCCGCTGATGCCGAGCTGAATCTGTTCCTTGCCATTGCGGATATGGATGCCGGTATCGACGACGCCCTTGCCGAACTTGAATTCGAACTCCATTACGAAGTTGCGATACTGCTTCTTGCTCCAGAGGATGGAGCCCTTTTGCTGCGGTCCGTTCTGGATGGAGAGCACGCCCTTTTCGGCCGTGTACCAGCCGACCTCGTCATTGCCTTTCGGGGCTTCCCAACCGGAGAGGTCCTTGCCGGTGAAAATGGATTTCAGTTTTTCGCCCGCGCCGGCGCTCAAGGGCAGGGCGAGGGATGCGGCCAAGAGGGTAAGGTGTCTGATGGACATGCCGGCTAGTGGAAGGCTTCCGGGCGTCACGTGCAAGTTTTTGCTGGGCCCCTATTGCTTGCCCGCAGGGGAGGATGGCGCGTTGGTCGGGATCGGCGTCAGGTCGGCGAATTGCTCCATCGTGATTTTTCAACGAAGGCTCCACCGGTGAGATTGTAGCCACCGGCTTGTGGGACGGCTTTCTCATAACCCAGTACAAACCTGTCATTTGCCTCGCCGTCTTCGCTGAGCGTGACGTTCCAGATCAGAACGATTTCGCCACTCCTGAGCGGATCGATCAGAAATGCGATGGCATCCGGCTCCTTGTTCTGCGCTTTCAGATACCGAGTCAGGTCATCGGCGTCCCTTGGTGTCCGGCGTTCGATCATGTTGAATGCATGGTAGGTCATGCCCAGCTTCGAGAGCCTGGCTTTCCGGAGCGTATCGTCGGGAGTGTCTCGCTGGCAGCCCACCATCAAACTGCCAGCCAGAAGGATGAGCATGAGTGCTGCGGATGTTTTCATGGAGCTACAGCAATTCACCCTTGCTGACCATGACTACTGATCCGCCTACCTGGATGGAGCTCGTGTCCGCTTTCAGAAAAAGTCTGGAGGGGCGTTTGATCTCGCAGCCCTGTTCCACTGCGACTTCAACCTTGGATGATCCGAGATACTTGTGCTTTGAAAGCCAAGCCGCGAGACAGCCATTGGCGCTGCCGGTGGCAGGGTCCTCCGGGATTCCGAAACAATCGACAAACACGCGGACGTTCAGGTCGTTCGCCTGGTCGTAGGTCTCGGGGGCGAACACGAGAATGCCAAGATCACCGTGGCGTCGGAGGAAGTCCGCGTAGGCGTTGCCGTCGATCTTGGCCTTGCAGACAATGTCGAGTGTCCTGAGTGGAACGACAACAACCGGGACTCCGGTGGAAATGGATTCGATCGGATGACGCGAATCTATTCCATCGGGGCTCACACCGATGATCTTGGCGAGTTCCTCGGCGGTGTGTTCACCGATCCAATCCGGATCCTTCTGCGTCATCCAAAGTTCCGTCGGTCGACCTGACTCATAGATGATGTCGACCTTGATCGGCCCGACGCCCAGGTTCAGGACGACGGAAGCCGGAGTGTCGTGGAGGATTTCCTGCTGGATGATGAAGGCCGTGCCGAGGGTCGGATGGCCGGCGAATGGCAGTTCGTTGTTCGGCGTGAAAATCCGGACGTCGAAGCCGCCATCGCGCGTGGTGTCGGAGGCGATGAACGTCGTCTCGGAATAGTTCATCTCCCGTGCGATCGCCTGCATGGCGTCGTCGTCGAGATCCGCTGAGTGTCGTACGACGACAAGCTGGTTGCCGGTGTATCTGGTGTCCGTGAAGACGTCGAGCGTGTAAAGCGGGTGGGGCATGATTCAACGACACCGTTTGCCCGCCGGATCCTGGATCAGGGGTGCTTGGGTTTCGGCGAGATGATTTCCGAGTGGTGGTAGATGAATTTTCCGCCGCTGCGGATGCGCACCTTGCAGAGACAAACCGGATCGTCGCCTTCGGCGGAGACATAGGCTTCAGCGGTGAGCACGCGATCTGGGCCTTCCACCTGCATCTTGGCCGGTTGTCCAGCGCGGAAGATGATCTTCGGGCGGGCAATCACGATGGCGTCCTTACCTTTGCCTTCGGTGACTTCAAAATTCGCCTCGTAAGTCTTGGCTTCGGCCAGTTTGAAGATCTGTGTCTTCGTCGAGAACCGGGACTTGCTGTTCAGGGTTTGACAGCCGGTGGTGATGAGGGTGGTGACCAGTGCGAGAGCAAAAAGTTTGAGTTTCATTTCTTCTTCAACCAGGGCGGAACGGTTTCGCAGTTCCAGATTTCTTCGACCTTCTGGCGCCGGCGGGTAACGGCGGCCTTGTTGCCCTTGACCAGCACTTCGGCGGCCAACGGACGGGAATTGTAGGTGCCGGCCATCACGAATCCGTACGCGCCGGCGCTGAGCATGGCGAGATGATCGCCTTCCTTCACCTTGGCGAGCGGACGGTTCTTGCAGAACGTGTCGCCAGATTCGCAGATCGGACCGACCACATCGCTGGACACCGGCTTGCCGGCCGTCTTGGTCGTGGGAATGATCTCGTGATAGGATTCGTAGAATGCCGGGCGAATGAGATCGTTCATGGCGGCATCCACGATCACGAAATTCTTCTGCTTCGTCTTCTTCACATATTCCACGCGCGTGACGAGAATGCCGGCGTTGCCGGCGATGAAGCGTCCGGGTTCGATGACGATCTTCATGCCGAGCGGTTTCAACAGCGGGACCAGCTTCTTGGCGTACGATTCGGGCGTCAGGATTCCCTTGGCCGCCTTCGACTTCCACCAATCGGCCGATCCGCTTGCCAAGGCGTTTTCGTACATGATGCCCAAGCCGCCGCCGATGCTGAAGAACTCTAGGTTGTGGCGATCCCGCAGTTTCTCGACCAGCGGAACGACCTTGGCCACAGCCTGCTCGAAAGGGGTGACTGATGTCAGTTGCGAGCCGATGTGAATCTGTACTCCGCGCGGGGTGATGTTGGGCAGTTTCTCGGCGCAACGATACACACTGTCGATCTGTTCGTAGGGGATGCCGAACTTGTTTTCGTAGGTGCCGGTGGTGATCTTCGCGTGGGTCTTGGCGTCCACGTTCGGATTCACTCGAATGGCGATGGGTGCCTTCTTCTTCAGTTTGCCGGCAACCCGGTTGATGCGTTCGAGCTCGGGAATGCTTTCGACATTGAAGCAGTAGATTCGCTTGCGAAGGGCGAAGGCGATTTCGTCCTCCGTCTTGCCGACACCGGCAAAGGTGCACTTCTTGGGATCCCCGCCGGCGGCGATGACTCGCTTGAGTTCCCCGCCGCTGACAATATCGAAGCCGCCGCCCTGATTGGCGAGCGTACGCATGACCGCCAGATTGCTGTTCGCCTTCATCGCGTAGCAAATCAGGTGATCCAGCGGGGCGAGCGCCTGGTCGAGTTTCTCGAAGTGATGTTCGAGGGTGCTTTGCGAATAGACGAACAGGGGACTCCCGTGCTTTTTGACGAGCGATTCGATACTGGTCCGCTCGCAGTAAAGCTTCTTTCCTTTGTACGCAAAGTCATGCATGGCCGGAAGTTATGCCAGAGCAGCGGGGAGCCGGAAAAGGATGAAGTGATGCCCGGACCGAGGTTGTGAATCAGGGCTTTTCAATGATCGGCCCTTTGCTACAAAAAACGCATGCCACGTAAGCTATCCTCTCTCGCTCCGGACTGGTGGGACTACACCACCTTGGACACCGAAATCATCGAGGCGGCCGCCTCGCTTACCATGAAGCAGATGGAGAAGCTTTCCCGGCCGGGATTCAAGGTGGTGATGTACGACACATTGGAGGACTTCTATCTTGCCGAGGCGCTGGAATACATCGACGCGTGGAAGCAATCGACAGCCGATAATCCGGTAGGCATCTGCGGTCCGATTGGTCCCACCGAACAGCTGCCCTTGGTCGCCCGTCTGGTCAACGCGTTGGGCATTGACGTGCGCGACGGACATTTCTGGGGCATGGACGAGTGGGTGATCGACGGCAAGGAAGTGCCGGTGACGCATCCGCTCTCCTTCGAAAAGGCGGATCGCGAAATGTGCTTCAATCGTATCAACAGGAAGCAACGCATGTCGGATGATAATCTCCATTTTCCAGCGGCGGACACGAAACCATTCCGCAAGTCATGGGATTCCGGAATTCGTTGTGCCGTCATGCAGGGCGGACAGGGCGACATCAAGCACTGGGCGTTCAACGATCCGTTGCGGCGCAAAGGCAGGCACAAGAACCAGCCTCCGTCTCCCGCGGAGTATCGCAAATTGAAGACGCGGGTGGTGGAGCTCCATCCGGTGACCATTGCACAGAATGCCCGCACCTCTGGTGGCGGCAACGTGACCTTGGTTCCGACCGCGGCCGTGACCGTGGGTCCCGATGAGACTTGGAAGTCCGACAAGGTATCGATCTGGCATGCGGGCACGCATGACAACCCCTTCGGCCAACGCTTGACCGCCTACATGATCTCCAAAGGCATTGCAGACAGTTCAGTTCCAATGTCACTTCTGGCGGATCATCCCAATGTGCAGTTCAACTACTTCCGCGGTGGCATCGGCACATGCGATGTGGAGATGCACTGATTCTTTTGACCATCAAAACGAAAAGGCTCTCCAAGCGGAGAGCCTTTTCTGCTTTCTGAATTGAAAACTGTTCAGGCGGGAATCATGCCGTTCTGCCGGGCGTAGTTGAACAAACCACCGGCGTCGACGACCGGTTTCACATCACCCAAGGGCTTGAAGCTGAATTCTTCACCGGAGCTGTGAATCTTAATGGAGGCGTTTTCCAGATCGACCGTAATTTCGTCGCCGGTATTGAGCTTATCGCAGAGGCGCTCGGTAATTTCGCAGGGGTAGACCTCCCCGGTAGCGACACAATTGCGGAAGAAGATGCGGGCGAATCCTTGGGCGAGCACCACCCGACAGTCCGCTGAACCGAGGGCGATGGGCGCATGTTCGCGGGAACTGCCACAGCCAAAATTGCGACCTGCCACCACGATGGGATACTTCGTATCCATCTCGCCTTCGTCGATGAAGCGGGTGGAATAGAGTGATTCAGGGAGTCCCCAAAGAGCGTAGCTGCCGAGCTTCTCGTACTCCTCTGGGATGGTCGGCACGAGATTCAGAAATTCGGCAGGGATGATCTGATCCGTGTCGATATTGTCCTGTACCACGTAAACCTGTCCGCTGATCACATTTTCCATAGGCGCGAAACTCTGCCGGATTGCCGGCGAATTGATCAACATGTTTTGGGAGACGGGGATCGGTGCTGCTTTGGGTTATGACATATGCTACAAATCCATTCTTCATTTCGTGGTGAAGCATCCTTGTTAGGATATGGGCATGCAGAATGATCTGGCAGCACGGAAGGAGCGATGGGCGCGCAAGATGGCTGGGAAAGAAACGGTTTTGCCGCGTTCAGAGGATCGGTTGCCTCCAGGGCAGCACCTGGTGACCGATTTTCCGGTGTTGGATCTAGGGGCGAAGCCCGACGTTTCGCTCGACGAATGGCGTTTGAAAATCCATGGAGAGGTCGAGAATCCGATCGAATTGACCTGGGAGGAATTCGGCAAACTGGATCAGTTCTCCGACACGTGTGATTTCCACTGCGTCACGACCTGGAGCCAGTATGACATGGATTTTTCCGGCGTGGCGTTTTTCACCATTGCCGATCTGGTCAGGCCGAATTCATCGGCCAAATTCGTTCTGATGACGTGTTATGACGGGTTTACGACCAGCCTGACGCTGGATGCGCTGATGGATGATGACGTAATGATCGCGCATTCGTGGAACGGTGAGCCGCTTACCCTCGAACACGGCTGGCCGGCGCGGGTCTTGGTGCCCAAACTCTATGCTTGGAAGAGTCCCAAGTGGATCCGGGAGTTGCGTTTCGCTGCCGAAGATAAGCTGGGTTATTGGGAAAAACGGGGATATTCGAATACGGCCGACCCTTTCACCAACGATCGTTTCTCGCGGTAGTCGGCACTTTCCAAGTGCCCTGAAACGATGGACTTGCGGCGCGAAGCCTTCGCGTGCCAATATTGCGCCCATGAAAGCTTTCCATTTGGCAGCCGTCCTCGGCCTGTTGATGTTGGCCGTACCGGCCGAAGCGCAGAACCGTGGCAATGCGAAAAAGAAGACGCAGGACTTCAAGCATCACTTGATCACTGACGTGAAGGGGATCCAGATTCCTGTCGGAAACATCGCTTTCATTCCCAACGGTCGCACGGAATTGACCCAGGAGTTTGTCGGCGAATTTGACGGTGTGAACGTGATCATCCCGATTGCCAGCATCATCCACGTCAAACGCCGAGACGAGCTGTATCCCAAGTATCCGTGGGAGGTTTTGTTCAAGACCGGGCGTCAGGTCCGGCTGGCCGCCATCCAGGAAGGCGAGTTCGTGGGCGAAGTGGAGATCGACGACAAGTTGAAAGGCAACTATCGGAAGACGATTCAGGAAATTGTGGCCGTCGAAGGGACGGACAAGCAATACATCCAGGATACCTACGAGCCGGATCGGTGACCTTCGTCATTTGGCTTGTTGGATTTCAGCCACCGGTCTCGGGCAGGTCGCTGTCTTCCAGCTTCTTAATCAGCACTTCTGCCTTGGCCAGTTTGTCCTGGCATTGAGCTGCCAGGTGCGTGCCTTCCTGGTAGCGCTTCAGCAGCGAATCCAGATCCAGTTCGTCGCCTTCCATTTCCGCAACAATCTGTTCGAGTTTTTCCAGAGCCTGCTCGAAAGGCAGGTCTTCGTTTTCACTGGCGGCGGCTTTGCGCGGCTTGGACATGCGCGGAAAATACGTCTACTGTCCGTGACGCGTCGAGAATTACCGTATGCAGGCGATCGAACATGTCTTCTGTCCTTTTTGTGGACAGCAACTGGAGCTGGTGCTGGACCTGTCTGCCGGACAACAGCAGTTCACCACGGATTGTGAAGTCTGTTGTCGCCCGTTTGAGGTGAGAATCGGAACGCGGGACGGGGCGTTGGCCAACTTGGAAGTGCATGGCTGAGGATGATTCACTGCAGGACCTGATCGATGCGGTTTCGTATGGCGAAGTGGCACTGCCGGGATTGGACGAGGAGTTCGCGGAACTGCGCGCCCGGATCAATCTTGTCTGTGTGGTTTCGCCGGAACTGGGTTTTCCTGATCTCGGGTTCAAGGGGTATCGGAGCTTCATCGAGCGTAGTCTCACGGCAGCGGAAGATCCGATGACGTTGAATGTGGCCTTCGCATTGGAGGAAGAAGTGGGCGGCAGCCGACTGAAGTGGCTCGAGGAAATCGTGCCCCGGCATTGGGGCATTCCGGACGGGCCCAAGATCCACCTGCGTTATTCCATGGAAACCGAGCCGGCAGAAGGACAGGCAATCGCGCCGGATGCCGACGTGCGTCTGGCAGATCTGCTTGATGTCGGTTTTCACCCTTTCGTCTGTGAAGGGCGAGTCGCGGTGAACCTGTGGCTTAGGGATCCCAAGGGCAACCGGATTGATTCGACCTATGACTGGCCGACCTATCGGGGCAGCGAGTACGGCCGGCTGCGGGAAGGTTTGGGCAAGAAGTTTCCCGAGGTGAATTGGTGAGTGGTCGGCAATGATCAGAGAATTCCCAGGAATCAAACAAGCTACTTCAACAGGTCTCGCTGCCAGTTCATCAATGCCGCCCAGGCGGCCTCGTTTTCGCGTCGGGTGAGGCCTTCCATGGTTTCCTTGCTGGCAATGAGAGTCGGGTCGATCTCAAGTTTCTCCGCGACAACATCGCGTTTAGACTTCAGACGGGCAAAATCCGCCTTCTCCTTCTCGCTGGCGTGGTAGGCGCGATTGCGGAGAGGCTGCGGGCGCTTTTCGGGAGGACAGGCCTGGCCGCGTTCGATCGCGGCTATCAGATCTCGACGTCGCCTCGGGGAGTAGCGCCGGGGAATGAGCTTCTCGTAGTGTCGCCCGGCGCTGGCACTGTCGGCCAGCTCGACCAAGGATTCGTGTTTGAGCACGAAGAAAGGAGGTTTGTTCGCCCGGGTCGCCTCGTCTTCGCGCCATTTCCAGATCTCCCGCAAGACGGCCATGCCATGGCGCGAGAGTTTCGAGCTGCGTTTGATCCGCCACACACGGTCCGGATCCGGCGGTTCATGATTGCTGTTGTCGGCGATCAGGCGGGCACAGCTTTCTTCGCACCAGGCGAGCCGGTCCTTTTTCTTCAGTTCGGTGATGAGGATATCGGACAGTGGCCGCAGGTGGCGGGTGTCGTTTCGCGCGTATTGTTCCATCCGCTCGGTGAGCGGGCGTTTGGACCAATCCGACTTTTGCGGACCCTTCTCCAGCTCGATGTCGAGATACTCCAGCACGAGATTGGCCAGGCCGAATTGCTGCACGCCGAGGAGCCTGGCGGCGATCATGGTGTCGAAAATCCGGCTGGGAATGAATCCGTGGTGTTTGCTGAAGAGTCGCAGGTCGTAGTCGGCCCCGTGGAGGATCAGCTCACGCGGTTGCAGGGTATCCCAGAGCGGTTGCAGGTCGACGTCGGCGAGCGTGTCCACCAGATCGTTATGATCGGGATGGCTGATCTGGAGGAGACAAAGTTTTTCCGGATAGGAATGCAGGCTGTCGGCTTCGGTGTCGACGGCAAGCCAAGGGGCTGCCTTTAGTGCGGGCAGCAATAGTTCCAGTTTGGACCCCGAATCGATCACCGACCCGGGATTTTAGTGATCCGTGTCAAAAGGGAAACGGAATTCGCTGTTTTGGGAACAATTCAGGTTCCTCGTGCCTTGAACTTCGGCCCTGAGACGCCATCATTCCGCGCGTGAACCTGTTTTCCCGTTTTGCCGAAGCGGCTGACCAACGGCTGTCCAAGACCGCCATATGCTGGGGAGAGGAAGAGTTGAATTACAGCTGGTTGCGTGAGTGTGCCGGGCGATTGGCGCGCAAACTTACCGGAGAATGCGGACTTCAGGCCGGTGATCGCGTCGCAATTTGGCTGAAGAACTGTCCGGATTTCCCCGCGGCGCTTTTCGGCGTGTGGCAGGCCGGTGGGGTGGTCGTGATGATCAACAACTTCCTTAAACCGGATGAGGTGGACTTCATACTTAGCGATTCCGGAGCGACGGTCGTCGTCACGGATGAGAGCCTCGCGGAGAAACAGGCTGATCTCGAAGGCCGGGGCAAGGGGTGGAAGTTTCTGCGGGTCGAAGATTTTGGGGATTGGCCGGATCACGAAGGCGAAGCGACGGCGCGTGAGGAAACCGACTTGGCCGCACTGCTGTACACATCCGGCACCACCGGTCACCCAAAGGGGGCGATGCTGACGCACGGCAATTTCCTGCACAACGTGGCGAGCTGTTCCGAATGCCTCGAAATCCAGGACGATGACCGGATGGTCGTGATTCTGCCGCAGTTCCACAGTTTCATGTTCACGGTGGGCACGCTGCTGCCCTTGCTTTCTGGCGCGGGAATCGTGCTGCTCAAATCGCTCCACCCGTTCAAGAACGTGCTGGTGGAAATCATCAAGAGGAAAGGGACGATCCTGCCGGCGGTGCCACCCTTGTACCGCTCACTCGTGAGTGCGCCGGAACTGCCACCACTGCCCCTCCGCCTGTGCATCAGCGGAGGCGCACCGTTGCCGGTCGAAACGCTCAAGGCCTTTCAGGAGAAGTTTGAATATCCGCTGGTGGAGGGCTATGGCCCGACCGAAACCAGTCCGGTGGCGACGGTCAATCCGCTACGCGGCCCGTGGAAAGCCGGTTCGGTGGGGGTACCCATTCCCAATGTCGATCTCAGCATCCGCAACGACGACGGCGAAGAAGTGCCGATCGGGGAAACCGGCGAACTCTGCATCCGTGGCGGCAACGTGATGCAGGGCTACTGGAATCAGCCGGAGGAGACCGCCCAGACGATCCGTGATGAGTGGCTCTACACCGGCGACATCGGTCATCGCGATGAGGACGGTTATTTCTACATCACCGACCGCAAGAAGGACATGCTGTTGGTCAACGGCATCAACGTCTATCCACGGGAAATTGAAGAGGTGATCTACCAGTTCGGCGGAGTGAAGGAAGCGGCCGTGATCGGCGTGAAGGATGCCCGCAAAGGGGAACAGCCGATCGCCTACGTGGCGCCGCTCGAAGACACGGAACTGGATGGCTCGGAATTGCTGAAATTTGTGCGCGGCAGCCTGGCTGATTACAAGGTGCCCCGGGAAATCCGGTTCATGGAGGCGCTGCCCCGCAATTCGACCGGAAAAATTCTTAAAACAGAATTGCGCAAACTGGCGTCTGAGTGAACAGGCACTTCGTTGTTGCCACCCGGCAATTCAACGTCACATTTGAGAAGCTTAAGATTATGAGACATATCGTTGCGATGGGATTGGCGGTCTGGTTGTTGATGCCGGCCGCCCGGGCGGTCGAATTCACGGAGAGGCAGTCGATGGCGATCACCAAGATCGTCGGTCAGATCCTCGACATGCATCATTTTCGCAAGCAGCGGCTTGATGACGACGTCAGCAAACTGCACTTCGATTTCCTCATCAACCAGCTCGATTACTATCACATGTTCTTTCTGCAGGGTGATGTCGACGAATTCAAACGGCGCTATGAACTTAAGTTGGACGATCATGTGAGAGACGGGGAGATTGAGCCGGTCAACGAGATTTTCAACCGGTTCCTCATCCGCCTGCGCGAGGCGACCAACCGGGTCGATACGTTGATCAAGGAGGATTTTGATTTTACCAGTAACGAACGCTTCCAAGCGGATCGCCACAAGCTCGACTGGCCGAAAAACCAGGCGGAAGCCGACAAATTATGGCAGTTGCGAATCAAATACGAGACCTTGAACGGCGTGCTCGGTGGCGATCCGAAGGAAAAGGTGAAGGAACGCATCTGGAAGCGTTACGCCCGGCTGGCGCGGGACTATCACAAGTACGATTCCTCGGAAGTCCTGCGGGTATACCTGGCTTCGCTCGGCCGCGCGTATGATCCGCACAGCATTTACCAGAATCCCCAGGATGCGGAAAACTTCCATATCCACAACGTGGCCATGCAGTTGACCGGTATTGGTGCGGTGCTGATGGAAGAAGACGGCTACACGAAGATCATCAGGCTGTCACCCGGAGGACCGGCCGCGAGAAGCGGAGCGGTTCACGCCGATGATCGTATCGTCGCGGTCGCACAGGATGACAAGGAACCGGTGGATGTCATCGACATGAAATTGAATGATGTCGTGGAGCTCATCCGGGGCCCCAAGGACACCATCGTGCGTCTGACCATCATTCCGGCGAAGGCCACCGACAATTCGGAGCTCCGCGAGGTCGCCCTCACCCTTGATGTCATCCGGCTGGAGGAGGCATTGGCCAAGGCCTATCTCATTGAGTTTCCTGACCGGAAGAAGGCGAAAAAATACGGCGTGGTTGATCTGCCGCAATTCTATGACAAATGCACCGATGATGTGGAGCAACTGATCGACCGTTTGGTCGAAAATGGTGCCGAGGGCGTTGTGCTCGATCTGCGGCGCAACGGCGGCGGGCTGTTGGATCAGGCGGTGAAGTTGGCCGGCTTGTTCATCGACAAAGGCGATGTGGTGCAGGTGAAGACCTTTCGCGGGGACATTCATCAACTCAAGGA
>JAYPXF010000098.1:2404-4103 GCA_038154405.1 Verrucomicrobiales bacterium | reverse complement strand
CAAGCGGGTGGCTTACGACGGACCGTTGATCGTCATGGTTGGAAAACACAGCGCATCCGCCTCGGAAATCGTCGCCGCCGCCCTGCAGGATTACGGCCGCGCCGTGATCGTCGGCGATAAACACACGCATGGCAAGGGGACCGTGCAGACCCTGCTGCCGCTGGCCAACAACATTCCGTCGCGATTTGTTGAAGACCCGGGACATCTGAAATTCACGATCCAGAAGTTCTATCGCGTGGCCGGCCATTCGACCCAGAAGGACGGGGTGACGCCGGATATTATACTGCCGAGCGTCCTTAACGTCCTGGAATCCGGTGAGGCCTATCTGCCGAACGTCATGGAGTCGGACAGCATTGCGGCGGTGGATGTGGGCAAACTGAATCGCGTCACGCCGTATCTGAGTCGGCTGCGGGTCGCTTCCTCCCGTCGGGTGCAGGCGGATCGGGATTTCAAATACATCGGTGAAGACATCTCCAAGGTGGAAGAACAGCTGAAGGACAAGTCTGTTTCACTGAATGAAGCGGTACGTCGCGCGGACAAGAAGGAGACCAAGGAAAAGTTGGAGGCGAGAAGGAAGGAGCGTCGCTCACGTCCGGATTTCGGGGCGACCATCAAGATGTATCGTTGGAACAAGCACGAAGGGGACGCCAAGATCCAGCTGATCACCAAGATGGGCCCGGATCCCTACGCTGCGGATCCCGATGAGAAGAAAGCGCACAAGGATGACGGAAAGGGTGAGAAGAAATTCGAGAAGAAGACGGAGGGTAAACCCGATTCCGACGAGAAGAAGGAAGAAAAGCTGAAGAAGGATAAAAAAGGCAAACCGGCTGTTGACGATACACCGAAGGTGCCCCACCTGTTGAAAGACCCCCACATGCGCGAGACCATCCAGATTCTCGTGGATTACGTCCGGATGGCCAAAGAAACCTGGCTGGCGGACAAGAAGTGAAAAGGATGGTGCGCGATACTGGGTTCGAACCAGTGACCCCTTCGGTGTGAACGAAGTGCTCTACCGCTGAGCTAACCGCGCGCCGTAGGGCCGCAGAAACTAAGATCTCACCCGGCGGCACGCAAGCGATTTTGATTTCAATTGATATTTGCCGGGGCCACTGGCAGCCTGCCGCCCTTTGCAGACGCGAAATCTGGCATGAAACACCAGCTCGAATTTGAAAAGCCGATTACGGAACTCCAGCAGAAACTGGCGGACCTGAAGGCCCATCACGACGACAGCGAACTCGACGTCGGTTTCGACAAGGAGGTTCGCTCCATCGAGGAAAAGATTGAGCAGACCCGCCAGGAGATCTACTCGAACCTCAGTCCTTGGAACCGGGTCCAGGTGGCGCGCCACCCGATGCGTCCGTTTTCATTGGATTACTGCGCAAACGTTTTTGATGATTTCAGTGAGCTGCATGGCGATCGCCTCTTTGCCGACGACCGCGCCGTCGTCGCCGGTTTTGCCCGTTTGGATGGTCAGAAGGTGATGGTGATCGGCACGCAGAAGGGTCGCGATACCAAGGAGAACATCCTTCGCAATTTCGGCTCCGCCCATCCGGAAGGTTACCGCAAGGCGCTTCGTCTGATGAAGCTTGCCGACAAGTTCCGTTTGCCGATCGTCACCCTTATCGATACGGCCGGTGCGTATCCGGGAGTGGGCGCTGAAGAACGTCACATTGCCGAGGCGATCTCGGTCAATCTGCGA
>JAYPXF010000098.1:1641-2394 GCA_038154405.1 Verrucomicrobiales bacterium | reverse complement strand
GTTCCGATCATCGCGCTCGTGCTGGGTGAGGGCGGATCCGGTGGCGCGCTCGGAATCGGGGTCGCCGATCGCGTGGTGATACTTGAGAACGCCTATTACTCGGTCATCAGCCCAGAAGGTTGCGCCGCGATTTTGTGGAAGGACCGCAAGGAAGCCGCCACTGCCGCCGCCGCACTGAAGATCACGGCCGGAGACCTGAATGAACTCGGACTGGTGGATGAAGTGGTTGCCGAACCGCCGGGAGGCGCCCATCAGGATCCCACGGCGACCTTTGATACCGTCAAGCAGGTGCTCATTCGCCAGCTCAAGGAAGTGTCGGACATGTCCACCGAAGATCGACTCAAGGCCCGCTATGAGAAGTTCCGTGCCTTCGGACACTTCGAAGAGAGTCTGGCCTGATCTTCGGTAGTCTCCATTTTACGAAATAAGGGCTGGCGCCTATCTTGCCGAGTCCTTGAACGCGTAGGAATGAACCCTTGCGCTTTCCCCGTCCTTGATCGCCAGCGTGATGAGAAAATCTTCACTGTAATCGAAGCGGAAATGGACCAGTGGGCGGACTCTGCCGCTTCGTTTGATCTCAAAACGAGTTCCTTTGCGATTGAGTTCATACACTTCAAACTTTTTGGACTCGGCAAGCTCGACGTAGAGCATCTCGTCCTTCCCCTCGCGGTTGAGAAAACCGAGTTCGTATCCGCCTTCCAGTTCGATCGTGAAGGTGAAATCGCCTGCCATTCTAACGGGAAACACCAGGTG
>JAYPXF010000098.1:0-1631 GCA_038154405.1 Verrucomicrobiales bacterium | reverse complement strand
GTGAGCATGCCGGTGAATGCCGCTCGTGTTCGTGATCTTTGTGGCGTCTTTTTCGCTCGTTATGGTCATCTTTCCAACACCGCTGTCCACCCAAAGCCGCTTGTTGGAGTCCCAACAACGGACGTTCCAATCGGCCTTGTCGAATGACTGAGCATGCGTGCCCACGGTGACTGTCAGGATGATGGAGAAAATCAAGGTGTTGATGGTGACACGCATATCATTGAATACCACGGAGGCGATCGTCTGCCGAGCGGGTCTTCGCCAGTCATCGAGCTGGTGATTACGAATTGTGGGAGTGATTTTCACTCTTCCAGAAACTTCAGAATGGTCTCCTCACTGAGGGCGCGGGTGGCATCGTGACCCTCGTTGTTCACCTTGATGTGGATCACGTCACCGTTCAGGTAGCTGAAAGTCTCCAGGCGTCCGTCAGTCTTGGTGGGGTGGGGCAGTTTATTGCCGGTGAAACCCATTGCTTTGGCCCGGAGGAAAATCGATTCTTCCGCGTCGATGAAGGAGAGCTTGCCGTCCTTTGCGGGAATGACCTTCGAGGGACCTCCACGATACGGGATCAGGCGATCCTCCGTGCCGGAGATGTTCAGCAATCGTCTGCCTTTCATGGGAGTTGCGGTCTGCCGATAGTTGTTGTCCGGCCCCTTTGCCTTGAAATTGCTGCCGTCAAATTGATAGGCGTTCAACGGACTGACTGCACTGATGTAATTCCGGATGTTGGGCATGCGCGTCTCGATCATCATCTGGTTGACCAATGCCGCTCCGTTCGAGCTCCCCATAATTGTGAAACCGCTTTTCTGCACATTGTCATGCGCGGCGAGTTTCCGAATGATCGCTTCGATGAATCCGCGGTCGTCCGCCTTTGAGCGCTCGGAAACGATGTTCCAGCTCTTCAGGTATCCTTGGGCGAACACCATGATGTGTCGCGACGAGAGCCTGGCCATGCGGCGCGTGAAACCGTTCATCGCGCCTTTCGCATTGCCGCCGTTGCCATGCAGGAAAATGAAAACCGGAAGTTTTCGGCTATCCCGATTTGCCGGGATGCGGACATGATAGGGACGGGGATGATCGGTCTCCTGGGACCAGCTCTGGGTGATGAAATACTCTCCCGATTTGAGATCGGCCGCTCCGACCGTCGACACGAAGATCAGGGGGAGAATGGATGCAAAAGGGGATCGTAAACGTGTCTACCAACAAATTGGCCGTGGGATGGAATGACCGAGTGCACCCGGGCTTGCTGATTCGTTTTGCCGCATGTCGGCAGGCACCATAGATCTTTCGTTTCAGACCGCCACTCGTTTCGGATTCGAGTTCGTAGAGTGTCAGGACTCGATCAGCCAGGCGCATACATCGGCATTAATTGTTCGGCCGGCGCTGAGTTGTCCGCGCGGAGCCAGATCCCTGCCCCATTCGGCGTACGTTGGTTGTGACTCATCGGGGGCAAACAACACGCGCGATTCCAGTTTGGCCCCATCTTTCGCGTACGTGTGGTGGTTGGTGTCAGATATGATACAGACCGTGTTTTCCAAGCTAGGGTGTGTTCGAAAAGGTGTAAATGGAGCTAGCTCGAATGGCGCTTGGTTAAGCGGGTTGGTCGAGGACTTTGAGCGGGGATTCTTCGC
>JAYPXF010000097.1:0-22209 GCA_038154405.1 Verrucomicrobiales bacterium | reverse complement strand
TGCTGTTCCAAGGCCGCGATCGGCAACACGAACAACGTGTCCTCTTTCGAAAGCGCCCGCAGTCGCGGCGCGGTCATTTCTGCAAATTTCATGGCTCAACGATGAAAGTATTTCTTCACCAAGGTCTGGTTCGGCGGCTTGGTGGACAAGGCCACGACGACCGCGCAAACGGCCGAACCCAGAAAGCCCCAGATGAAGGCGTCGAAACCCAGCAACGCGTAAGGTCCAAACTTCCCGTTCATCACATAACCGGTGATGTAGAGAGCCAACAGGATGGTGCATCCGCTGGCCATGCCCGCAACCGCACCGGCGCTGTTCATGCGAGGCCAGTAGATTGCCAAAGACACTGGAATCAGAAATCCAACCGCCAGTCCGCCGGTGGAGAACACGATCAAGGTCTGCAGAAACTCCGGTGGATTTAGCGCCGCCAAGGTCGCCGCCGCGCCCAACAAAGCGGTGGAAGTGTAGGTCAACATGCGGATCTTCTTCTCCGGCGCGTTCGGATTGATGTTCTTCTGGTAGATGTCCCTCACCACACCGGAAGAGAGCATCAAAAGAAAACTGTCCACGCTCGACATGACCGCTGCAAAAGGTGCCGCAACCACCAGACCGGCCAACCACGGCACTCCCGCCGCCCCGGTTAGATAAGCGGCGAATTCCGGCATGATGCGATCCGACTCCATCTCCCTGCCGGGTAGGAAAATCCGTGCGCAAACGAAGATCAACACGAGTGCAAAGTACGTGATCGAAAAGTAGATAGAGACCGCCACGATCGACTGCTTGAGCGTGCGCGAATCCTTGAATGCCATCTGCCGCACCATCGTGCTGGGTTGTCCGGCACCACCGAATGCCCAGAAGACAAAAAAGCTGAATGCTATTCCTGCGGCCAGGAAGCCGACGTTCTTGTCGGCATGGGGTCCTGGTGCACTGACATAGACTCCTGGTTTGTCTGCGCCGAATGCATACGCCTTGCTCGTTTCGAGCCGCACGGTCAATGCGAGGTTCAACTCATCCGGTTTGATCGCTGCGATCTCTTCAGGTGTCGTGATCTTAAGGATGTCGATGAGAGGACTTTCCGTTTCGCCCGCCGGGATCTTTGCGATCTCTCCGGTTCGTATGATCCCGTCGTCACCCAGCTTCAGCCATGCGCCACTTCTTACTTCCACCTTCCGATCCTGCGGGGCATCCAGCACCAGCACCGCCTTGCCGCTCTCCGGGGGCGTCATCTTGGCGATCTTCTTCGTGGCATTGCCGAGACCGCCGGTCAGCCAAAGCACCAACGCCAGCATGATGATGACCCCCAGCAACATTACGATGCCCTGCATGACATCCGTCCACACCACCGCACGGAAACCGCCGTATGTCGTATAGACCACCACGGCCACCGCGAATACCAGCAGGCACAAGAGGTAGTCCGGCTTGGCTTGTCCGATCCACGGAAGCCCGCCGGTAACACCCGCTGTCCAGCTGACTGCGCTCTGATAGATCTCCACGTCGCGCAACAGAATCGTGAGGATGCTGCTACCTGCCTTGAATTGGGCAACGAGATAAAAGAACAGGAAGAAAAGGAGCAACACGGTCGCGGTGATCCCAACCGCCTTGCTGGCAAAGCGTTCGCGCAAGACTTCCGGTACCGTCACGGCCCCGGCCTTGCGCGACACCTGATTCAACCGCTTCGCCAACAACGCCAACGTCACCATGGGCACGACCATGTAACTCGCGATCCAGAACGCCAGCACCCAGCCGTGCGTGTAGATGAGTGACGGGAAGCCCATGAAGCTGCCGCCACTCGCTGCCGTCGCGGCAAACGTCAGTGCAAAGGCCCACGTGCCGAGGTTGCGGCTGCCCAGAAAATACTCATTCACGAACTCCCGCTTGGCCATCACGCGACCCGCCAACCACGCCAGCACAAACACACCGGCCAAGTAGATCGTGAAACTGATCAATGCCGCGTTCGACGCGGACTCCGCTCCGCCAACCGCCTGAATTGCGCCGACCTCATTCATTGGTCGCCTCCGTTTTCTCATTCTCCTCCTCGCCGCCCAGTGGATCATCCACCATGAACTTCAGCGCGAACCAGATGGTAACCACGTTCGCCATCAACCACGGCAGCCCCACTCCCCAAAAGATCCATGAAGGCATGCCCATGGTGGTTTTCAGGTTGGTGGGATCAACGTCGTAACCCATCGCGAGGCAAAGCCCGACCACCCAAACAGCGAACACCACCCAGGTGAGCAAGGCGAAGATCGATTCCCGCCGTGCATTGAGATAGACGGGGTCCAATTTGTTGTCCGGTTCTGACATGGGAGAAGCTGGATCGATAGCAGCAGAACCCGGACGCGGAAAGCCTCAATTCGGCGCGTGCCGCTCCATCCATTCCGCCAACTCGCGCTCGGATTCCCGCGGACTCTTCCGGAGTGCCTCAACCGTCTTCCGGATATCGGCATCCGGTCGGTTCTGACCGAGCTTGAATTTCCCTTCCATCCGGTTGATCGGCATCTCGAACCCCACAATCGCCTGCAACAGGCCGTCCTTGAAATCCGCCGGCAACTCCGCCTTCCAGGGTTCATCCCGGCCGGACTCATAATGACCAACCGTGCAGTCCACCAATGCCTGCAGACGCTCCCCGTCGTCGATCAGAACCGGCCGTCCGTAGGCATGAACTGCGACGTAGTTCCAAGTCGGCACCGCCAGTTCCGTTTCATACCAGGCCGGCGAGATGTATCCATGCGGACCCTCAAAAATCATCAGCGTTTCTCCCCCATTTGCAAAATGCCGCCACTGGGGATTCGCCCGCGCCATGTGACCGACCATTCGGGCATCGTCGCCCTCGCCCTCGCCCTCCAACAGAATTGGCAGATGCGTGGCAAACGGCCTGCCACCATCCGCCGTGATTACGGATGCAAAACTGAATTCCCGGATCACCGCGCTGAGGACCTTCGGATCAGTCACTTCAAATTGCTTCGGAATGTACATGTCGGTCGGGCAATTGCGGCGGTCACTCTTTCACAACGCGGCCGCAGAGAACAGGTCTTCCGCCACAGGCAATGATCATCAAACGCCGATTCCTCACCACGCCGGCGAGAGGCGTCCGCGAATTCTCGACGCGTTCACCGATCCGAAATACCGTGAGCCCGATCGATTCAGGCGAGAGGCGCGATGCTTTTCAGCGAACCCACGTTTCTATTCTTCTTTCTGCCCCCGTTGCTGGGTTGCCATGCGCTTTGCCCCGCCGGCTGGCGCAACGGGTTGCTGCTGTCTGCAAGCCTGCTATTCTACTCTTGGGGCAGCGTGGCGCACCTGTTGCTGCTGTGTGGTTCAATCCTGACAAACTACCTGTTGGGTCTGAAAATCAGCTCCAGTGAAGAGGCCCACGTACGTCGCAGGTTTCTGCTTCTCGGACTGACGGCCAACCTCTGTTTTCTCGGCTGGTTCAAGTACGCCGCCTTTCTCCTGACGAGCGCCATGCCGCTGCTGGAATTGCTCGGTAGCCAGCCGCCGGAACTTCCGGTTCTGTCTTTGCCATTGGGGATCTCATTCTTCACTTTTCAAGCGATCTCCTACCTTGTCGACGTGTATCGCGGACAGGTCGAGGCCCAACGAAACCTGACCCGACTCGCCCTCTATATCTCGTTGTTCCCCCAACTGATCGCCGGTCCGATCGTGCGTTATCCGCAGATCGCCGGACAGATTGCGGAGCGGGCAGTTTCGCTGGCCGGATTCACCGACGGCATTCGCCGGTTCGTGATCGGTTTGGGCAAGAAGGTCCTGATCGCCAACACGATGGCGACCTCCGCCGACCAGGTCTTCAGTCTGCAGGCGGATGAACTGACCATGCTCCTGGCCTGGATCGGTGTGCTGAGCTACACGCTGCAGATCTATTTTGATTTCTCAGGCTACTCGGACATGGCGATCGGGCTGGCAGCGATGTTCGGATTCCGACTGCCCGAGAATTTTCGTCACCCTTACACGGCCATGAGCATCACCGATTTCTGGCGACGCTGGCACATCTCGTTGTCGACCTGGTTTCGTGACTACGTCTACATCCCTCTCGGTGGCAATCGCGTCCGACGCTCACGGACGATGCTTAATCTGGTGGCCGTCTTTGCCCTGTGTGGGATGTGGCATGGCGCGAGTTGGAACTTCTTGGTGTGGGGAATCTTTCACGGTGCATTCCTGGTCATGGAACGTGCCTCCGTCTTCTCCCGTCCACTGCCTCGACCGCTGGCTACGAGCTACACCCTGCTCGTCGTGATGATCGGCTGGGTGATCTTCCGGACGGAAAGCATGGGAGACGCCTGCCACTTTCTCCGTGTCATGTTCGGCCTGACCGAGAGCGGTGAGTTTCTCGGATCAGTTTCAACGATCGCCCGCAACGATGTGATCATCGCCGGTCTGGTCGGCTGTGTGGCGGCCACGCCCGTCTTGTCCTGGAGCCGAAACATCACCGCCGGGCTCATCTCACGAACTGAACGCCGTCACCGACTCACGAGACTGACCGTCGCGCAGGGTCTGGGGGATCTGCTGCTGCTGGGCGTGCTCGTATTGGCGGTGATCTGGACCTCCTCCCACACCTACATCCCGTTCATCTACTTCCGCTTCTGACCCGATGATTCCCCACCGCCAGCGATCCATCCGCAAACTCCGCGCACTCATCTGCACGGTGGCATTCTCGCTGGTCCTCGTGGCGCCGTTTGCCTCGCTCCTCCTGCAACCGGATTGGGCGATCCTTGGATTCCCCTACCCACGTTCCGTCGCCGATCTGGAATCCTACCCGAAGGAGTTGAAAACCTATTTTGCCGCCAGCGTCGACCTGCGCCGTCATCTGGCCAATGTGCACCAGAAGCTGATCGTCAGGATCAACGGACGTTCGCAGGTCGGCGATGTCGTGTTGGGACAGAACGGATGGTTGTTCTGGGAATTCCTGATGCAGAATCGGGAACTGAGGAAGACCAAGGTGATCACCTACGAATCTCTCCGCGGATTTCAACGCCAGATGGAATCCAATCATCTGGCTTGTGCGCGACATGGAGCCATCTACCTGCCCGTCTTCGTTCCGGCCAAGAACGACGTCTACCCGGAACACCTGCCGGCCGTGGCTTCCCGGAGACACACCTTCAACATCCAACGCATGATGCGCTTTCTCAATGCCAAGAGCACGTTGTTGAAACCGGTTGAGACATTGAGCGAACTGCGAGCGCTGAAGGACTACGCGCCGGTGTTCTTCAAGACCGACAGTCACTGGACCTCCTTCGGAGGTTTCGCCGCCAGCCGCGCCGTCGGAGACCGTTTGCGACAAACGATCCCACATCTCCAGCTTTCCGGACTCGACGATATCGAGGTAACCGTCCGCGAGGTGGACGGAGGCAACGAAGCCAAGATCCTCGGCGCCGATGGTGAGTTGAAAGACACCTATCCCGAAGTTGCCTATCGCGACTCCAACAAGGTCCGATGGGAAAGCGGAGACGAGTTGAACGTGCCACTGATCAATGTCTTCAGTCTCGCCGGCACGAACACATCCGTCTTCCCAACCGGCGAAATCGAAACCGGAATGGTTTTCCACAATTCATTTGGCTACGCCTTGGTGAAACATGTAGGCAGGTATTTCGAGAAGACCATCTGGATCTGGGGAGAGTTCAACGAGGAAGCCGTGGCCGAGAGACGCCCGCAGGTGGTCATTGAGCTCTATTTTCTTTGAGGCTGCAGAACGTAGGTTTCAGACTCATTCATAAACCGGCCCGTTGCGGGCGGCATTGTAGAGACGACGCCAGCGGGTGGAGCCGTCATTCGGCAGCAGCTTGGTGTCTGCCCCTTTCTTGTAGAAGGGCATGTTGCCGGCCATAGCGGGGCGGAGCATGAAGTTCACCTTGCCGTCGTTGGCGACATACATGCGTGAGCCGTCGGCGAAGGTGGTCTCGAGGAGACGTTCGGGTTCCGGACGTTTCTCGGTCGGCTCGATCTTGAAGCGATTCAAGGTATCGCGATCAAGATCATAACCGAGGCCGGGTGCGTCCGGAACCTGGGCATGGCCGTTCTTCACCTCGATGCGCCGGGTCAACAGCTCGTGGGTGTACAGTTGATGACAGTTCACGGCGGGCCACCTGGCCATTCTCAGCACTCCGCCAAAATGGAGCGAGTAGGCCGCGGTGATGCCGGAACCGACCAGTTGCAGCCAGAACGGCATGTCGACCTGTTCGGAGAATCGGCCGGCGTTCATGACCTTGGACGCGCCGCCGCCTACGACGAAGCCGTCGCACGCGCCATGTTCCACAACCTGCCGCGGAGTCGGTCGACCATAGTGCATGGCGATGTTCACCCGCGTTGCATTGCGCAGTTTCACATTGCCGGGGATGTCGGTCTGCGGAATCGGACTCTCGTAGATGTCCACCTGCGGATACCTCTCCAGGTCCTTGATGATTTTCATGCCTTTCTCCGCGGTCAGCAGCGTGGCGTTGAAATCCATGTCGATCTTGAATTCTGCCGGCACAACCGCCGCAGACAGTTTCAACTGTTCATATATGTCAAACCACGGCCGCCCCTTGGTCTTGTACGACATGTAGCCGGTCTCGTATGCGAGTTTGCATTCCGATGCCATGTCCGCCGCGGAGGTGTCAATGTTCCACCAGGACAGCGGCGTGGTCTTGTGCACCTGATGCCCCAACAACTTGTGCACTGGCACGCCGGCCGTTTTTGCCACTGCGTCGAACATCGCGATCTGCAATCCCGCACCCAGCGAATCGTCCCACATGAGATCCACAGCATTGCGACCGATCACCCGCTTTACGTCACTGTCCGTCGTGCGCCCCCAGGTGTAATACAACAACGTCTCCCCGACTCCGGTCATCCCCGATCCGAGTGTCACCTCGAAGATCTCAAAATACCGCCAATGCGGCAGTTCCCGATCCATTGCCCGCTTCGGTGTCTCCCGATACGGCAGGCGCACCGCAGTCCGCTTGATGTCCCTGACCTGGAAAAACCTGCGACTCGTCCCCTTGGTCGCAGCGAATGAAGGATGTGGACGACCGGCGACCGCCCACGCGACTGCACCAATACCGGCCGAACGCATGAAGGCACGACGATCCATCGCAAAGGAACTCGGGTTCATGACGAGAATCGTGATGAACCCGATCCAAACCGTCAATTGTACACACACCATTCTCACGGCCGTTGTATTGAGCGGTATGACCTGCGGATGCAACTCCCCACGACAAGGCACGTCACCCACCAAACCGAAACCGGTATAGGTTGCTGAAACGTTCGAGTTGCGCAAAGAGCAGTTGCAGCAGGAGTAGGAACTCAAGAGCTCCCAAGGCAAGTCCGTAGTGCGGAGGATGTCCGCCGGCGATCTGCGGATCGATGTGGCCGACACGCGGGCGAAGATTCACATGATCGAAGATGAATTGGACCTGCACAGCAGCCTGAAACGCGATCACAAGAATCAGTTTTCAGCACCAACAACATCCTTCTGCTCAGCAAGAACGTGATTGAGGTGGGGGTGAATTGCCGGGACGTCACCGGTGGATTCTCGATCATCGCCTGGTTCCCGGAACAGTTCCTCGAACCACGGTTTATTCAGTTCGGCCCCGATTTCCCCGAATGAGCCGGAGGTTTACCTGTTGGATCAACACTTTTGAAAGCCTCTATATGAACAGAACTCCTCAAGTTCTGAGAGGGCTTGGAAACGACCGTCTGATTCGGGCAGGAAAATGGAGGCGAAGATCGGACAGAATGGTATTCCTGTCCCCGTTATCCCGCCATGAGAGAATGTGCTTGTTGCGCCGATGACCCGTTGGTCGTGGCTCTGCTGCCCTCGGTGGTCAGCGTATCCCTTGGTTGACTTCGGATCCGGTCTACAATCACGGAAGGGACGGAACAGGAACTATCGGGCGGCCGCAGCCTCTTTCTGTTTTTTGACCAGAACCGATCGGAATTCCTTGAGACGGTCGGAGAACTGGGATTGCCGGGCTAGATTGTTCTTTTCCTCGGGGTCCCGCGTGAGGTCGTAGAGTTCTTCACCGTCCGGCCATTTGCCGTATCGCCAGCGTTGGTTGCGGAGAGCGTAGCCGAGCTTGGAACCGCGTGAGACCACACTGTAGGCGTACTTCTTCTTGCCCGTTCGCTCGGGGTGATCGAGGAGCGGTTTGAGAGATAACCCTTGAAGATCTTTCGGTGGGTTCAGACCGGCCAGGTGGGCAAGCGTCGGGTAGATGTCGATCAATTCCACCATGGCTTCAGATTTCGTGCCGCCTTGGGTCAAACCCGGAACGCGCACGATGAACGGAACCTTCGCACCGATGTCGAAAAGAGTGACCTTGCCCCAGAGGAAATGGTCTCCGAGGTGGTAGCCGTGGTCGGAGGTGAACACGATGATGGTGTCGTCCCAATGACCGCTTCTTTTCAAGGCGTCCAAAACGATGGCGATCTGGGTGTCGATAAAGGAGATGCAGGCGTGATAGGCCTGCATATACTCACGACGCAGCGAATCGTTTTCCCGGCCGAGTTCAAAGCCGAAAACTTCGAAACGCTTGACCATCGCGGTCTTGGGAAGACCTGCCCACAGGTCCGGGCGATCGGGTTGGTAGACGATGTCCTCCGTCGGATAGAGGTCGAAGTATTTGTCCGGAGCAAGGAATGGGACGTGGGGTTTCTGAATGCCGCAGGCGATGAAGAACGGTTTGTTGCCATGGGTTTTCTCGGTGAGCCATTTCGCAACCTGACGGGCATTCTTGCCGTCCTTGTGTTGTTCGTCGGTCAAGCCGCTGCGGCCGTAGCCGGGCGGGGTTTGGTTGTCGAGGGGCGACTGGGCCTTCTTCTTGATCTCCATCCATTTGCGTCGGTTCTTGCGATCTTCGATCGAGCCGTGTTCGGCCTCGAACTTTTCCCGGGCGGCGCGGACCACCGGGAGTTCGTCGTTGTCGAAGCGGAGGAATTCGTTCCAGGCAATCTCGCCGTGTTCGTGACGGGGTGAATGGAAGACCTTGCCGACACTGGCGGTCCAGTAGCCGTTCTGCTTGAAAAACCGTGGCATGCTGACGGTCCCGGGCCGGGTTTTGCGAATGTCGGCCTTGTTGTCGATGACACCTGTGGATTCGGGGTAAAGGCCGTTCATGAACGAAGCGCGCGAAGGTCCGCAGACAGGGTATTGGCAGAAGGCGCGATTGAAGGTCATGCCTTCGCTGGCGAGCTTGGCGAGAGTCGGTGTCTTGATCGGGCTGTATCCGGAGGTGGAGACGTGCGTGTTCAGATCGTCGCAGACGATGAAGAGAATGTTGGACCGTTGTTTCGCCGCCTTGGCGGTGATGACCACCCCGGCCAAGACAATGATGTTGAGAAGCAGGCGCTTGATCATGTAGTGTAGGGAAATGATCGAGCGTGGCAAAAGGTAACGGAGAAAGAGAACCTTCCTCAATTCGGAAACCAGAAATCCGGGCGCTTCAACTTACATTCAGCCGCCATTTCCAAACAGTAATCCAGGTGTCCCAGATCCTTCGCTCCCGTGTTTTCGGTTCCGAAACAGTACTTCAAACCGGCAGCCTTGGCACGCTTGATGAATTTCGCGCTGGGAATTCTCCGTTTGGCGTTGATTTCCACCGCGATCTCGTTGTCGGCCAAGGCCTTGATGACCTTGTCCATTCGCACCTCAGTCCAGAGGAAGTCGTAATCTTCGCGGATGGGCTTGGGGAGGTAGGTGGCATTGGCGAAGATGTCGATCGGTTCAGTGCCGGCAATCTTCACCATCCGGCTCACCAGATCGTCCATGAACTTCTGTGCATCGGCGACGTTACCGGCGCGATTGGCCCAGGCGATGTCATCGGTGAAGATATAATCGAAGCGCTCTTGGGCACGATCCGAAAACGCCTTCGCCCACCCCCGCCCTTCGGCCTGCATGCCCAGATATGTCTCGGGTGGATATTCGAAACCATCAAGGAAACGGTTCAGTTCTGCCTCTGTGTTGAGCTTGGTCTTCGGCCCACACGCAAGGGCGATTCCGTAAGTGAAGCCGAATCGTCGTGCGTGACGCATCAGCTTGTCAGTGGTCAATCCGTTGCCGAGATGAACATGAAAATCCGGCGTCGGCAGATTGACGGCTTTGCTGAAGGTCCGGAGCCGGTTCTCGACATCGATATTCAGCGGCTTGCCGGGTGTCTTGGTATCATCGGGTAACGGCCGGACTTTGATGTTCTTGAAGAGGACCACGCTGTGCGGATCGTGACATTGGAACGCGAAGGTCCCTTCGGAAACGATCCGGTAACCGGGCTTGGTCGTGAACGGTTGGTCCGGTTCCGTGTAGTCCACCATCAGACGGCCGTTCACATATCCGCGAATCGTCTTGCCCCGGACGGTGATGCGATAGTTGAACCACTCGTCGTTCTTGACCGGTGAACGGCCGATATTGCGAACACCGTAGAGACTCCCGGTCTTCTTGCGTTCGACGTAAGCATTCTTGGTCTCATAGGCGGTGAAATCCGTGTTGATGACCTGGAATTCGTTCCCCTTGCCCGGCCAGCCCTTTTCCTGGTACGCGGTATGAAAATAGATCCCGGCATTGGCGTTGCCCTCCGCTTTTACGTCCACCGAGAGTTCGAAGTTCTTGAATCGGTGGTTCGACACGTCGCCGACGTAGAAAAGGTGCGAACGTTTGCCCTTGGCGGCGAGGGCACCATCGATGATCTGCCACGAATTCTTGTTCTCGGAAGGTTTCCAGCCGTTGAAGGTCTTGCCGTCGAAAAGGGAAATCCACTCAGCTGCGGAAACCGGTGAGGCAATGGCGAGGACGAATGCGAGAATCAGTCTTTGGTAGCTCATGTTGGCGAGCGGACGGGATACGAGGAAGCGGCGGTGGTGTCAAAGCGAAGAAGCGGAATTTGCAAGAATTCCGATCGAACGGCGGACGGTCGGAAGATTTCGCATCTTCCGCCACAGGGTGTTCAGACGTCGACCAGACGGGTGTCCGCATCGCCGAAGCGATCGAGGTGAACGCCGAATTTGTCCATGAGCGAGAGATAGAGGCGGCACATCTGCCGTTGATCATCCGATTTGCCCCAATGGTTGATCGTGCGTCCGGTCTTCAGCCTGCCTCCGGCCCGACCGAGAACGACGACGGGCAATTGCCGGGCGTTGTGCGTGCCGGTGAGCATGCTGGAGGTGAACATCAAGGCGGAGTTGTCCAGCAAGGTTCGTTCGCCTTCCTGGATGGCGTCCAGCTTTCCGGCAATGTAGGCAAGCTGTTGCACGAAGAACTGGTTCACCTTCAACCAGTCGGGCGTGTCCTTGTGCGACAGCAGATGGTGGATCATGTAGTCCACACCAAGGTTGGGGAAGCGGAGGGAGGAATGATCGTTGTTCAGCTTGAGGGTGCAGATCCGCGTCGCGTCGGTCTGAAATGCCAGGACCATGATGTCGCACATCAGGCGCATGTGTTCGCCGATGTCCTGAGGTATGCCATCGACGGGGCGCGGAACATTCGATTTGGCAAGGGTCGGACGCCAGCCCTGCAGTTCACCGCGCTTGCCGGCGTTCTCGATGCGCCGTTCGACTTCGCGGACAGAGTTGAGATACTCATCGAGCTTTTGTTGATCGCGGCGGCTGATCTGGCGGCGCAGATCACGGGCGTCGCCGAGCACGGCATCGAGAACACTGCGGTCCCCGCGGCTGACGGTGTCCTTGAACAGCCGGTCAAATGCGAGCGCCGGATACAACTCCAGTGGCGTCGGGGTCGTCGGAGAGCTCCACGAGATGTGCGAGCTGTAGAGCATCGAGTAGTTCTTGTGCACCGACGGGTTCGACTTCTCACAACCGAGCACCAGACTGGAAACTTTGGTCGAACGGCCGATCCGTTGAGCCAGCAACTGGTCAAAGCTGGTACCGGAACGGATATCGCCGCCGGATGCCAACGGCGCACCGGAAAGAAGGTTGCCGGTCATCGAACTGTGGATGTTGCCCTTCAAGGCCTCGGCATTGAAGAGGCCGGAAATGAAAAGCATCTTTTCGCGATGCGGCATGAGCGGCTGCAGCACCTTGCCGAGTTCCATCTTTCGGCCCACGCCCCTCGCCCACCATTCAGTGGTGTGAAATCCGTTGCCGGCAAACAGCACGCCAAGTCGGACCGGTGGCTGATTGGCTGACTGACGTCTGCCGGCCACGTCGCCCCACACACTGACCGATTCCATCCAGGGCAGGGCCATGGTCACACCGGCTCCCCGGAGAAAACTGCGACGGGAGAACTGATGGCGCGGGTGGTTCATGGCTCTTGTCCCCTTATCTCACGGAATTGTCGGGAGTGCACAATCATTTCGATGATGGTGTGAACGCGGTATTCGTCCACCTCCAGCTGCTTCAACATTTCGTCCAACAACGGTTCGTCGGAGAGTCGGCTGGAGCGCCCCAGGGCAAAACCCAACAGCTTGCGGCAAAACTGTCTGACGAATTCGTCGCGGCGGTCGTTGAGCAGATAGGTGCGGAGACCTTTCAGTCCATTGATCTCCCTGCCATCAGGCAGCTGGGCGCGTGTATCGGCGGCCTTGCGAGTGCGACCGATGGCGTCGAAGCCTTCGAGGGCAAAGCCATGGGGATCGATCCGCTCATGGCACTTCGCACAGGCGGGAGCACTGCTGTGGCGTTCGATGAGTTCGCGTTCGGTCAATCCGTCGGGAAGCGCCTCGGGAAGTTGCGGCACGTCCGCCGGCGGATTCGGCAAGTGCTTGCCGAGCAACGTCTCGTAGACCCAGTTGCCACGCAGGATCGGACTCGTACGAGATGCTCCCGAATGGCGGGCCAAGGTGGCCGCCATGCCGAGAATGCCGCCTCGGTCATGGCGGACACGTCGCCAAGTTGTGGCGGAACTCGTGAGAGTTTCGTTGCCGGGGAATGCGATCCCGTAGAACTTTGCGAGTCGCTGATTCACGTAAGTATGATCGGCGTTGAGGAGGGATAGAATGGAGCGGTTGTTCTGAAACAGATCGGTGAAGAAGCGGATGGCTTCCTCGCGCATGGGAATCCGGAGAGACTCAAAGTCCGGGTAAAGATTTTCGTTCTTTTCATCGAGCTGATCGAAATCGCGGATACCCAGCCATTGGCAGCCAAACTCCAAGGCTAGCCGACGAATCCTTTCGCTCCTAAGCAGGCGTTGAGTCTGCATCCTCAGGACGTCGCCTTCGTCCAGCCGATTGGCGATCCGGAGCAGTTCATCATCCGGAGTGGTTGACCAGAGGAAATAGCTGAGACGGGTGGCCAGTTCCGATCCGGTGACAGGGCCGGTTTCTTCGGTTGGTCGTTCCGACTTGTAGAGGTAGTCCGGGGCGACCAGCACGCGCGCCAGTACGAGACGAATGGATTCGTCGTGTTGCATTCCGTCCTTTCGAAGTTGGGCATAAAGACCACGCAGTTCAGTCTCATCCTGCTCGCTCAACGGACGTCGCCACGCTCGCGCGGCGAATTTCAGTACAGCATCGACATGCTTCGGTTCCGTCGCTCTCTGCTGCTCGCGAAACGCTTTCGCGTTTTCCATGATCGGTTTTCGCAATGGATCAAAGGCGGTCGGCTTGGCGTCCTGAGTGGCGAACTGCCAGAGTTGTTCGTAGACGTCCACCAGCTTCAAGGCGTCCCGGCTGACAAAGCGCAGTTCCGACCAGAGGCGGTCAATCTCCGCGGTCTGTTCCTTGTCGAGAAACAACCGGCGCAGCCACTCGTCTTCCCGATGGAAGAGCGTGAGCGTGACCACCTCGTCCACAGGAACGATCTTGGAGTAGCAAAGCGCTGCCGGAAACAGCGCGCGATGTTCCCGGACGGCGGCAAGGACGCGCTCGTGGGCCTTGCTGCCCTGATTCACAATGATGATCGAGTCGGCAGAAACCGGTTCGACACCATCCGACCACAAACGCCGGCCCTTTCGGACCTGCAGATTTCCGGCAACGGCTCCGCGAACCTTTGCGGGCTCGTTCAATTGCGCCCGCATCTGGACAGTGCCTTCACGGCCCTTTTCAGGATGAAGCCTGGCGGTGGCCTTGAATGTGCCACCTGCGACGAGTCGACCGTTCAAAATCAGTTGCTTCACTTCACCTCCGGTCGTTTCAATCGTGGACGATTGGTCGAGAGAGATCCCAGAAATCGCCAGCCCCAACCAATCAAGCGGGCCGCGTGAATCCGTCAATGCGGGCACCGATCGGGGGTTCACTTTCCGGCCCAGCCGACGAAGTTCCTGAACGCTTTCGCCCGCGACGACCGCGTCAATCCAGACGGCCAGAGCCGAGTCAGCCGGCCGTTTTGACGGTGTCTGATTGCCAGCCGCCAAACCGCAAAAATGCCAGACTGCGGCATTGCCGAAGCTATCGGGGAGCGGATTGCTGTCGTGAATGCGATCCACGATATCCGTTGCCAAATCCCATGCGCGTTCGCCCTCTGACTCACGGATTGTCAGCTTCACTTCGGTCGTGTCGCAGACATGGTTCTTGTCCCGCGGATTCACCGAGACCCGCAGAAGATCGCCCGGCTGAACGAGAATGCTGTTCTTCGAGGAGAAGGATTGTCGCCTCCCGCGATCAATACGGCCCTCACCGATGCTGCGATGGCCGTGACGTCCGAGGATCTCGACCCGCCACGTGACACCGTTGCCGCAGCCGGCATCGGCGTCATTGATCTGTCCGCTCACTTTGATTCGACCGGCGATCGGACTTTGCCAGAAGATCACCGCCTCAACTGTCGGCGACGGATGAATGGCCACTCCTCGCGCGGGATAGGTTCGCGTAGCGATGCGAATGGGATTGTCGCCCTGGTTGACCACCAGGGATGGCGTTCTCGGACTGCCCAAGGTCTTCAGATCGGGGTAACCGCTCATCTCGCCCTGCTTCCCTTTGAAATGTCCGGTCGGCCTGGCAAACGGCGAACGATCCAGTCGCGTGTAATTTGCCCAGTGAGACAACAGACGTGGATTCAGATCTCCAACGAATGTGGCCGGTTCGGCCTTCGCGGCATACGCCCGCGCAATGGCATCCAGATACCTGGACGTGCGTGACAGCTCCCGTCGTCGGAGATCCTTGATCCGGTCTTGAATCTTCTCCAACTGCAGCAGCGGGATCGGTGGCCGCTTCTCGAACTCAACCCGGGCGTTGTCCCAGACGGCGAGGTCGTTGGTGTTTCCATCACCCGCATCCCCCGTGATCAGATAGAGCGAGAGGTTCTCTACCTTCGACTTCGGCAATGGCAGGGCGATCTCCTGCGAGGCGGCCAGAGGCAGGACCGGAATCTGCCAGGCCTTCGGTCCGTTCACCTTGCCGATGTGGCCAATCGAAGCGAAGCGCCACAGGACACCCTGCCAATCGCGAATCTGGTCGGCAATCGCATCGACATCGGGTTTGGCGGACCGCCATTGACGACGGATCGGATCCAGCAGGAATGAAGGTGAGGTATCGTTCAGAGCATTCCACATTGTCCGCAGATACTTCGGGCTGAGATCACGCTCATTGGCGACCTCGGCAAACGCGTCCGTCGATTGCAGTCTCGCGCGGGCCTCCACCGTGGCCCGCAGATGTCTCTCCAAGGGAATAGCACCGCCTTCAACCATATTCAGCCGGATGCCCGGTCTTTCGATGAGACGCATCGAACCGTCCGCCGTGAAACGGCGATAGAAGGCGCGGATGGCAACCAGCCTTTCATCGGTCCAATCGCGTTCCGTGGTATGAGCCGACCAGGCGATTCCATCGGGCAACAGCACGGCGTGCTTCGCGATTCCTTTGGCGGCCTCGAGATACTTGGCGAACAAAGCCGGCGACATGACCATGGCCGCCCCCGCATTGGCAAACCCTTCACCGGCTGCGCTGTCTGCCGGAAACTCCGTCAATGGATCGAGGGTTGCGACGCCGGTCAGGTCGCGCATGGTGTAGGTGTATTCGGCATTGGAAAGGCGCCGCAGAACCAACGGACCCGGATCTCCGGCATTGGCCAAGGCCTCGGCACGAAGGATGTTCTTCACCCAGTGCAACAATCGCTGCTTTTCCTCAGCGGTCGGCTGCGCATTCTTGGGCGGCGGCATCTCATTGTTCTCGAGTTGATAGACGACCTGCTGCCATACCCTCAGATCTCCACGGATCGTCTTGAGGTCATGGAATCGCTCAAGGTCCAGTTCGCCTTTCTGGGTATCGGTGGAATGACAGTCGAAGCAGTAGGTCGCAAGCAGTGGGCGGATGGACGATCTGAATTCATCGCCCCACGCAGCGATGCCTAGCAATGGGAGCAGGACTATGAAGCCTGTGAATGACCGATTCATGAGAGCAGCCCAAGCCTGCCCCTCACCTCACGACTTGTCCATCCGCGGTAGCGGCAGATGCGAAATCTTCCGGCGGTCACCGCCGCGCTCCGAGTCGGAACTTTTCGCAAGTTCCGCTACTTCGTCTTTTTTGCGCCGGGCTTACGCTTGCCCTTCTTCCGCTTCGAAGCAGCGGGCTTGGGTTCCTCGGCATCGACGGATTCGAGGTATTGGAGAAGTTGCTCCTTCATTGCCGCAACCTTCTTGGGATTCTTGTCTGCCAGATCGTGGCCTTCCTCCGTGGGATTGGGATCCACTTCATAAAGCTCGGCGGCCCTGATCTTGCCCTGTGGCGTCCACTTTATGAACAGCTTGTGTCGACCTTGGCGAATGGCGGATTCAAGTCGGCGTGGGCGGTGGAAGATCAACGCGTCATGCGGACGATCAAGGGACTTGGCCGTGGGATCGCGCAGGACTGACTTGAAGCTGGTTCCGTCGATTTCGCTCCCCAATGAACCTGTTCCACCGGCGAGGTCAAAGAAGGTGGGCAGGAAATCGTAACCCACGACCGGAACCCGACTGACGGAGCCGGCCTTGACACCGGGGCCACGCGCCATGAACGGGACGCGGATGCCACCTTCGTACAGACTATGCTTCGCGCCGGTCAACGGATGGTTGGTGGCGCGACGTTTGGTGTCGCCGCCGGGCACGGTTCCGCGACCGCCATTGTCGGTGGTGAAGAACACGTAAGTATTGTCGGCAATGTCGAGTTGATCCAGCGTGCCGAGCAGGCGACCGACGGCATGGTCGAGTTCTTCCATCATGGCAGCCCACGCCGGCGGATAACCGCGGTCAGGTGTGCCCTTGGCTTCATACTTCGCCAGGGTCCTTTTCGTGCACACCACCGACAGATGTTGTGCGTAGTAGCTCGCCTGAACATAGAATGGCTTCCCGGCCTTGGCCTGCTTGCGCATGAACGCGATCGCGCTGGTCGTCATCGAAGGCGAGCGCTTGGGATCTTTGTTGTCGATGAAGTGAGGCGGACCGTCGTTGTGACCACCTTTGACTCCGAGGCTGCCTGGCATCCCACCGGTGTTGTTGCCCGTCATGCCGTCGCTGGCGTCATAACCGGATTCCTCGGGCGTGGAAATCATCTGTTCGCCCCACTTGCCGAAGTGTGCGCAGCGGTAGTTCGCGTTTGCCTGCTTCAGCGCCTTGGGAATGGTCATGTGCTGGGCCGGCACCCATGGACTCTTGAATTCCGTGCCGCTGCGGGCCGCCGATGTGCCACACAGTATACTGCGACGAGTTGGCGTGCACAGCGGCGCCGGAGAATAGCCGCTGGCGAACCGCATGCCCTCATTCATGATCCGGTTCATGTTCGGCGTCTCCAGATACTTGGACATGGACGTCGCCAAGCGGGGATCCATGCGGTCGGACAACTGGCTCCAGCCGTGATCGTCGGTGAGGATCAAAAGAATGTTCGGGGAACGTGCCGTTCCATCCGACTGCGGCTTCGCAGCGAAGACGGACTGGACGCAAACAGGAGCCAGAGTGGCGACGAGAGCGATGGCGATGATGAGTCGGCGATGATTCACGATTGAGGCGTTGTGCTTCAAAGGATGTTCAACCATGGAACCTCACTCGCCCAGCGCGTTTTTGTGTACTGGTGAAGAACAAAGCATAATAGGGGAGAATTCATCTCGTTCCCAAGCTCGTGCTTGGGAACGAGGTGGTTGGGGTGCAATTGTGCGGAAGATCATTCCCGCTCACTCGCCTTGATCAGCTTCAGCTGCGGTTTCTTGCCCTGCTTTTTGACCTCTTTCTTCAGGACATTGATGGCCTTTTGCAATTGCGTGTCCTTGCCGGCGGGGAGGTCGCCGGGTTCGGGCCAGATGATGTGGTGGGGTTGGACGGGATGGAGTTCCATGTCCTGGCCGTCGGAGAGGCGAAACCATCCGCGGAAGGGCATGCGAATGGAGCCGAGATCCATGATCGTCTTGGAGCCGGTGCTGATGACGCCGCCGGCGGTCGGCACACCGATGACCTTGCCTCGTTTGAGGTGCTTGATCGCGTGACTGAAGATCTCGGCGTTGCTGTAGCTGTTCTGGTTGCAGAGCACGACGACCGGTTTGTGCCAAGACGCATAGATCTTGCGGTCCTGCGGATAGCCGCGACCGCCACCGCGCGGAATGGTGACGGCGTGGCGCGGCTGGGTGAGGATGGTCAGCAGGTGGTCCGTGGTGGAACCGCCGCCGTTCTCGCGGACATCGATGACGATGCCGTCCTTGCCGGCGGCGACCGAATAGAGTTCCTCCTCAAAGCGGTAGAAGCTGGTCATGTTCATGCCGGCGATGTGGAGGTAGCCGAGTTTGCCGCCTGAGGCCTTCCCCACGCGGGTCTGGTTGTCGTCGATCCATTTCTCGTAGAGCAGTGAGCGCACGCGGGTATAGCTGGTCGGGCGCAGCGTCACCGTTCGCGTCTTGGGTTTCTTCTTGCCGTCACTGAGCTTGAGCTGGATGTCGCGATCGGAAACACCGTTCAACAGGCGCGGCAGATGGGTCTTGGAATCAACCTTCTTGCCGTCGATCTCGGTGATGATTTCGCCGGGCTGCAGCCGGGAGCCGTTCTGGTCGGCGGGGCCGTTCTTGATGACGTCGCGGATACGAAGTCCGTCACCTTCGTGGTCCGGATCAAAGCGGACGCCAAGATGCGCCGTGGTCTTGGTCCAGGAATCGGCGGGCGCGGTCGGTGAGTGGGATGGTCCGCGGTAATAGAAGCCGAGGTGCGATCCGTTGAGCTCGCCGAGCATCAGGTTGATGACACGGGCCAGGGTGGCGCCATCGGGACAGTCACCGGCCATGTCCACATACTTCTCGCGGATTCTGTTCCAGTCCTTACCGCCAAGCTTCTCGTCGTAGTAGTGGTCCCGCATGGCACGCCAGGCCTGGTTGAAGGCCTCCTTGAAACGATTCCGCACATGAATCTCCTGACGGGCGGAAAAGGAATACGTCGTGGTGGCCGTTCCAACAATGGATCCAGGCACACGGTCCGCGATCCAGAGGATGCGATTGCCGCTGGAGATCCAGCGAGCCTGCGAACCGGTCTTGGTGTTCAGCAGCTTCGGCGAAAGGCTCCCGGCCGGTTCGATGGTGTAGGTCCCCGTCTTGCCGGCGATCTTGGCGGCAAAGGCGAGCTTCTTGGAATCGTAGGACCAGAACAGCGAAGACTCAGGCGTATCCGGAATCGAGACGCGCCGGATGCGTTCGTGCAGATCCTCAAAATCGATGGTCAAAGGCGGGCGCTTTGGCGGAGCGGGTTTGGCTGTTGCAGCCTTCGGCTTCGCGACGGGTTTGGTTTCCTTGGCGGGCGCTTCCTTCTTGGCCGGTTCGCCCTTCTTCGCGGCGGCGGCCTCAGCCGTACGCTTGGCGGCTTCAATGCGCTCTCGAATGACGCTTGGAAGCGTTGACGTTCTCTTCGTCCTAGCCTTCTTCATCTTGTCGATCGCCTTCTTCAGCTTGCGATCGCGCGAGCCGGTGTCGTGATCCTCCCTGCGCAGCATCACGTAATGAATGTCGGTTTCGTCCGACCGGCGACGTCCCGTCCAGGCGATCATCTTGCCGTCGGGCGACCAGATCGGGTTGTAGTCGCTGTCGGGATGACGCGAGATGTTGAAGGGCTCGCGACTCCCGTCGAGCGGACGCACCCAGATGTCGCGGTTGAACTCATTGTCGTGGCGGGAGTAGACCATCCATCTGCCGTCCGGCGACCAGTCGTAACTGGGCGTATTCCAGGATTCGAACAGACGTTTCGCTTCCTTGCCGTCCGCCTTCATGGTCCACAGGTCACCACGTCCCTTCGTGAAGGCCAGCCGTGAACCGTCGGGGCTGAGTTTCAGCCTCCCCTCCTCAGCGGCGTCCTTGGTGAGCTGTTGGAAACGAAACTTCTTGTTCTGCCACCAGTAGAGTTTTTCGTCGGCACGAAAGGCGCGCAGGATGTCGGGCTGCCCGTTGCGCTCACCGACGAAGTAGATCGATTTGCCGTCTGACGAAAACACCGGGTTGCGTTCAAAGGCCGACGTGCGGGTGATCTGGACCGGCTCCCGCAGTTCGGTATCCATGACCCAGAGGTCGCCGCCGCAAATGAAGGCGATCTCAAGACCGTCCTTGGAATAGGAAACCTCCGTGGCGGTCTTCAGCGTGCGACGTTGCAGGCGCGCAGCCGTGTGATCCACCGCGTTGGTGATGTTGATCTTCTGCGGTTGCGACTTGCCGTCGGTCTTCAAGGTCCAGAGATCGAAGAGATTGCGAAACACGATGGTGGAGCCGTCGCGCGAAATTGCGGGAAACGACACGCCGTCCTCCTTGAAGCGCGTCAGCTGCTTTTCCTTGCCGCTGTCGATCTGGCGCAAACGCAGGTTGCTCACACCGCCACGTTCGGCCGCGTAGTAGAACGACTTCCCATCCTTGTGCCAGAGCGGCCAGCGGGATTCCTCTGCATCGCCGACCAGTCTTTGAAATGACTCCGCCTCCAGATCATAGAGCCAGATCTGGCTGGAGCGAGGACCGCGATAGCCCTTGCGCCAGGTGCGCTCACCTTCGCGGGTGAACAGCAGTTTCTTGCCGTCGGGTGAAAGCCGGCCGTTTGCGCCGTAGTCGTCGAAGAGAATCTTCTCCGCTCCCGGCTTGCCCGCGGTGATCAGACTGAAGCGTTCGCCGCGCTTCCAGAAATGATCGCGGGTGATCGAGGTGAGAATCTGTTTACCGTTCGGATGCCAACCTTCGACCGTGAAGCCCTCAGTGTGTGACGTGAGGCGTTGCGGACGTCCGCCCGTCGCCGGCACCAGGTGGACCTGCCGGCTTCCATTTCGCGTGCTGGTGAAAGCGATGTAACGACCGCCCGGCGAGAACTTGGGATACCGATCCTCCGCCGGATGGTGGGTGAGCTGACGCGCCTTGCCTCCCTTGGTGGACACCAGCCAGATGTCTCCGTTCCAGGAAAAGGCGACCGCCTTGCCGGCGGATGACACCGTCAGATCCGATGCCATTCGAATAAGGTCCGCACCAGAGGCGACCGCAACCGCTGCGAACAGCGACAGGAAGCCGCTCAGAACTCCACGTGAAAACATGGCTGGATAGTTCGCCAGCAAGGGCGGTCGGCCAATAAAATTCTCAGCCGTAGCGGACGACTCACCGGCGCATCCGGCGCCGGTATCTCAAGAAGTGATCAGCAATCAGTCGTCGGTATTCAGTGGGCGAAGCTGCGCCAGCACTGACAACTGCTCACTGATCACTGTTTACTCCCGAGACGCTCAGGCCTTGCCGCCGAAGGTGACGAAATCGTCGAGATCTAGCAGATCGAACCAGGTGAAAATGTCCTCGCGATGCTGAGCCGCACCGTTGTGGAGTTCGTTGAAGAATTCGCGGGAATCCGAATCTCCCGGGACGCGTTGTTCCTGATAACGACTCCACGCCTCGATCGCCAGAAAATCGGGCTTGGTGGTCGAGTTGGACGTGATCCACTGCAGAATCTCAGCGTCGCCGAAGCCGGATTCAACCTCACCCTTGAGTTCGAGCGGATCGATGCCGGCGAAGTCGAACCAGCGTTTGTCCAGCGGGCAGGAGTAGTGATACTCGCCGTTGGTGCCCGCAATCTGAGCGCGGCACTTGTCGAGCATGCGAGGCAGAATCACGTAGCCGCCGAGGCGGACTCGGGGACCGCGGGGAGGGTTCTTCGAGAGATCCGGTGCGTTGTAATCCATGGTCAGATGAGGATGGGTGCGGTTTCAACGAAGACAATCTGGCGACGACCGCGACGCTGCTTGCCCTTCTTCTTTTTCTTGGGCTGCTGTTCCGGTCGCGGGCGCGGTTTCTTCGCGGTTTCGACGATGGCGTTGGAGAATTCAATCACGTGACCCTGATGAATGAGCCAATGGAGATCGGCGTTGATGGCGGCCCGCTCGGGCGTGA
>JAYPXF010000096.1:13063-22336 GCA_038154405.1 Verrucomicrobiales bacterium | reverse complement strand
AGTCTACGGAGCCTATCTCGACGCCCAACGCGCGATCATTGACGACGGCTACAAACTGATGCTCTATCCGCGGGCCAAGGTGGTGCGCCTGTATCACCTGAAGAAGGATCCGCTGGAATTGAAGGATCTCGCCGGCAAGGGGGATTCCAAGCCGGTCATGAAGAATCTCTTCGCGAAGTTCTTGAAGCAGCAGAAGGTTTTGGGAGACACGCTCGAAATAGAGTCGGTGTTCCCTGACCTGAACTGATCTCATGCGGCTCACGATTGCATTCGTACTGGCTTCGGCGGTTGCCACCATCGAGGCTTCGCCACGGGAAACCCCCACCGTCCGGCTGATCAAGAAACTCAACGGCGCAGTGCTCCCGATCTTTGCGGAACCGGAGAAGGGGAAACTGACGAGTGGAACGGCGTCGGTGATCCATCCGGACGGCTTCATGTTGTCCAACGATCACGTTTCGGAAGGCAAACCGGGGATTGCGCTCATCGGCGGGAAACGGGTCCGTTTCTTTGTCGTCGGCCGGCTTCCCGGTAAAGACATTGCGCTGTTGGGCCTGGACCGAACCAAGAACGATCCGATAGTGCCGGTCGGCAGAAGCCACGACCTGATGGCGGGAGAGCCGGTGACCGCCGCGGGCAATCCCGGCGGGCGCGGATTGGTCTATTCACAGGGAATCATCAGCGCGCCCTCCATCATGCGCGGGGTCAACGCCTTGATCATCTCCTATTTCAAGACCGGGCGGGACGAGTTCATCCAGTTCGATGCGGCCAGCAACCCGGGCAATTCCGGTGGGCCATTGATCAATGCGCTGGGGCAGCAGATCGGGATTGTCAGTGCCGGTGTTCCCGGCGAAGAGAATGTGAATTACGCGATCCCGATGGACCGGGTGCGGCGTCTGTTCGGGCACCTGTTGCCCTTGGAGGTGCGATGGGATTTCTGGGTCGGGTTGGAGATGGACTTCATGGCCAAGCGCGCCCGGGTGACGACGGTGGCCGGGAACTCGCCCGCATCCAAGGCAGGGATCAAGGTCGGTGATGTGATCACGTCGGCTGGCGGTAAGGTGGTACGCGACGGTTTGGATTGGCCCATGGGACTGATCAAGCGCAAACATCGCGAACCGTTTGAAGTGGTATTTGAGCGCAAGGGCAAGTCGCGCACTGTGACCATCAGACCGGTGGCGTTTCCGCTGGCCGATGTTGTGCCGGAGAAAGGAATGAAGCCGGGCTTGAAATACTCGGTCTACCACGGCGCCTTCAAGGTGATGCCGGATTTCGGAGAATTGAAGATTCAGCATGCCGGCGTCACAAAGGACTTGGCGACGGAATCGCTGAGCCCGGATCGAGATGAGAACTTCGCATTGGTTTTCGAGGGTTTCCTGAAGCTTCCCAAGACCGGACTTTATCGGCTGAGTCTGGGCTCCGACGACGGCAGCAAATTGTTTATGGATGGCGATCTGGTCATCGACAACGACGACAATCATCCGCTGCAACATCTCAGCCGTTTCTTCCGTCTGAAGGCGGGTTTGCACCGATTACGAATCGAGTACTTTGATCATACCGGTGACGCAGAACTTGAACTGAACGTCGAGAGTCCCAAAATCGACGAACAGCTCGTTCCCTCAGATTGGTATTTCCATAAATGAATCCCATGAAACTCCAAAGAATCATCATCGCACTGACCATACTCGTGTTTGCGGCCTCACTTGATGCCGCTCCGCAGAAACTTAACCGTCCGCCGAAGGGATTTCGGGCCTTGTTCAATGGCAAGGACTTCACCAACTGGCGTGTTGATCCACTGGATGGCGGTCACTGGAAGGTCATCAATGGCGTGATGGATTATGACGCGTTGAGCGAAGCACCGGAGCGCAACAACAAGAATCTTTGGTCCAAGGAAGAGTTCGGCGATTTCGTCCTGCACATTGATTGGCGAATCAAGCGGACCACCGGACTTTACCCGATGCCCATCGTTTTGCCGGATGGATCGGAGAAACTCGATGAAAACGGCAAGATGATCAAAATCCCGCGCCCCAATGCCGACTCGGGAATTTACCTAAGGGGAGAAGGCAAGTCTCAGGTTAATATCTGGTGTTGGCCGATTGGATCCGGTGAAGTGTACGGCTATCGACGGGATCAGAAAATGCCGCCCGAAGTCCGGGCGGGAGTAACGCCCAAAATAAATGCGGACAATCCGGTTGGCGAATGGAACAAGTTCATCATCACGATGAAAGGCGATCGCCTCACGGTGAATCTGAATGGCAAAAACGTGATCAAGAATGCACAACTACCCGGCATTCCGGAGAAGGGCAGGTTGGCCCTTCAACACCACGGAGGAATGAAAAACGGCGAATATTCTCCCGCGTCCAGTCTGGTTCAATTCCGCAATATTTTCATCCGAGAGATGAAATAATCTGATAGAAATTGGTAATCAGACTAAATGCAGCCGTTAGTTTTAGTTGTAAGTTGTTCGGAATGAATGAGTTGTAGATTTTCAAAATTGACAAAAACGCCGTTTGACCTACTCCGAACAAGTGGTATTCAATTTACTCCAATAACCCCATGAGCGCTGCCTCAACCAAGCCCAAGCTTCGTTCCGCCATAAGTCGCCTTGTTCGCGGAAGTTTCTATCCCCTCGACAAAATGGAGCAATGCGATTCCTGCCATCGTCTTTTCAGCCTCCGGAAGGTCAAGCTGATGGGGATGAACATCCTCTGTGACAATTGTCAGGAATCAGATGACTCGCTCACGGCCATGCCCAATGTGGCGGCGGGGACACGCCCTTGTCATACATCCAGTTAATCTGTCGGCCGATACAAATTTCTGGCCCGCGATGCTTTCGGCGTCGCGGGTTTTTCTTTATCGTCGTCGAACGCGGTGGAATCGACCGCAGACATGAACAAAAATGTTGGGATTTGGATTGCTGAAAAAAATGATCGGAAAGGTCATCAGCCTGATTGTGCTGCTGGTGATCGTGGGTGTGTTGTTGGTTGTCCTCTCGCCGGCGAAGATGATTAGGAAAGGAGTCACTGCTTACGGTCCGAAGATGACCCAGACGTCGATTGAACTGAGCGAAATCGATGTCTCCTGGTTTTCCGGGAAGGGGACGTTGAAGGGCGTGGTGATCGGCAACCCGGAAGGCTACAAGGCTGACTCGGCGATCGAAGTGCCGGTGGCCACCGTTGCGATCCGTCCCACGACGATGTTCAAGAAGAAGCTGGTGATCAAATCGATTGAGATGGACGGGCCGTTCATCACCTACGAGGGGAAACTGAGCGGTAGCAACCTGAACAAGATCCAGGAAAACATTGACGAGTTCGTAGACAATATCAAGGGACTGACCGGCAAGTCCGGCGACGAGTCGAAACCGAGTGGCGGCAAGAAACTTCAGGTGGATGAAATCGTCATCCGCAACGCTAAGGTGAAGCTTGCCCTGACGGTTCTGGGTGGCAAGGGCACCAGCGTCAATCTGCCCGAACTCAGACTGACGGGACTGGGGCAGGGCGAGGAAGGCGTCACGGGTCCCGAGGTCTTGAAGGCGGTCTGGAATGCGGTAGTGAAAGCCACGACGGAGAAGGTTACCGGGATTGCCGGCGGCATCGGCGAAGGTGCTGTGCGGATGGGAGAGAGCATTCTCAAAGGTGTGGGTGATCTGCTGAACCGTGACAAGGAGAAGGAATAGGTGGCACGTCCTGTGAACCGACGACCGGCGCGCGGCGGACGTCCGCGATCAGTCTCTCCGGGGGGGATGAATCGAAAGGTCGTCGGCCCCGATGAATTTCCCGACCGGTCCGGCGCGTGGGCACAGGTGAAGTACTGGAGTTTTGCTCCGGCAGTGTTTCCGAACATGATCACCGCCGTTTCGGAAGAAGCGAAGCCGGGCGCATTGATCCGGGTGTATGACAAGGAAGGCGGCCGATTCGGCCACGGTCTCTACAATCCGAAGGCCAAGGTGCCGTTGCGGGTCATCCATCACGGGCAGGAAGATATCGGTGAGGAGTTCTTTGACGCCGCGGTGGAACGGGCGTTGGAATTGCGGACCCAAGTGTTTCCCTTGGCTGAGTCAACGGATGCTTTTCGCGTGATTCATTCGGACGCGGACGGGCTGAGCGGCCTGATCGTGGATCGTTATGGAGATGTCTTAGTTGTCGACATTCACAGCCTCGGCATTTTTGAGCGGTACGAACGGTGGTTGCCGCGAATTCACGAATCGCTCGGGACCAAACAGGAGATTGTTCGAGTGGATCCTGAGGTGGCCCGAATGGAAGGCATTGATCACAACCGGATTCCCCGGGCCAACGTTCGGCCGGTGAAAATTCGTGAGCACTGTATTCGCTACGAAGTCAATTTCGAGGAGGGGCACAAGACGGGTTTCTTCTGCGATCAGCGGGACAATCGTCATCGGTTGGTTTCGCTTGTGGAGGGAAAGCGGGTCGCCGATGTGTGCTGCTACACCGGTGGGTTTGCCTTGTCGGCTGTTGCCGGAAACGCCGCGGAAGTCACGGCGGTGGACTTGGACGAAAAAGCCATCGCTCAGGCCAAACGAAACGGCAACCTGAATCAAACCCGAATCAATTGGGTGCACTGCGACGCCTTTTCGTGGTTGCGGCAGATGCAGGCCAACGGTCGCAAGTGGGATGTGTTGGTGCTCGATCCGCCGAAGCTGGTGGAAAGCCGCGAAGATGAGGAGATGAACATCGGCATCCGCAAATACGAGGATCTCAATTCCTTGGCGGTGGACGTGATCGAACCGGGTGGCCTGTTGGTGACCTGTTCTTGCTCCGGATTACTTTCCGCCGAACTGTTCGAAAAGCACGTCATTCGCGCGGCTCATCGAAAGGGTCGTCGATTGCAGATCCTCGACCGGACCGGAGCCGGCGTCGATCATCCCACGATGTCCAACTGTCCGGAAAGTCGCTATCTCAAGCTGCTCTGGTGCCGGGTGATCTGAGCTGACGGCGTCTTACCGGCAGTTCTTTTGACGGTTTCTTGGACACTCCAGGACGCTGACGCGAAGTGATTGGGCTCGCGTTACGGGGCCGACGGAGCGGCTCCCTTCACGTCAGCGGCCATGCCTCTCGTTGGAATCGAGAGACAAGATTCGTATGTGCCACACGATCAGTTCGTCGTCTTGATCGAAAACCGTGTGATCGTGGGCGGACCATTCATCCGATGTTCGGTTGCCGATGGCTTCACCCGGGCCGAGGTTCAGTGCGAGCGGGTGATCGTATCGTCCGGCCAGTTCGACCTCGGCGGCCGTTCCCGGTCCTCCGGGAAGCGCGATGACCGCGTCGGTGGTCAGGATGTTGATGTGATTGCTGGAAGTCTCGGCGGTCGGGTCGTGTCCAGGGAGATGGGTGCGAATGACAATTTCCACATGATCGTTCGGGTATCCTTCCCGCTGATCGGGGCCAGGAATGATGCCGACGATCTTGCCGGTCCGATCGGATGCGGAGGCGAATCCCTTGCACACGGCTCGCATCATGCCGCCTCCACCGCCGGTAAGCAGATTGACCGCCAAGGCAGTGAGGCTGCGGCCGAGTTGGGTGGCTTGGGCAAGCGTCTGGATTGCCTGCCGCAGTTGCTCAAGATGCCGGTCGGAGGCACCCATCACGCCCACGGTTGGCAGACGTTGAGTCATGATTGGGACGGTCAGACTTCGCAGGGGTGAACCGGATCGAGATGCCAGATCTGTTCGGCGTATTCCGAGATAGTGCGATCAGAGGAGAACTTGCCCATCAAGGCGGTGTTGAGGATCGCCATCTTGGCCCAGCGTTTCTCGTCGAGATAGGCTTCGCCCACCCGGTCCTGGGCGGCCACATAGGCTTCGTAGTCGGCCAGCACGCAGAAGGGGTCACCCCAGTCGAGCAGGCTGCTGCAAAGCGGTTCAAAAGCGCCGTGTTCGCCGGGGGTGAAGAAGTCAGACCGCAGCCAGTCGATTACGGCCTTCAAATCTTCGTTCTTCTCGTAGTATTCGCGTGGGTTGTAACCGTTCGCGCGCAAGTCCTCGATTTCCTCGACGGTATTGCCGAATATGAAGATGTTCTCTTCACCGACCTCTTCCAGAATCTCCACGTTGGCGCCGTCGAGCGTGCCGACCGTCAAGGCACCGTTCAGGGCAAGTTTCATGTTGCCGGTGCCGGAGGCTTCCTTGCCGGCGGTTGAGATCTGTTCTGAAACGTCGGCTGCGGGGATGATCTTCTCCGCCAGTGAGACACAGTAATTCGGCGGGAACACCACCTTGAGTTTGCCTTGGATGCGCTCGTCGTTGTTGATCTTGTCGGCCACCTTGTTGATGGCGCGGATGATGTTCTTGGCTAGATCGTATCCCGGTGCGGCCTTGGCGCCGAAGATGAACACCCGTGGGGCGATGTCCAGATCGGGGTTGTGCAGCAACCGGCGATACATGGTGAGGATGTTCAGCAGGTTGAGGTGCTGACGCTTGTATTCGTGCAGGCGTTTGATCTGCACGTCGAAGATGGCGTTCGGGCTGATCGTTACGCCGCAGGTTTCCTCGATCACCTTGGCTAGGGCGACCTTGTTGTTCCGTTTCACAGCCATGAATGCGTCCTGAAACTTGGCGCTGTCCGCATGGGTGGCGAGGGCGCGCAGTTCATCAAGATTCTTGGGCCAGTCCGTGCCGATCGTGTCATTGATGAGGTTCGCCAATCCGGGATTGCAGGCCAGCAGCCAACGGCGCGGAGTGATGCCGTTGGTCATGTTGATGAACCGGTCCGGATAGAGTTCGTTGAAGTCCGCGAACAGATGACGCTTCAGCAATTCGGTGTGCAGCGCAGCCACGCCGTTGACCTTGGTGGAAGCTACCACGGACAGATAGGCCATGCGGACCATCTTCGGATTGCTCTCTTCGATGATCGAGAGCAGCGCCTTCTTTTCCCCGTCGCCGGGCCAGCAGTTTTCCACATCGTGGCTGAGAAAGCGGGTGTTGATCTCGAAAATGATCTGCAGGTGACGTGGCAGCACTTTCTCGAAGAGCGGAACGCTCCACTTCTCCAGCGCTTCCGGGAGCAGGGTATGGTTGGTGTAATTGAAGGTCTGGGTGACGATGTCCCAGGCCTCGTCCCAGCCGAGCCCGTGTTCGTCGAGCAACAGGCGCATCAGCTCCGGAACGGCGATGGCGGGGTGCGTGTCGTTGAGCTGAACCACGTTGTATTCCGGGAACTTTTCCCAGCCGTCATGCGATCCCTTGAAGCGGCGGATGATGTCCTGTAGCGAACAGCTTACGAAAAAGTATTGCTGCACCAGGCGCAGTTCCTTGCCGGACTCGGTCTTGTCATTCGGGTAAAGGACCTTGGAAATTGTTTCGCCCATCGCCTTCTCGCGAAGCGCCTCGATGTAGCCCCCTTCATTGAAGACGCTGAGATCGAATTGCTGCGAGGCGCGGGATTCCCACAAGCGCAGGAAATTCACGGTGTCGCCTCCGTAGCCCACGATGGGGATGTCGAACGGCACGCCTTCCAGCGTCTTGTAGTCCGCCCACACCGGTTTGAAATCTCCCTTGCTGTCCATCTGGTGCTCCACGCGGCCGTAGAGTTTGATGTGCTGGGTGTAGTTCGGGCGCATGATTTCCCACGGGCAGCCCTTGAGCATCCAGGCATCCGGATTCTCGATCTGATGACCATCCTCAAACGCCTGACGGAACAGTCCGAATTCGTAGTGGATGCCGTAGCCGACGGAGGGCAGGTCGAGGGTTGCCAAAGAATCGAGGAAACAGGCGGCGAGGCGTCCCAGACCACCATTGCCCAGCCCCATGTCGTCTTCCTCTTCAGCGAGCGGGTCGACATCCTGGCCGAGTTCCCTGAGTGCATCCCGCGCGGCTTCGTAGATGCCGGCGTTGTGCAGGTTGTTCAGCAGCACCCGACCCATGAGGTATTCCAGACTCAGGTAATAGGCCCGACGCGTCTTGGCGTTGTGATGCGCCTTCTGTGTGCGCATGAAGTGATTCAGCAAGCGATCCCGGACGGCGAGCGAAGTTGCGGTCCACCATTCGGTGGGGCTGGCGTTGTCCTCATGACGGGCCAGCGTAAAATGCAGGTGATTACGGATCGATTTCTTGATCGATGCCATGGTGTCGCCGGTGGCGAAGCGGAAACTCGTCTGTTCGCCCTCGGCGGAAGGAGTGTCCGACAGAGGGGCACCCAGCAGCGGGGCTTTCTTCTTGGCGGCTTTTTTGCTCGCGCTTTTCGTCTTCTTTTTGGCCGTGGTCTTCGCTTTGGCGCTCATTTGATTGATTTGTTGGTGTGCAAATGCGCCCTGGTTCTAGCGCGCGGAGAGACTTAGCCAAAACACGGGTCTTGTGAAGAACCGAACGCTTTCCTGCAGCAAAATGGGCATGGCGGCCCCTGAATACACCGGCTAGTATCAGGGTCGAACAGGTCGTATTCCTTCTCTTCATGAACGGGATTTACAGAACTTCTATTCTGAGCGCCGCGCTCGCGTTGCTGCTGAGTGGTTGTGCCCGAGAGGATGCAAATTCCCCTGGGATTTCTCCAACCTCTCAGGTTTCGCATGAGACGACGAACGCCGAGCCAGCGGCTCCGGTCGTGGAGGAACCGGCTTATTCCGCCGCCGCCGCCGGAATCGTGCGGATGGTTCAATCCGGTATGCCTGAGATAAACATCCGCAACCAGGTGATTCTCGCCCGCGGCGCTTACGATTTGACACCTGACGAATTGGTCCGCATGGCGGCCGACGGCGTGCCGCAGTCGTTGATCTCGGTGATTCTTCAGCATGATGCGCAAATCCACGCTGAAGCCCGCCGATTGCAGGTGGCCCGCACTCAGGCGGTGGACAACGCCCGCTTGCGGAGGGAATTGAACGATGCCCGGTTGGCGTTGCAGCGGGAGCGACTGGCCGCACGTCCGGCGGTGAATCCGGTTCGCAATGCTTCGCCCCCTCCCAACATTGACCTGCCTCCTCAGGCCAGTGGTTTCTACGAGGCGTTGAAGCCGTATGGAAGCTGGGTGCGACATGGACAGTATGGCTTGGTCTGGCAGCCGACCGTTGCGCTGAGCAATCGGCGTTGGCAGCCCTATGCCCACAACGGCCGGTGGCTGGAAACGGGGCAGGGATGGTATTGGCATTCCGAATACCCATGGGGTTGGGCGGTGTTCCATTACGGACGCTGGGGCTTTGACAAGAACGGTGGTTGGTATTGGGTGCCGGATACGGTGTGGGGGCCGAGTTGGGTGACTTTCCGGATGAATGGGGGGCACCTCGGTTGGGCGCCGTTGCCACCGGGCTCAGTGGCCGTTCCCAACC
>JAYPXF010000096.1:3925-13053 GCA_038154405.1 Verrucomicrobiales bacterium | reverse complement strand
GGTTTACAATGGACGGAACGTGGGTGTGAATTTCAGCTACGGTGTTCCGGCGGCCCATTACAGTTTTGTGCCGTCAAATCTGGTTTTTGCGCGTGCGCTTCAAGCGCGCTTGTTGGCCGAGAGTCGGCGACGGGCTTTGTTCCGGGATACCACGGTGATCAACAACATCATTGTGGGTAACAACAACACGGTCACCAACGTGGGACCGCCAATTGATCATTTTACCCGGCGGGCGGCACTGGCTGTTCAACGCGGTCGAATTCTTCCCGCGCCGTCATATGATCTCAATCAGTTTGGAAGGTTTGCGAACAACACGCTGTATCGTCCTACGCTGCAACACATCGTGCCGGTCAAGCCGGCGGTGTGGAATGCGGGTGGCGCCACACAAACCGTGTTGATCCCCGAAAGCGCCGTGCCGAATACCGTGATCGCCGGGCGTCCCATGGTGGATCACAGCACGGGTGTGCCGGTGGTGACCGGATACACCACCGAGCCGGAACGGCGTCGGCCAGCCGTGATCAACAACATCATCATCGGAACCAACAACACGGTCGCTGTTGGGCAACCGGTTCCGACGAGCGTGGTGACAGGCGGCGTATTGGCACCATCTCCCGCTTTGCAGAACGCCCGAGCCCGGGGCTTTTTCAATCAGAGTTCGCCCGGTTTCACCCCTGCAATGCCGCAATCGGCTCCCGTGCCGATCATGTCGACGCCTCAGGCGGTCGGCGTTGGATTGCCCGCCCCGACTTCGCAGACGAATGCGAATCAAGGGGCAGGATTTCAGTTCAATCCAGACACGGGACAATACCACTTCAATCAACGTCGTTAGTTCTTTCCGGAACGAGCTAGAGAGAGTGGCTCTGAAGGAAGGGCGTTACTGATCTTCCTTAATTTCCTTTACCCGTGCGCTCACCGCGCGGCGATCGAGCACCAAAGCACGAAAACGCCAGGAATCTTTCGATTCGATCACGGGTGTGTAATCGGTGGCGATGCCCACTTGGCGGCCGGCTTGGTCGAGCAGGAAGAGGTCGACTCTCACGCCAAATCGTTTGTTGGTGGCTTGGTTTTGCATCAATCCCGTCACATAGGTCAGCTTGCTTCCCTTCGCGCCGCGGGGACGTTCGATGCCCAGTCCCGTGACGGTCAGGCTGTTCGTGCTCAATGTCGGCGGCGTGGGAGCTGGTGGCGTGGACGGAGTCGTCGTCGGCGCGCTGGGGGCTGTTTTGGCGGGCGGCGGCGACGGGGCTGACTTCGCCGGTGGCGTCGGCACCATCTTGGTGGGCGGAGGTGTGGGGCTCGATTTCGGGACCGGAGATGTCGGCGGCGTGGGAGTTGTCATCGCCGGTGGCGGGGACGGAGTTGGTAGAGTTGGGGTGGGTGCCGGTGGTGACGGACTGGGCGGAGTTGGAACTTGTGGGTTCGCCGGAACTGGTGGCGCCGGCATGCCGCTCGGTGCCGGATCAGTCGGATGCGGGAACGCGTCGTTGTTCGTAACAGATTGCGGAGTGGACGATTTCTCGCGATTGACCAGCACGATGGCAACGGCGGCCAGCACGGCCAGGTTCATGGACCAAAGAACAAAGCGCATGGGACCGTGGCCTGAACGGGGGCGGGCCGCGGGTGGTGGCGGCGCGGGCGCACGGGGAACCGGTTTGGGGGGCGGAGGTGCGCTCGCCGGGTTTGTTTGGGCGCTGTGGGGAATCGCTGATTTCTTGAGCGGCTGCACCGGCTTGGGTGCTGGATGCTTGCTGGGCGTTGGAGCCGGAGCCGCCGATGCGGCGGGAAGTTTCACGGGCTTGCCACACTTGGTGCACATCGCCGTGCCGCCAGCGGAGTAGTCGGGGTAGGTCAGGACGTTGCCGCAGGCAGGGCAGGCGCAACGTAGGTATTTCTTCCCGGCACTCACGTCAGATAGGACGGCGGATTGGTCAGCTTCGTTACTGAAAACAGAGTGAGTCGAGCTTGGGAACAAGGCCGCCGGTTTTCAAATGGAATTTGAAATTGAAGGATTAAAGACGCGACCACTTTTTCGACTGTTCAACCCTTAAACTTCTTCAACCCGTTGGCTTTCAACCCCTAATGATTTCTTGGCATCTGGCCGATCATGTAGTTAATTGACCACAATTCGATGCGCACGCTTCTGAATTTCTTTGCCTCGTTATTCGGTCTCGGATCCGGAAAGGGATCATCGGGCCGGAAGTCACAATTGACAGGCATGTATCTCGCTGAGGCCAATGAATTGGCCAGGACGCAGTTTGATGTCCGGCGCAACCGTGAGCGTCAGCACGGCAAGAGCTTCACCAATCGCGAGCGAGCCTGATCCGTTCCGATCTCTTCAATCACGAATGGACACCAATGACGCGAATTCGTGTCACTTCGTGTACATTAGTGGTTTCTCAATTTGCTGTGTGTCCCTAACCTGCGCCGCTCCCGATGGGTGATTCATCTGAAAAAACGGATCTGGTCGAGCAGCTCAAGGCGGCAACGGAGTTGTTGGAGTCCGTCTCCAAGGATCGTGGGCTCTTGCATCAGTTGTCCGTGGAAGATCGGACGCGTCTGCTGACCGTGGCCGGGGAGGTTTACTGTCCGGATGTGGCTCAACGTCGCCGATTGCTGAAGGCCAAGCACAAGGAACGGAAGAAGGCCAAGCTGGAGCGTGACCAGAAAGTGCTGAGCGAAACCGGAATCCGCAGCCTGCGCCGCAAACCGGTATACACGTCACCGAATGTTTATCCACCCAAGAACTTTGAGCAACAGGTGGTTGATGACCCGGGTTTTCGCGAGGTGGTCGAGCCGCAGAACTGCTACATCTGCAAGCAGGACTATCAGCAGGTTCACCATTTCTACGACCAGTTGTGTCCGGATTGCGCGACGCTGAATTATCACAAGCGGACGGAGTCGGCAGATCTGCAGGGCAGGGTGGCGTTGCTGACTGGTGGAAGAGTGAAGATCGGCTACCAAGCTGGGATCAAGCTGCTGCGCTCGGGGGCGCAATTGATTGTAACGACCCGTTTTCCCCGGGATGCCGCGGCGCGTTACGCGGATGAACCGGATTTTGAAGATTGGGCAGATCGGCTGGAAGTTTTCGGTCTGGACCTGCGACACACCCCGAGTGTGGAGGCGTTTTGCAAACACATGTTTGCTTCGCGTGACCGTTTGGATTTCATTGTCTCAAATGCCTGCCAGACGGTTCGGCGTCCACCGGATTTCTATCGGCATATGATGGAGCGGGAGACCTCTGAATTGAAGGAGTTACCTGCAGCGCAACAGCGCTTGTTGGGCGGATACGAAGGTCTGCGAGGCTACAACCTGCTGCCTGAAGGCGAAGCGGCGTTGGTGGCCAGAAAGGACTCGGCGATTGCGGGTCTGACGCATGCGGCAGAGCTGTCGCAGGCACCCTTGTTGCCGGAAGAGCTGGAGGCGCAGAAAGGACTCTTTCCCGAGGGCCGACTGGATCAGGATCTGCAGCAGGTCGATTTGCGGGATCGGAATTCCTGGCGCTTGATGCTGGCGGAGGTGTCCTCGGTTGAACTGCTCGAAACGCAGCTCGTAAACGCGGTTGCGCCCTTCGTGCTCAATGCCCGGCTGAAACCGCTTATGATGAACGGGCCCGAACGTGATCGACACATCGTCAACGTGTCGGCGGTGGAGGGGCAGTTCTATCGGAAGTTCAAGACGACGCGTCATCCTCATACCAACATGGCGAAAGCCGCGCTCAACATGATGACGCGCACTTCGGCGGCGGATTACGAGGCGGATGGGATTCATATGAACAGTGTGGATACCGGCTGGGTCACTGATGAAGATCCCGTCCACATTGCCGAACGGAAAACGAACGAACATCGGTTTCATCCGCCGTTGGACATTGTCGACGGAGCCGCCCGAATCGTCGACCCGATCATCGACGGCTTCAACACCGGCAATCACATCTGGGGCAAGTTCCTCAAGGACTACAAGCCGACGGACTGGTAGTCTGCTCCAGCGTCAGCGGTCAGTATCTTCGGTGGGGAGAGCGTGCCCGCGAGCCCTTGTCAAAGCACTTAAAGGGCGACATATAGTTCACGTGAACTCTTTCATCCCTTCGGGATGTTGATTGGGGCTCGTGAGGACTCTCTCCCCACCGAAGTTAATGACCGCTGGCACTAGGAAATCTTCCAACGGGCCTGACGAAGCACAGCTTTGCTGGATCCCTTCACCTTTTCGTACCAGACGGTGACCAATGAACCGTCATCCAATTCCACCGTGCTTGGATAGCCGAGATCGCCGCCGATGCCGTCGCCTGAAATGGTCATCGGTTCCGACCAGGTCTTGCCCTCGTCCTTGCTGATGCGGGCCTGATTGCCGTAAGGCTTACGACGATATCCGTAGCTCATCAGCAGACGTCCATCGCGGAGCCGTGTCAGGAATGAGGGCAATCCCCATACGCCGATGCTGTGAGGCTCCGACCACGTCTTGCCTCCATCGATGGATTCCGACTGCAGTGTGTGACCGGCATCACGTTTGTTGTGATTCCGAATCTGAACGATGAGTTTGCCGCTCGGCGTCTCGACGGCATGCAGTTCGTGATAGTTGCGGAAGGCGTCACCTTCGCGCGTGGGAATCTTTGCCAGCCAGTTCCACGTCTGTCCGTCGTTCTTGGATTCACAGACTCCAATCTCCTTGTTGCCGGTCCAAAGTTCCTTGCCGGCGTAGAGCAGGCGGCCGTCGCTGAGCTGGATCGGACCGTGCGGACTGTTGACGATGCTGGGATAACGTGCCGACCACGTGATGCCGCCGTCGGTGGATCGAATCATCCATTGGCCCAATTCATTCTTCCGTTCCTCTTCACTGATGCGGTTGTGAACGGACGACCAGAGATCTCGGTGCTCCTGTGACCACGCTCCCTTGGATCCCACGGGTTTGGCGAACTGCTTGTTCATCACGTAATCCACATACGCGAGTGAGGTAAAGGTGGTTGCCAGCAGACTGCCCTTGGCGGTCTCAAGGATCCCCGCGTCGCGATCATCGATCGGGCCATCCATCAACGTGCGGGGAAAGGTCCAGGTTTCACCGTTATCATGCGACCGCTGCAGATCCACACGGCCGAAAGGGCAGACATGTGACTCCCGCCCACCGGAGCACACGGTCAGCAGTTCGCCATTGGCTCTCCGCGTCAGCGTCGGCCAACCATGGTAGATGTCGGGCAGGCGGCTGATGATCTTGGTGTCAGCAACCTTTGCTTCCGGCGCCGCATTCGCCCTGAGGTTGAAGCCGAATGTGGCGGTGGCTGACAGCGCGGTGGTTCGGTGGATGAAATGACGACGATTCATGGCTTGTTCTTCCGGAGTGTTTTCAGGACTTCGGCAGGCGGTGTCCAGCCGTATTCTCGCTTTACGTCCGGGCGATAGGCACAGGTGATGATGTAGAGGCTCTGTTTGCGGGATATCGTCGGCGGGATATTGATCCGCAGATGGGTGAAACCGGCGCCAAACCAGGCTTCGTAACCGTGGCGTCGATCGACCTTTTGTTCATGACCGTTGACCCGGACATCGATCAGTTTCGGATTACGATACGGTATTCGCAGGTGGAATCCGATGCCGTTTTCTACCGCAACGAACGGCGATTTGCGGTCAGTCGCAGCAAAGGTGGCCAGCTTCACTTCAGGCCCGGCATCGATGAAGGCCGTGATGGCTGCGGCGTCCACGCCGGGGGCTTTCTCGAGCAAGTCTGCAGTCCTCTGCGGATCGACATTCATGTATCGGTTCGCATTGGTTCCGATGTTTGCAGTGTAGAGAATGCGACCCTCGGTCTGCGGGTAGAGAATGGTTTGGTGAATTCGTGGTTGGATGTTCCAAAGCTCCGCCCGGCTCGTGCGACGAGTCATTGCGTTGTCGCCCCAAGCGGTGACGTAGTGACCGATGAACGAGCGCACGCGATCGACCGGATATCCGGGGCGATTTCTCGTGGGCCAGGTGCCATTGCCGATTCTCAGTAGACCCTTGGTTCGTGCCAGTCCACTGGCCTCCCAGCCGATTTCCAAAGCGGCGACCATCGTGTGATACTTGGCGTAGGCGTATTGTGTAGTGTAGAAGTTGGGACGGCCGCGCCAGGTCAAGTGGGTGAGCGCATTCATCGCTGGACCCCAATAGGCGCGTTGGGCGTCGGCTTCGAAACGGTCCGAAGGATAACCCTCGGCCACTCCGGCCGCGATCATCGCCTCGGTGACTCGCCAATCCCATGGTCGCAGGGCGTAGTTGGAATAGGCGGAGCCGGTCACTTCGAACATCGTTTGACCCGCATAGCGACGGCGATCGCCCAACTGATCCGGGGCGTATTCCTGGAGACCAGTGCCGTGCAGGTCGAGGTGGACTTCCGGACGATAGCGATCGACCACATCCAAAAACGTTTGCAGTTCCGGTACTTCCTTCGCTGCCTTGAAGGTCATCGTTTTCAGGTCCCAGTTCTGCGGTCCGCTTCCGGTGTACGGATCAATGCCCACGGATGTGCCGAAGCGGTCAGTCTCGAAATAGGCGTATGGATTGATGATCGGCATGATTAGGACGATCTGCCGACGGCGGGTTTCAACCGCTTCCGGATCGTCGCTCAACAACCATTCGATCAGGTGCATGCTGGTGGTGGTTCCCGAGCGTTCAGGACCGGCATGCAGAGCGGTGATCAAGGCGATCTGTTTGTCATCGTCGGAGACATCGGGATCGGTGATTTTGAGAAGGTAAAGCGATTCGCCTTCGCGAGTCTTGCCGGGAACTTCGGCAGTCAAGTTCCGCGGATGCTTCTTCTGCCAATACCTGATCGTCGCTTCGTATTCATCCGCCGTGAGGCGGTGGAGTTTCTTCACCCATGGCTTGGGAAGTTCATCGAGCTTCGCCCTGAGTCTGACAGCTTCCTGCGCGCCGGAAGACAAGGTCGCCGCTAGAAGGACCAAGAAAGTGCGGATCATGTGAGGACTATTTGCAGGTCCCGACCAATTGCAATTTCAATTAGTACTGCTTCGTTCAGCCTGAGAGGCTGTAGTGGAATTTGCGCAAAACTCCGTCTCCAATGCCTGCACCAATCGTAAGATTTTGCATCTTTTGCTACAATCTAGCGAACCTCCGTCGTTTCGGCGGTCCAGAATTGTCCTTCGTCGTGTTGTAGCAACAGTCGAACATGGGTGTTTCCCTTCGCTGGGAAGGTCGCTGAGTTCCGTCCTTCGCGCGGAGTTGGTAGGGGTGTTTGGGAATCCCATTTTTCAGCCAATGTGAGACCTTCGTTGTCGCCGTGATAGGCCGTTACCTTTGGCTTGTCGCCGATTCCGATGATCTCGTATTCGAGGTTGATCGTGTTGCCGGTTCTTTGAGCTTCGCTGATTCGAATGGAGGAGGGGAGCGTGAGAATGGGTTGGATTGCTTTGGGCTTCAGATAGTCCGGAACTTTTGAAAGATCTCCGGAAATGGAGACAGCCTCAGTCGGCGCTTTCCGAAAGATCCAGCCGCCGGTCTGCATGTAGAACCAACCGTCGTCGTCCAGTCCGCGATCGGTGTAGGTAAGGCCGGTCTCCTTGTTCACATCGGCGAGCGACATGTTGTCCAACCGATGCCACTTGTCGCCATCCGCGGAAACCCAGCCGCGATATCGCATTCGCCGGATACCGGAACCGGTGCGCTGCCGTTGGGGTGGGCCGGGTACTTCCACGAAACTGCCCACCCACAGATCGGTCAACGGACGTCGCTTTGGCTTTTGGCGTCCCACGCCGAACAGTCGCCAGCGTGTTTCGTCGGTCGCGTAGAAGTAGCTGTAGTAGGTGTTGAAATCTTTGCCGGGCTCAGCGCGCAGGGCAAAAGCCTGACGCTGTCCTTGGCGTCCCTTCAACGGCTCCCATTCGCGGATTTTTACTCCTGTCCCTTCATGTCCGAATCCACTGAATTTGGCGTCGCGATTGCCGATGGCCAACAGATGGGACAGTTGACCTATTGGTGGCTCCTTCTGTCCGCGACCATAGGACCAGAGAGAGAAGTTCATTCCGCTCTTTACCGTTCCGTCCGCGTTCCATGATGGGCCGTAGTAGCCGAACGGCGTGGTGATGGGTGCGTAGAACCCCAAGTTCCCCGGGACCGCATCCATTTCCATGATCCACATGCGTACGCCGCTGACAGACTTGGAAGTCGTGAAGCGCGTGTGGGCAGCGGCCGGTCGCCATCGTTTGCGCAGGACAGCCCCATGATCGATGGCGGGGCCTGAAAGTTCCACCCAGTGCAACTTGGTGTCATCGGCGGGTTTGTCGATGTTGGTGATCCGTAAGATATGCCTGCCAGTTTCTCGAATCGGGATGGCGGTTTCGTGGAAAATTTCAGCAGATCCATCACGGGTTTTAAACAGGGCGAAACTGCTCTTTTGGTCATCCAACGACAGTTCGAACCGCCCGGCGTCGGAGCTCGACGACATTCGAACCCGTATCGTCAGTGCTCCTGGCTTTGCCAACCAGATGCCCCATTCGACAACTTCGCCCGGATCCCAACCGGTGACGTGATCGAACGATTTGCCTCCGTTCAATTGGTCGATGTCCGCCACTGCGCCTTCGCCGGCCGCGGTTAAACCGAGGTTCGGAAAGAAGCACTCGTTGGGCGTAAGTGCCAGGTAACCGTCGCGCGATCGTTGAATGAGATGAAATGTTCCCGGTTGCCCCGGAATCTCAAGATACTCCGGTTTCTTTCCGAGTTGAGCCAGGGAGTCGTTGAGGGTATCGCCGAACGTCGAAGGGATGTCCCTGGCGGCGAGCGAGATTGGATCCCGCGAGGGTTCGCTCGTGGCGGTCTGTTCCACGGGGGGGGATTCCTGTTTGCAACCGGCTGCAATGAAGATTGGCAACAGCAATGAAAGGTATTTGGTAAGCCAAGGCACAGTGCGGTGACTATCTGATCTGGGCGTTGTTCGGGCGAGCAAATCCTTCTAGGCTTCGCCCATGAAGTCCTTATGTCCGAAACTGGTCGTATTCATTGTGATGGCGATGACTGCGCTGTTGCCGGCCGAATCCGCAAAACCGAATTTCATCGTCTTCCTCACGGACGATCTGGGCTGGGGGGATCTCGCCTGCTATGGGCATGAACGGATCAAGACACCCAATCTAGACAAGTTCGCATCGGAAGGGGTGA
>JAYPXF010000096.1:0-3915 GCA_038154405.1 Verrucomicrobiales bacterium | reverse complement strand
CGCTTCACCCAGGCCTATGCTGCCTGCGGCGTTTGTTCACCAAGTCGTTCGTCCGTGCTGACTGGGCGGACGCCCTACCGGAACGGAGTCTGGCGTTGGTTGCCGGTTGGTAATCAGGCACACCTGCGCACCAGTGAAATCACCATTCCAGAGCTGCTCAAGCCGCTGGGTTATGAAACCATGCACAGTGGCAAATGGCATTTGAATGGCTACTTCAACAGTCCCGAACAGCCGCAGCCGCATGATCACGGATACGACTGGTGGTTCGCTACTCAGAACAACGCGGCCCCGACCCACAAGGATCCCAAGAATTTTGTCCGCAATGGCAAGGAGGTCGGGCCGTTGAAAGGATTCTCCGCTCCCCTGGTCGCAGCGGAGGCGATCAATTGGCTCCGCAATGAACGGGATCCCAAGAAGCCTTTCTTCATCACGGTCTGGACGCATGAACCGCATCTGCCGATTGAGAGCGATCCAAAATTTCAGCGGCATTACGCCGACATTGAGAATCCGGGCGTCAGACAACATCACGGCAACGTCACCCAACTCGATCACGCCTTTGGCATGTTGATGAAGGCGGTGGATGAACTGGAACTGCGCAAGAACACCTTCGTGATGTTTACCAGCGACAACGGGCCGGAAGGAAACGGCAAGGGAGACCTGCGAAATCCTGATTCGCAGCGCAATCGAACCTGGGGCTCGACCGGGGGATTGCGTGGTCGCAAACGGGACAGTCACGAAGGCGGCATCCGCGTACCGGGAATCGTCCGGTGGCCGGGCAAGATCAAGCCGGGGACGGTGAGTGATGTGCCCATCATTGGCTCGGACATCTTCTCGACGATCTTGGGTATCGTGGAGGTCCCGCTGCCGAGCGATCGCACGATCGACGGGATCAGTATGATCCCCGCCTTTGCCAACCAACCGCTCAAGCGTTCCGTCCCACTCTTCTGGCGCACCCACATTGCGCCTCCCAACAGCCACGCAGCGATGCGTATCGGTGATTGGAAGATCGTGGCCAGTCAGGATCTTCAGAAGTTTCAGCTCTACGAGATCGAGAAGGACTGGAAAGAGGAAAATGATCTGGCTGAGGAAATGCCGGAGAAGCTCGCCGAGATGAAGAGGCAATTCATGAAGGTCTGGGACGGCGTGGAAAAGGAAGGCCCCAGTGAATGGTGGAAGAACCAACCGCAAGGCGGCCGCAAGAAGAAAGGCGGCAAACTCAAACCTGGCACCGACAAGACCGGTGACTTCGACATCGTGAAAGGCGGCACCGTGACGAAGACCGAACTCGGTTACCTGTTGGAAGCCGGCAGTGCCGAGGCCTTTGCTCTACAGAAACTCGACGAACCGATCCAGGAATCCGCGACCTTCCGTCTGCAATATCGGGCCGCCACCAAGAGCAGTACCCGCAATGCCGCCTTCTGCTTCGGTGCCAAGCCGGAAAACGACCACTTGCGCAAAGCCGGCACCATGATTGGCATGGACCGTCACGGCGCCTTCGACGGTTCTTGGGGCAACGTCAATCTGGGGCCGGGCAAAAAGGTGAAGATGGACCGCAACGCCACCTTCGAAGCCACGATCAAGATCGACCTGGAGCACGGCAAACTGACGTTGACCGTGGATGGCACCACCGTGCAACACCAGATCCCCAGCAATCTCCAAAGCGTTCCCTACATCGGCATCTACGCCAAGGCGACGAAGTCGGAGTTTTCGAAGATCGAACGGGTAGACAGATAAACCGAAACGTTCTCCGCTGTAGTCAGTAGTGGACCGCGTGCGATCCGAGTCACTGCGGCTGTAGCGGAAATTGCGAAGAATTCCGACTTTGGTTCCTACGCGAATCGGAAGATTTTGCATCTTCCGCTACAATCCTGCGAAGTAGATTCAGACGAGCTCGGAAATCACCTTCCCACCCTGTGTGACAATCGGCACGGGACGGCCCTGGCGATCAATCCAATGGGAGTTGAGATCGATGCCGAGATGGTGAAAGACGGTGGCGGCGAGATCGGCGGGAGCAACCGGGCGACTGGCGATGTCGTAGCCGCGGGCGTCCGTGCTGCCGATGACCTGGCCGTGATTCATGCCGCCGCCGGCCATGACCATTGACATCACCCGCGTCCAGTGGTCGCGACCGGCCTGGGCGTTGATGACCGGGCTGCGGCCGAATTCGCCGAGCATCAGGATCAATGTGCTGTCCAGCATGCCGCGTTGTTCGAGATCGGTCACGATTGCGTTCAGAGTCTGATCCACGCGAGGAATCAGCGGCTTCAATCCCTTCGCGATACCGCCCCAGCGGACGTTGTCTCCATGATGATCGAAGTAGCCCCAGGCGCCGCTGACGAGCACGAAGGTGACACCGGCTTCGACCAGACGCCGGGCCAAGAGGGCTTTGCGGCCCATGCTGTGATTGCCATAGAGCTCCCGGGTGGCGACGGATTCCTGCTGAATATCGAATGCCTGTTGGGCGCGTCCGGATAGCAGCACATCGAAAGCCTGTTGGGTGAAGCGATCTGCCGAAGCAATTTCTCGACTGCCATCCACGGCGCGCTTGAATTCATCCAGATCCGCCTGCAGGGCATGACGATCTTCCATCCGATCGAGCGAGAGGCCGGTCGGTAACTTCAGTCGCCCTGCCAGTTCCTTACCCTTCACCGGTTCATGGGCAATGCCCATGTTGCCGGCGCCCCAGACATCGGATTTCCAGGTGTCGGCAAGGCCCAGAAAGGCGGGCACGCCCGGCGCATTCGGTCCGCGGAATTTCGCAGCAATGGAACCCATTGAGGGATAGCCGCCACCGTCCTTGCCGTCGTTCGTCCGGCGGGCCAGGGCATTGCCGGCCTGCATGGTGATGGGCGTGTGATTGCTGGCACTACAGTCAACTGATCGCAGGATGGTGAGCTTGTCCATCAGCTTGGCCGTGAGCGGCATGTGCTCGCAGACATGCACACCGGGAAGTTTGGTGGGAATGTCGCCAAAGGGACTACGAATCTCCCGCGGGGCGTCGGGTTTGGGATCCCACATGTCGATGTGACTGGGACCACCGGAAAGCCAGAACAGAATGACGCTGGTTTTGCGGGCCGGTTTCCCGGAACTGAGCGCCAGTGCCCGCTGCTGCAACAAGCCGGGAAGCGAAAGTCCGGCCATGCCTGCCAGTCCGGTTTGGAGGAATCCGCGACGGGAGTTGCCGATCCGCATAATATCACCGTCGTCCGGGCTGAAGAGCGGTGCGACGGCGCTATGCAGGTGTTCGGGAGAATTGCAGTTGGGATTCACCGCGACCTTGGTGCACCTGAATGACGCCGAAGTCAACCGGGGATTGAGAACAGGGTGGGGGCGGAATTGAGCGGTAGCACATGCGGCTCTCCTGAGAATTCACAGGCGAGCCGCCTGTGCTACGGTCATCGATGAATGCGCCCGCGAAAACGCACTGGTATCGAAACCGTGTCGAACGGATGCTGACTGTCATTTCTGACCCGACAAACAACGTATGAAACAATTACTCATTCTGAGTCTGGCACTGGTGGTGGCTTGCATCGAGGCCACCAGTGCAGATCTACGGAGGGCCGTTTATCCTCAAGGTAGATTGTTTCCGTTCATGGGATACTCCGGGAATCCCACGCGCGCAGCTCGCTTTGGATTCAGAGTTGCAGGACCCACTTATGCCGAGGATCAGGAGAACGAACTGGCGGCGGCTGAAGAGGCGGGGCTGAGTTTCCCATACAAGATTGGTATCAAGATGAACTTCCATGCCAAGGCACCGGACAAGCCGTTGGTGCTGACACCGGAGCAGATCCGGCAACAGATCTCGGATCAGGTGAACAAGGTTGTCGATCGAAAAACAATCTGCTGGTGGTATATCACGCCGGAGGAGATTCGATATTGGCGAAAGAATGAAATGGATTATCTGCGGGTGGCAAC
>JAYPXF010000095.1:0-22432 GCA_038154405.1 Verrucomicrobiales bacterium | reverse complement strand
CTATGACGAGGCGGAACTGAAATACAAAGAGGTCCTCAGCGCAGAGAAGAACAACGTCTACACCCTCGCCAATCTCGCAGCCGCCCAGATGGAGCTGAACAAGCTGTCCGATGCGGAGAGCAACCTGAAGAAGGCGCTCGAGATTCATTCCGGAGATTCATACAGCTTGGCCCTCATGGGATTGGTGAAGTTTCGCCAGAACGATTTCGACGGAGCGTTGGACAGGTTGAGCCAGGCGGCGGTTCTGGATCCCAACAATGCCCAGACGCAAAACTACCTAGGCCTGGCCCTGAGCCAAAAGGGTTTGCGCATTGCCGCCGAAGCAGCCTTCCGCAAGGCGGTCAAACTGGCGCCGGGCTACTCGGTTGCCCACTACAATCTGGCGGTCTTCTATGCCACCGCCACGCCGGCCTCACCGGAACTGGCGCGTTGGCATTACCAGAAGGCGACCGCCTCGGGTCATCCCAAGAGCCCGGAACTTGAGAAGATGTTGGTCGGTCGCTGATTGGCGTCGCCGCAGTTCCGTCACGCGATGTTGCAGCAGTCGGCCACCGAGATCGGTGTTTCAACCCGCGGGCGCGGCTTCTACGAAATCACCTCGGAAGTCGGTTCCTTTGTCCAGCAGGCCGGCATCGACACCGGGCTCGCGACGGTTCACATCCAACACACATCGGCATCGCTGCTGATCCAGGAGAATGCTGACCCCGAGGTTCGCAGAGACCTTGAGAGAATCTTTTCCCGACTGGCTCCCGATGGGGATCCGATCTTTCGGCATACCTACGAAGGCGAAGATGACATGTCCGCACACGTACGTACTGCGCTGACCACGGTGAATCTCAGCATACCGGTCGTGAACGGAAGACTGGGGTTGGGCACGTGGCAGGGGATCTTCGTCTGGGAGCATCGTTACGATCCGCATCGCCGACGGATCAACCTCCATGTGATCGGCGAATAGGCTGGAACCGCCGCGGGCGTTGCCGCTAGCTTCCGGACGTTCACCATGTTCAAGGACTGTTTCATCAAATCGATACGAGACATCGGGTTGCGGTTATGCCTCGCCACCATGTTTCTGGGCGTTGCCACGAAATCGTCGGCCGATGGATTCGGTTTCACGGGACCCGAAATCTTTCCCGTTGATCATCAGATGTTCGGCCTGCAGGCGGCGGATCTTGATGGCGACGGTTTCAACGACCTCGCGATGGTCAACAACCTCAAGTCCCGCATCACCCTGCTGTACAATCGCGCCGGCAAACCGCCGAAGAAATCACGGGACAGGGGATGGCTCCCTAGGCAGATCAATAAGCTTCCGCCGGGTGCCCGGTTCGAGCGTGAGAGCATTCTCTCGGAGGTTCGGGTCGGCGGAATGCTGTTGGGTGATTTCAACGGCGACAAGCGCATCGACATCGTGACCTACGGGGAACCCAAGAAATTCCAGCTGCACCTCAACAAGGGACGCCGCGAATGGGATGAACCGGTCACTTGGGAATTGGAGAGCGGGCTGAGCAGCGTGAACGCCATCGACCAAGGGGATCTGAACGGTGATGGACTGAAGGACGTGGCGCTGCTGGCTGACTCGTACACCCACGTATTCCGCCAGCGCAAGGGAGGTGGTTTTGATGAGCCGGTGAGGATTCCATTTGCGGGACCGGCCAAGTCGATCCGCGTGTTGGATATCAATATGGACGGGCGGGACGATCTGCTCACGCTGGTATGGGAGGATGACTCGCCTTTGCGCGTTCGTTTTCAGAACGCGGATGGTGTTTTGGGGGAGGAGGTTCATCTCAAGTATCCGCGCTTTCGGGCGTTTGAAACGGACGATGTCGATGGTGATGGCACACTGGAATGGCTGACCATCGCGCAGCCATCCGGACGCGCGCAGGTGGGGCGGATCAAGACGTCTCTAGGTGTCCGCGACTTCGCGGATCAATCGCTGCAGATGATGCCCTTGATGAGAACCACCGCTCCGGAACGGGGCATCCTCTGGATGGATCTCAACGGCGACGGGCGATCGGATCTGGTCTTCGCCGAATCCGATCAGGGGCTTCTGCAGACAAGGATGTTGGACGGAGATGGCCGCTATGCCCCGGGGCGACGCTTCCCGTCGCTGACCGGAATCACCCAGATCCTTGGCGATGATTGGGACGGGGACGGTCGGCCGGAACTGTTTGTGTTCAGCACGGCGGAGAAGCAGGTCGGGCTCATTCGCATCGGCAAGGGCGGCAGGCTGCCTTTCCCGGAGTTGTTCGCGCTCAAGGGACGACCGATCGCGATGGCGCTGGGTCGGTTTCAGGCGAAGGACAAACTGACGCTGGCGCTGCTGTTGGATGAAAACGGCAAACGTTCGCTCCATCTCCACGAGTCCGGTCGAAAGGCTCGGACGATTGCCTTGTCAAAGGACTTTCGGGTGAGTCCGTCCCGGATGTTTTTCCACGATGCGGACCAGGATGGTCGCCGGGAGCTCGTGTGCCTGACGCCATATGAGCGGGTGACGGTTCTGCTTCCGGGTCAGGACGACGAGGTTGAAGAAGTTCAACTGGTTCCGCCGGGTGGAACGATGGATGAGCCGAGTTTCGGACTCGCGGACGTAGATGGCGACGGCAAGAACGAGCTGTTGCTGCCGCAGAAGAATTTCGTGCGGGCGGTCGTGTTGGAAAAACACGCCAGTACGGACACCTGGGGCTTCCGGGTCAAGGAACAGATCAACGGAGCTTCCCGCAGTTCGCGGATTTCAGCCATTCAGCCGTCTTCGGTGGGCGGTGAGCCCGTGCTCCATTTTCTGGATGCGGGGCGGCGACAGGTTTCCCGTTGCGAACGGAACAAGGATGGCATCTGGGAAGTGGCTGAAAACCGCAAGCTGCCGGTGAACGATTTTGTCTCCCTCTTGAACGTGTCGTTGGATCAGGACACGATCGGCCTGACCGGTCTGAACACCGTGGCCTGGCTGAGCCGGAGCGAAGAGTCTTGGACGGTGGAAAAGGTGTCCGAGTACGAGACGGTGGTGGATCAGGGACGACTGTTGGACATCGAAGTGGGTGATCTGAACGGGGACGGAGAGCCCAATATCCTGTTTCTCGAAGGCGCGCGGAATCACCTTGAGATCGCCAGCATCGACGAGGGTGGCTCGTTGAAGCCGGAAGTTCGCTGGCGGGTGTTTGAGCAAAAGACCTTCCGTGGGCGGGGGACCGCCGGGATGGAGCCTCGTGAGGCGATCATCGCCGACCTGACGGGGGATGATCGCAACGACATTGCCATCATCGTGCACGACCGGGTGCTGCTTTATCCGCAGGACTGATCGGAATCAGCGTTCGTATATGGGGAGGTAGCGGTAGTTGAGTGCCAGCGAAAGCAGGCATGAACTGGTCGCAAAGGTGGAACCGAACGGGCCGTCCCAGCTGCCGGTCTTGTTCTGCGTTCCGGAGAGGGCTGTGATGTTCTTCATGTTCCATTTCCGCCAGGCAGTCGTGGAGGCGTGGAAGTAGGCCTGGGCTCCGTAATACAGGTAGTACTGGTAGTAGTGATTTTCCGGTGGCGCGGCCTGCAAAAACGCGAAGGCCTTCTTGAATTCGGCAGAATTCTTCTCCTTTGCGAGCGCGAGCACCAAAACGCCGATGGCCGTCCGGGCCGAGTTGGGGCCGCTCGGTCCCGTGTATCCGTAGCCGCCGTCCGGCGCCTGGCAGACCTTGAAGTATAGAAGCCCCTTCTGGATGGCATCCTCGGGCACGGCAAGTCCCGCGTTGCGGGCGGCGAACAGGGCGACCATCTGGGCGCCGCTCACCGTGGTGTCTGCATCCTTGCTGTCCGGGGAGTACCGCCAAGCGCCCTTGGGATTCTGCTTCTGTGAAATGATGATGAGTTCAATGGCCTTCTTGAGCGCCGTTCCAAGGCGGGGCTTGTACACTGTTCCGTAGGCCTCGGCCAGCGCCAGGGTTGCGAAACCATGGTTGTACATCGTGGTGCCGATATAGCCGGTTTCCTGATCCTGCGAGTTGAGGATGAAATCCAATCCGCGGTGAATTGATTTCGAGAACGGCCCATGATTGGGGTCGTCGCCGTGCGCGAGGAAGGCGACGGTGGCCAGTCCGACTACGCCCGGTTGCGATCCGTAGTTTTCCGACCAGTTGCCTTCCGGGCGCTGGGTCTGCGCCAGAAACTGCAGACCCTTCACATACATCTTCTCGATCACCGCCGGACTTGTTGCCGCGTCCTCGATGAACAGCTCCTGGGCGGGAGCACTGAGCAAACCGACGAGAAGTGCCAAGGCAACTGCAAGTGGCGGGGATTGTTTGTCCATCATCGCGATTGGGCGTTCTGCTGTTCTTCGACGGCCTTGAAATAACGTTCCATGGCTTCGCGGAACTCGGCGGGAATCTGTCCGCCGGAGGTACTTGCGCGATCGGTGTTGCGCTCGTCGTCTCCCGCGCCCACCGCATCGCCGCCAATCTGGCCGGCCTGACCGCGGCCACCGCCGCCCGCAGGATTGGTGCCCGGTTTCATGCCGGGAATGCGGCTGAAAGCGGAGCGCATCTGCTGCCGCGCAATCTGCATGAGCATCTGCATCTGCTGTTGGGCCTGGCGTTCCTGCTGGGTCTGCGGTCGCGGTTGTTTGCGACGCTGGCGGTTTGCCTGCGCGTTGTTCAGGTTTTTGAGATAGCAAAGATGTTCGATGGAACTGTTCTGGGCGGGCGGCGTCGCGGTGCCGGTATCGGGTTCCAGAAGCGAATACTCGGAGTCGCTCATCGAATCCTGGGTGAAGCCCATCAGCTCGCGAAATTCGTCCACGTCGTTGTTCCACTGCAGTAGCGAAAAACGCTGACGTATCTCCCGTTGGTCATCCGAGAGGCGTTCCGAGGCTTTGGCGTGATTCTCCGGCGTGCCCTTGCTGTCATCCAACAATCGGGTGCGATGGTGAAGGTTTACTTCGTTCAGGCGCAGACGGAGGAAGGCGATCAGCATCTTGATCATCTTCTGCTGTTGCTGCTGATTGCCTTGACCGGCGGAGGAACTCTGGCTGTCCGCCTCGGGTGGTTGCAGCATGTCGGCCCAGGTCTTGAGCTTGGTCATCCAGACGTGCAGGTCCTGCATTGTTTCCATGGCGATGTTGTCCTTGATGAGGCCGGAAATGCCGGCCAGTTCGGAGGCCACCTTGGTTTCCTTCATCTCGGCATTCACCTGCCCGTAGTTCTCCTTGCGGGTGCGGTCAAAGAAGCGGCCGATTTCCTTCTGAATGTTTTCGGCATCCCGGCTCAGTTCCTCCTGGGCACCGGAAAGCCGGGTGTTCATCAGGCGGTGACGTTCCTGCAACTGATAGGTCTTCAGGCCGATGGTTTCGGTGATCACGCTGCGCAACTGGCTGACGAGACCTTCCTCTTCACCGGCCAGTCGCTGCAGGCGTTGGGCGATGGTCAGGGCCTCCAGGTTGTCGAGACCCGAGTTCATCCGTTGCTGGAGTTTCTGCAGTTTGTCCAAGGCCTGCTGTTGGGAATCCTGCGCTTCGGCGAGATTCTTCTGTTGTTGCTGACGTTGCTTCTGGCCGCCTTGGGAAGACTGCTGCTGCGCCTGGCGCATCTTCTGCGCCGCCTTTGCCATCTCCTGGTTCGCGAGGTCTTCCATTGACGAAATGTTCTGCGTCCAGTCCTTCAGCGTCTTCTGGTTGATGGTGGGATTGCGCATCGCCTCTTCCAGGATGCGCTTGCCACCCTTGGCGATTTCATTCAGGTGCCGGTTGTTCTGCTCCTGCTTGACGGCCTGTGCATCGAGTTGGCGTTCCGCCGCCTTGGCGTCTTCATCATTCTTGATTCGATTCTTCAACTCGCCGGTCTTCTGCGCGATCGATTCCTCCTCGCGGGTGATCTCCTCCAGTTGGGAGAACAGCGCCTCCAACTGGTCGCGGACGGTTTTGGCATGGCGGATGTTGCCGACAATGTGGATCCGATGCTTGATGGAGAGTGATGGTTCGCGATCTGGAAAGTGATCCGTGGCCGCTGCTCTCACCTCAACGACGCTGTCCGGCGGAATGCCGAGGATGGTCGGGCTGAAAATATAGGTATTCGTGAACTCCATCTGGGCGGTGTTCGTGGTGTGACTGGTGAATTCGCGGACGGTGGGCTGATTGGTGGCGGCGGTGTTCTCGATCTTCCAACCGACGCCGGCCTGTTTGATCCCGTAGTCGTCGTTCGCCAACAACCTTAGCGGCAGAACGTCGCTCTCCAAGATCGAGATGTCCGAAGGCAGGTCCTGCAGTTGCACCAAGGGTGCATCGTCCGGTCGCGTGCGCACCAAGAACTGCCGCGGTGCGGCATTGGTCAGTCCGAGTTGATCCTCGATATGGATGCTGCCGCGGATCTCATCGACGGGTTCGTAGACCGGCGTTTCAAAGGCATTGCCGGAGATTGCGAGGTCGAGCGGTTCTTTGCCATCGACCGAGAACTTCACCGACGTCAGTTCACGATTGGCTTCGGCGTGCAGGGTCACCTTGCTGCCTTCAATGACGGTCAGGGTTGGACCGGTGAAACTGCGGTCCATGGGATTGCGAGCAAGATAGTCTGGATATTCCACCTTGGCCTGCAGTTTGCCCAGCGCCGGCGGATGGACCGGCATGATCATCACGTCCGCCTCCGCGTCGCCGATCTTGATGTTCAGGACGCCATCCTGATTTTGTCCGGCAATCTCGGCGAGCAATGTGAGATCTGTCACGGCCACTTCGGATTCGGTCTGGCGTTCGAAGCGAACACTTGCGACAGATGGTTTCCAGAATCCGTTGTATCTGATGCGACCCTCCACATTGAACGGTTCTCCGTGGCGAACGATCAGTTCGCGGGGCAGCTCCTCGATGGAGACAAAGGTATATCGTGGAATCTCGAGGAACGGCATGGCGAGGCGTGAGAGCGAATTCACGGCCGCCTTGGGCGCAATGACGATGCCCGCGAGGGTGATCAGACCGGTCAGGACCGTGATGCCGATGAGCCGGTTGGTCTTGTGCGCGTCCACCACCCGGGTGAAGTCAAAATCACTCGCGGAATCCGCCACTTGCCTGATCGCGGCCCGCCGCAGGGCAGGGGACATGCGGTCGACGGTGGACTCGCCTTCGGCGAGTTCCACCGCACCGAGGAGTCGATCTCCCAGGCGACGGTTGAGCCGTTGGATCATGCGCGAGAAAGACTTGGCCTCGCGCCGGTCCCAGCGCCAGTTGCGCAGCCATACCATCACGCAGGCCGCAATGCCGAGCAGCATGGCAACCAGGAAGGTGGATCGCAGGCGGACGGGGGAATCCCAGATGCGGTCGCTCACGAACGCGAGGATCCAGGCGGAAAGGAACACCAGCACTCCGCCAAAGACCGCTTCGCGGGTCTCCTTGCGCCAAAGCGCCTGTTCAAGTTCGCCGAACTTTTCGTTCAACGACTGTGGCAGGTCTTCCGGTTGCTTTTCCGTGCTCATCGAATGATCGCTCATACCATGCCCGCCAACTTGCGGCCCGTCCAATAAATCGCCAGCAGAAAGAGTATGAGTCCGCCCCACCAGGGATTGCTCCAAAGACGGTGACGGATCTCGATCGGTTGCGGATCGGGCAGCAATTTGATGGCGTTGATGATGTCCGCAAAGTCGTTCACCCCGCCGCTGGAACCACCAGTGATGCGGGCGAGTTCGCGGAGAACCTGAAGATTGGCCGGTTGTCCCCGTTTCTCGCGAACGGGCTGGGAGACGTGGATGGTGGATTCCAATTCACGTTTGGCCGCGGGTGCGTTGATCAGAAGCTGATACTCGCCGGCAGTGCGGGGGGTGAATCGGCTCTTGAATACACCCCAGCCGCCTTCGAGGGCCGCAAATTCAAGTTCCTCCTGTTCGCCATCCGGTCCGGTCAGACTTCCGGTCACATTGCCTCGTTCCAGGGGAAAGCCGGCCTGGTCGAGCACGGTGGTTTGAAGAAAGACGGTATCGCCTACGTTCGGGGCTTCCGGGCTGTAGCTGACACGGATGCCTTCCTTGTCTGAGAGATGCCGTTGATGTGCCATCCATCGCACGACCTGGCTCCAGAAGCGATAGTGGTATTTGTCCTCCACGCCGCGGCGCCAACGCCAGGCGCTGTCCGTCCCCATGAACAGTACATTGCCCGAACCTGCCTGTCGGGTGACTAACAGTGGAATGCGGCCCCAGGCATTGCGCATAGTGGCATGCACGCCGAGTACTTCGGAACCGGGACGGCTCTTCTCGACAGCGGCGCTCCAATAGAACCCCGGAAGACTTTTCCAGATCTCGGCGTTCAGGTTTTCGTCGTTGTCAAAGCGGGTCAGCCAATGGCTCTTGCCGACCGTCGAGAGGAGCAGGGGGACTTCGCTCTGCAAGGCGATGCCATTCTGCTGCGCGGTGTTCAATACGACGGGGATGAGATCCGCGATGGGGGAATTCTGCAGGGTGGCCTGTCGTCCGCGGGGGCCGGGCATGAACACCAATCCGCTGGCCTGTTGTTCGACGAGTCCTTTCAGCAGTTCGAGATCCGAGTGCTTCAACTCGCCTTCGCCGATGCCGACGTCGCCGAGAAAGACGACATCGTAGTTCGCGATCTGATCCTTGGTGCCGGGAAAGCCGCTCAGGTAGTTCCGTCCTCCGCCCGGACCAAGTTCGGGATGCAACAGTAGGGATTGCATGTCCACGCCGGGATCACGCATGAGGGCATTGCGGAGGTAGCGGAACTCCCAACGCGGGAGGGAATCGACGACCAGCACCTTCAGCGTCTCCGCCCGGATGTTGATTCGGAGGTCCAACGTGTTGTTGTTCGTGAAGGCTTCACTCTGCTCGGGAGGCAACGTCATTCGCAGATCGATCTCGCCGGTATCCCGTGGCGACCAGAGGATGGCATCCTGCAACTGGCCACGTGGCGGGATCGTGACTTTCTTCCGTGTGGTGATGCGTTCGCCGACATTGACCAGCATCGTTGTTACCACCTCGTGTTCCAGATGGCTGCGAATCTTGAAGGGCAGCGCGATCTGCTCGCCGATCAAGCCGTAGGAAGGTACATCGACCGGCTCCAGAATCAGATCGGGCAACGCTTGTTCCGATCCCACTCCGACACCGAAGACCGGGATGTCGCGTTCACGGAATCGCGTGGCGACCGCCATTGGAGAACCGCCGAGATTCCAATCACCGTCGGTCATGAGCACAACTGCTCGCAGGTTCTGATAGCGTCGCGCGGCATCTTCCAGAGCCGACGCCAGGTCCGTGCCGGCATCGGGATTGGTATTCGTTGGCGCGGGAGAAAACTCGTCGAAGATGACCTGGCCAATGTTCTCCAAACCGCCCCAATGATTGGTGGCCCGATGAGAGTTGATCCATTCGGCACGACTGATGACGTTTGATTCGCCCGGCACGTCGATCGTGTCTGTGCTGCCGGAGCCGTCGACGAGCACCGCGATTTCAGGTGATTCCGTGCGCTCGATCTTTTGCACCACCTCCGGTCGGAACAGGGTGAAGATGAGCACGCTGATGATGAGCATGCGGAGGGCTTCGAGGAACTTGACGGCCGTGCCGCCACGCCGCTCCGCGTTCTGCCAGGACAAACCGGCCGCCATGCACCACACGGCAATGCCGGCGATGATGAGCAACCAATTGGTGGCGAAATCCCAGGTCATGGTGCAAGCGGGTTGGTTCGACGGAGCGATTCAGCGGACGGCGGCAACACCAGCCAGCTCTCGACAATCAGGAAAGACAGCATGCCGAACAGGAACATGCGCCAGATCTCGCCCTGCAGGGCGTTGGATTCGACATCGGCCTGCTGCGCCATGCGTAGCGGGAGTTCGCCGAAGAGCTGTTCCACACTTTCATTTGTCAGAGTGTTGGAATCATCCTCGGTGGATGGGCGATTGACCGCGACGACCCGTTCGCCTGACCGATACAGGCCGGCGTGAATGCGGATGTTCTTGGTGGAATCGCTTCCCACCGGATGCCAGGGCAATGCGCGATCGGCGACGGAAAGCTCGCCGCAGGCGATCATGGTGTCCTGCCCGAACCGGCGATTGCCGAGTTGCAGCAGGCGTTGAAGCATCGGCACCAGCACGTCACCGCGTTCCAAGTTGGACCAGGATGTGTGCGGTTGTGTGGCGAGGTGAAAGTAGTTTCCGCGACCGAGATTGCCGCGGGTGAGGAACGGTGAACCGCCGCGCATTCTGGCCAGAACGGTGTCGGTGGATTCGATGTCCATGTGTTTGAGCATGCGGACCTGATCAAGCGCGAGGCTCAGGCCTTCCTCGGTGTCGGCAAGAGGGCCGTCGTTCTCGTCCCATTCCACCACGCGGGTTGATTCCACATTCGCGTCGTCAGCCGCGTTCCATTGCGTGCTGCCAAAGGAATCGGATTCGTTCTGGTCGGTTGGAATGAACAAGGCCACTCCGCCATCGCTGATGAAACGAGCCAGTCGAGAATCCTTCGCCGGAGCCTTGGAGTGCCACACGACTAATGCGACATCGTTCAGGCTGGCTTCTTCGAAAGCTCCCCGAGCCATCACTTCCGCCGGCCCCGTGGCGTTTGGCGCCATCGCGGCAATCCGCATGAACAGGGTTTGTTCCGGCGCATCGGACACGACCAAGGTTCGGCCGGTTGCTTCGGCCTGCGCGATGAAGAACACTTCATTGTCGCGCGAATTGGCGTCGGCCGGCAGGGTGGCGTGGCCCCATGGGGTCTCCTGGTTCTCTGCGATGTCGAGTTGTTTTTGCCAACGCAGTGAGCTGGCGTTCACGGTGATGTCCGCTTGCAGTTCCGCGTCACCTATTTTGAGCTTCAGGGGGAACGCGGTTTTGGATGCCTTGGTGGCAGCGAGATTCAGATCGAGTTGCAGTTGCGCGGGAGTCTCTGCGGGGCGATTGAGCTCGGCCAGTGAGACGGCACGATTGAGATCGCTCTGGACGTCAAAGGTGAGCAGGCGAAAACTCACAGGTCGAAGCATTTCTTCAAACTGGGCGGTGAGGATCTCCCAACGGTCGTCTTCCGGATGCCAATTGCTGACCTGCAGATCCGACGCAATCCAGATCTCCGACGCACCGGCCTGGTTCTCCACCAACCAACGATGCGCAGTCTGCAACAATCCCGGCAGATCGGCGGCAGTGTCGGTTGGGCCGGTGAGTGTCTCTTCGAGCAGGGCGGAAGCATCCGCGATCTGTTGGGCTTGATGTGTGGCGCTGTCCAACAACACGAGGTGGCTGGTTTCGGCAAACTTGTCCGCGGTTTCCTTGATGATATTCAGAGCGTGTTCGCGCCGGCTGATGTTCTGACCGGGCAGCCGGGTTTCCATGCTTGCCGAGCGGTCGAGGACCACCACGATGACATCCGGTGCGGCATTCACCGCCCACCCCAACCAACCACCGCCGAGGGGGCGAGCCAGGAACAGGAGCAACGCCGTGACCGCCAACACTCGAAATGCCAGAACCAACCATTGTTTCAGCTTGGCCCGGTTGGTGGAGGCGCGCGTGGCGGCCACCAGGAACATCATTGCCGCCCAGGGTTGCGGCCGGTGTCGCATGCGGTTGATCAAGTGAATGATCACCGGCACGAGGATCAGCGGCAGTCCCCAGAGAATGAAGGGCTGAAGGAAGGTCACCCGATGCCCCCCGGGGATGCGTGTGCGCGTTCAGTGAGAAAATCGGCAAGATACCTCTCGTAGCTTTCGCCGGTGATCACTTCGCGATGGTCGACGTTGAATTCCAGGCAGGCTTCGCGCAGGGCTTGGCGATGCTTGTTCAGCTCTTCGAGATAAAGATCGCGGATGATCGCCGGCTCGGTGACCAGACTGAACGAGCTCTCGAGATCTTGGAAACGCATCGGGCGTTCGAATTCGAAGTCCGTTTCCAGCGGATCCAACAGCTGGAAGATGGCCAAATCGTGTTTCTGAAAACGCAGGTGTTGCAGGCACGGAATCAAATCATCGATCGGGCAGAAGAAATCGGAGATCACCACGACCAAGGCCCGGCGACGGATCTTCTCGGAGACTTCATGCAGTGCCTTTACGAGAGTTGTTTCGCCGGCGGGTTCCGTGTTCTGGAGAATGTCGTAAAGGGTGTTGAGATGAGCCGGATTGCGTTTGGGCGGCAGTTCGATGTTGTGCTGGGTGCTCGGGCAGGTGAGTCCCACCGCGTCACCTTGTTGCACTGCCAGATAGGCAAGTGAACCGGCGAGACGTTGCGCGTACGCAAACTTGCTCATTCCCTTGCCGGTGAAGCCCATGGAGGCGCTCGTGTCGACGACCAAGACGAGTCGCAGGTTGGTGTCAGCCTCGAACTCCTTGATGTAGTAGCGATCCGTCCGGCCGAGCACGCGCCAGTCGAGACGGCGCAGGTCGTCGCCCGGCACGTAGCCGCGATACTCGGCGAACTCGACACTGGAACCGCGATGCGGGGACTTGTGTTGCCCCGTGACGCTGCCCTCCATCGGGAAACGCGAGACCAACGGCAGGTGCATCAAACGCGCAAGCACCTGCGGGTCGAGAAACTCTCTGGCCTTGTCTTCAGCCACCGGTTTCTTCGTTGCTGCGCAATTCGGCGATGAGGCGACCGATGATTTGCGGGCTGGTCACCCCTTCGGTCTGCGCCTGGAAATTGGTCAGGATCCGATGCGTCAACACCGGTCGGGCCACCGCTTCGATGTCCTCCATCCGGACCAGGTAGCTTCCGTGCAACACGGCATGAGCCTTGGCGCCACGGATGAGATACTGCACGGCGCGCGGACCGGCACCCCAGGTGACGAGTTTCTTCACCCAATCAGGCGTGGCTTCTTCCGAAGGACGGGTTTTGCGGACAAGTTCGACGGCGGTGTCATAGATGTGATCCGGAACGGGAACGCGTTCGATCAGATCCTGATATTCAAGTACCTTGTCGCCGGCGATGAGCTTCGCCAGTTCCTTGGCCGCTCCGCCGGTCGTGGCACGGGCAATCTGCTTCTCTTCCTCTTCCGTCGGGTAGTCGACGTGAATGAAAAACATGAAGCGGTCGAGCTGCGCTTCGGGCAGCGGATAGGTGCCTTCCTGCTCGATCGGATTCTGGGTGGCCAATACGAAGAACGGACTCGGCAATGTGAACACCTTGCCACTGGCGGTGACCTTGTGTTCCTGCATGGCTTCCAGCAGGGCGCTTTGCGTCTTCGGCGGCGTCCGGTTGATCTCGTCCGCCAGCACGATGTTCGCAAACAGCGGTCCTTTGACGAAGGTGAATTCGCGTTTCCCCGTGCCCTCGGTGTCCTGCAGGATGTCCGTGCCGGTGATGTCGCTCGGCATCAGGTCCGGCGTGAACTGGATGCGGTTGAAGTCCAGGGACATCACATCGGCCAGCGCGTGAACCATTGTGGTCTTGGCCAGCCCGGGAACACCCATCAGCAGCGCGTGACCGCGGGCAATGATGGCGATCAGCAGCTGTTCGATGACCTCTTCCTGACCGATGATGACCTTGGCGATCTCGTCGCGCAGCGACTGGTATTTGTCACGCAGTTCATTGATCGCGGCGACATCGGCTTCGCTGGCCTTGGGAGTGTTTTCCGAATCTGATGTAGGCATAAATTGATGCGTTCGACCCAACGGTGAATACCCGGGAGGTGAAAAGCTGCGCGGAGGATAGCGGTGGGGGCAGGGGGTGTCCATCCGGGATGCGCGTTAGGCGACGTGTAATCAGTGATCGGTAATCAGTGTTCACTCGTACGCAAGACCTGATCACTCGAAATAGCCTTGCATGTTCCCCGACGTTCCCAATCCTCCCCGAAATCTGACTCAGCCCATGAAAACGGATACCAAGAGCTCTCGTCGTTCATTCCTCAAGTACTCTGTCGCTGCGACGGCGGCAGTGGGTTTTCCAACCGTCATTCCCTCCTCCGCCCTCGGCAAGGATGGCAAGGTGGCGCCGAGCAATCGGATCACATTGGCGACCATTGGAACCGGTAATCAGGGCATCGGTGAAATGCGCCGTTTTTTGCGGAACGAGACCTGCCAGTACATCGCGGTCTGTGACGTGAACAAGGAGAGCAAAGGCTATTGGGCGAACAAGCCGGGCGGTCGCGAGGTGGCCAGGCGCGTTTGCGAAGAGTTTTATCGGAACCGGAAGAACGGGGCGAAAGGGAAGGGGATTACGGCTTACGCGGATTTTCGCGATGTGCTCGCCCGCAAGGACATCGACGCGGTGCACGTGGCGACGCCCGATCATTGGCATGCGATTCCGGTGATCCTTGCGGCGCAGGCGAAGAAGCACATTTATGGTCAGAAACCGCTGTCACTGACGATTGTCGAGGGGCGTGCAATTAGCGATGCGGTGAAGAAGTTCGGCGTGGTGTTCCAGACCGGCAGCCAACAACGGTCGGACAATCGTTTTCAGTACGCGGCCGAACTCGTCCGCAATGGTGCGATTGGCAAGGTCGGCAAGACGACCTGTTATCTTCCGGCCGGCAACAAGGACTACAGCGGCCAGGGGCACCTGAAGGATCCGGTGTCGGTGCCGGAAGGCTTTGACTACGACATGTGGCTGGGTCCGGCGCCGTTTGAGGAATATGCACCGGCGCGTTGTCACGTGAACTTCCGTTGGATCTATGATTATTCCGGTGGCCAGGTGACCGACTGGGGGGGGCATCATCCGGATATTGCCCAGCTCGCGTTGGGCACGCAGTTGACCGGGCCGGTCGCAATCAAGAATGCGAAAGGGGTCTTGCCCCCGCGTGATGCGCTCTGGAACACGCCGGAGAAATACTACTTCGAAGCCCACTATGCCGACGGTCGCGTGATGGTGATTCGTTCGAGCACGAGTCAGAACGGAATCCGTTTCGAAGGAACGGATGGTTGGTTGTCCGTTTCACGGGGCAGCATTTCCGCATCGGATCCGGCGATTCTGAAGAAGGACCGGATCGTAAATGAATGGGGGAATTCAGTGCAGAAGCATTTTGCCAATTTCCTCGACTGCATCAAGACGGGCAAAGAGACGGTGGCACCGTGCGAGCAGGCGCATCGTTCGATCACGATTTCTCATCTCGGCAACATTGCAATGTTGGTCGGTCGCGACCTGAACTGGGATCCGCAGCGCGAGCAGATCAATGATGACCTGACGGCGAACTCAATGGTCAACCGGCCGTATCGTGCGCCTTGGAAACTGCCGCAGGTCTGATGTCGTTGATCTTCAAAGTCCACTGCATCCTGTGGCTGTTCATGGCAAGTCTGGCCGTGGCGGTCGGGGTGAGGAATGGGCATGCGCCCATCATCGCGATCGCGCTGCCGCTGGGGTTGATTGCGATCACCGGCATCCTTGGTGCGAAGATTGCACCGATGGTCGCGTGCTTCTATTGGATCGGGATGATCGTGACGTGGATCACCATGTTTGCCATGGGTTATTCCGGGCACTTCATCCAGGTGGCGTTGGTCACCCTCCTGTTCGCGTTCTTCGCGTTGATTTCCTTCGTCAGTTACAACACGGATGAGTTGATGAAGAAGGATGTGGATGATGCGACCGATCCGACGGATGAGACCGATCAGCCCGACGAGACGGAGAAGGAAGATTGAGCCTGGCGAAGGGGCACCTCAATCGAAAAGTGGATCCTGGTGGTTCCTTAGCCAGTTCTCCAGGCGGTTGCGCATGGTGAACACGCGATCAGCCTGCTCGGTTTTCGCAAAGAGGTTGCTCAGTTCCAACGGATCGTTCTTCAGGTCAAACAACTGGTAACGCGCCAAGTGCGGATACCAGACGAGTTTCCAGTCGCCTTCCCGGATCATTCGCTGGGCGTTGGTGAAGTAGCCGACGACGAACGGGTGGATCTCTCGCTTCTTCCCGTTGATGGCTGGAACGAGACTCTTGGAATGAACCGATTTGGGAGTCGGAACTCCCGCCAGTTCGCAAATCGTCGGGTAGAGGTCGCGCAGGTAGCATTGCGCGGCCGTTTTTCTTCCGGCCGGAATACCGGGTCCGCGGAGGATCAGCGGCACGCCGATACTGTGTTCGTATTGGCTTTGCTTGCCCATCAAGCCATGGCTGCCGACGGCCAGACCGTGGTCGCTGGAGAAGATGATGATCGTGTTCTCCAACTGTCCGGTCTTGCGCAGGCTGGCGATGATGCGGCCGATGTGTTCGTCCATGTGCGCAATGATTGCGTAGTAGACGGACAGGTCGGCGCGGATGTCTTTTTTTGTGCGTGGCCAGGGAAGCAGCCGTTCGTCGCGGCCGTCGAAGTTTCCGTGATCGAAGGGATGTTCCGGTTTGTAGTTGCCGGGCAGGGGGATATCGGCGGGTGGATAGCGGTCCTGGTATCCCGGCGGAATCAGCAGGGGGTCGTGGGGAGCGGTGAAGTTGACCTGCATGAAAAATGGTTTGTCGCGCTTGCGCTCGATCAGTTCGATCGCCGCATCCGCAAAGTCGGAACTGATGTTTGGCGTCAGACCTATGCCACGCTCCGGTCGCGGCTTGTTCTGGTCGGTCTTGAAGGTCCAGCCGCGATAGCCCGTGACGGCCCGCTGCTTGTAGTCATATTGGGTGACACGGGCTTTGGCTCCACCGCCACCACCGGAGTAGAGCCCGTTGGTTTCCTCGAACCCTGTTTTCCAGGCATCCCGCGGAGTGTGCCATTTGCCGACGTACCAGGTGTGGTAACCCGCATCGCGCATTGCCTCGGGCCAGAGCTTCACGTCCTTTTCGTAGTCCCGGCCGCGGTAGTAGTAGCCGCTGCGGAATGCGGATCGGCCGGAGAATACTTCCGACCGGCTCACGTGGCAGATGGGATAAGCGGTGATCGCCCGGGTAAAGGTCGTCCCATCGGCGATGAGTTTGTCCAGGTTGGGAGTCTTGATCACCGGATGCCCAAGTGCGCTGATGGCATCCGGGCGCATGTCGTCGGCAAACAGGAAAAGAACGTTCGGTTGCTTGCTTGACTGCCTCTTGGCGGCGTCGGTGGTCGTGCAATTCAGGCAGATCAGGATGAGAACGACGATTCGGACGAGTGGGAGTCGAGTGTTCATGGAAGGGCTCAAAGCTCGATAAAGGCTTGAATTAGGGGCTCTTTCAAGGAGTAATGATGCCACGCGGTGCAGAGTTTTCTCCATACAATCAAACGTATTCTCGTCTCTCGTCGTCGATCGACCGTGCTCGGTCTGATCACTGCGGTTGGCATTGTGACATTCGTCGCGTTCGACCAACCGGCGGGAACCAAGCTGTGGCACTTCTACACGGGAACCTCTATTCAGTCGTCGGTTGCCGTGGGCGCCCACGGTCAGATCTATTTCGGCACCGACAGTGGAAAACTGTACTGCTTCTACGGCAACGGTCGCGGCATGTGGGAATATCCGACCCGCGACCGCATCGTTGGTTCCCCCGCCGTTGCGGCGGATGGCACGATCTATTTCGGTTCTTATGACGCGAATCTCTACGCGATGGCCCCGGAAGGCATCGAGCGGTGGCGATTTCAGGCGGATGGTCCGGTAGCCTGTTCTCCGGCGATTGGTCCGAATGGGATGATCATTTTTGGTTCGTTGAACAAACGCCTTTTCGCAGTGCGCTCTGATGGCAGCAAGGCATGGGACATCAAGCTTTCCAGTCAGGTTGTGGCTTCTCCCGCGGTCGCGGCGGATGGGACTGTTTACGCACCGACGGTGGACGGCGTGGTGACCGCATTGAGTGGATATGACGGTTCGGTGAAATGGGAGTTCGAGGCGCCCAATCGGGTCGTCTCATCCCCGGCGATCGGTCAGGACGGCACGATTTACTTCGGTTGTTTCGACGGTCATCTTTATGCCATGACGCCGGCCGGCAAGAAGAAGTGGACATATGCCACCGGCGGACCGATCAGCAGCTCGCCGGCCATCGGTCCGGACGGGACGATCTATTTCGGTTCCGATGACCGCCAGCTGTATGCGTTGGCTCCGGATGGATTCAAGAAGTGGACCTTCACCTGCGGGAAATGGATTCGCTCCACTCCGACCATCGCTGCTGATGGAACGGTCTACATCGGTTCATACGATCAGAGCTTCTATGCCATCGGGCCGAACGGAGCGAAGAAATGGGAATTCGTCACCGACGGCAAGGTGACCGCTTCGGCTGCGTTGTCGGCTGATGGAGACGTTTATATCGGTTCTTGGGATGGTCACATGTATGCGATCCGAGGGAGTTCGCCGCTGGCCTCCGGCGTGTGGCCGAGATTTCGAGGTGGGGTGCGGCAGGCCGGTCGCGTTTCTCCGACCATGAGACCTCCGGCCGTATCGTCATCGACGGAAACGCTGGTGGCAAAGACGACACCGCCGGTTGCTGCAGAACGTAAGGTCGCGGAAACCAAGCCGCGAAAACGCAGCTCCGACGGGCGCAGTTGGTGGACGCGTGTTTTTGGCGGCTCCGGCAAGACGAAGCGAAGCGAACGCCCCTTGCAGGTCGCACAGAAAGTCGAAACGGTGACGCCTTCCGAAGTCGTGGTGACACGCACGAATACCTTGAGTGGAGAAAAGGAACAGGCTTATCAGGCGCGCATGGCCGCGATGGAGCAGCGGATGACCAAGTTGAATTCGGAACTGGCTGAGGCTCGTCGACCGCAGGATCCACCGCCGACCGCGGCTCCGGCTGCCAGTGTGGGAATAAAGATGGGCAACGCGACGATCATTGCTGATTCCGCCACATTGGTGCGCGGTGGATCGGCTGCACGCGTTCCGGCTCCGGAGCCGATCTTGACCATGACCAACTACGTCGATGTGGAATCTCCGCAGGAAGTCGCCTATCGACAGAAGATTGCCGCGATGGAGCAGCGGGTGGCCGAACTGAGTGTAGAAGTCGAGAAGACCCGGACGGTGCGTCCGGCACCTATGACCCGGGAAAGCACAGCTGTCACAATGGTGCAGACGAGGTCAGTCACGTCCGTTCCAGCGGGCACACCAATGGGTGCCGACGGACGGATTCCGATGATGTCGCTCCGGGGGGCTTCGCTGCCGGCTCCCGAACCGGTGGCCGCGCCCGTGGTTACGGCACCGGTGGTTTCTCCCGAGCCGACAAGAGTTGTTGCGCCGGTCAGCACGGATATTTCAGCAGAGATTGACGCTGTGTGGGGTGAAGAAAAGAAAACCAAGACAAAGCGTGGATGGTTCAACTGGTTTGGCACCGGGAAATCGGACGAACCTGCTAGTCGGGCTCCTGCGGCTCAACCCAAACCGAGTGCAGATCCCGCCGCGCGCGAACGTGAAATCCAATACATGAAGCGCATCAGCGCTTTGGAAGGACGCATCGAGGAATTGAACGGCGAACTGGCCGCCGCCAACCGGCCCCAAGAAGTGGAATCGATTCCTGCGCCCACAGCGGTGATGGATCTCCCCGAACCCGGTGAGACCCGGATCATTGCGGACTCGTCGCAGTTGAATCTGGTTCACAGCGCGGCGGTCGAGGTGCACAAGGAAGAACGGCCGGGCTTCTTCAAGCATTTGTTTTCGCGGGGAAGCCGGAGTGAGCCCAAGAACGAGGTTTCGTCTGCTTCTGAAATTGAGTCGAATCCTGCCATTGTTTCCGTGAAGACGGTTTCCGAGGAGGCCGCCGTCACTGGCGCCCCATCCAAGATGGTGGATACCGAGGCTGATCGGATGGTCGGAGCCAAGTTGACGGCGATGGAAGATCAATTGAAAGCCATGCGCACCGAGCTGGACTCCACCCGCCAAGAGCGGGACGAGCTTCGTCGCCAATTGGCGGCCGAGTCTTCAGCGGAAGGTGACGCTTCTAGGCCGGTCAGTCGATCAGAACCGGGGCGAGAGGAATCGAAGAAGATTGGCGGTTACGAGCGAATTTCGGGCGACGGAGGAAGCGGACAGCTGGGAGACAAGATCTCCCGTCTCGAATCCCAACTGCTGTCGTTGAGCGAAGAGCTTGGCAATGCCCGGGTCGAGCGCGTCCGATTGCGGGAAGAACTTGCTCGCGTCCGGGAAGGTGGCAGTTCGGTTGTCCGGGTTGCGCCCGCGGAACCGGCGACCGTTGCAAGCCGCGTTCCTGAGGCGACCACCGTCAGCACCAAGCCGGCGATGAATACCGTGAGCACGGCAGTGCCGGCTGCGCCGCGGAGTTCGACCCCTTCCTCGGAAGCTGCTTCCGTGACGTCGCCCCCGACCGGCACACCCGGGGGCTGGTCGCGCGAAGAGTTTGTGAATCCGGCGGCATTTGCCGGCATGATCCCGGAGTCCCGTTCAAGGGCCGGCCGCGCGGAAGCGCCGGCACCCACGGTGGCGACTGTTTCGGCGGCCTCGCCCGCCAACGTGCAGGCGATCAGCCAGCCCGCCTGGTTGAGCAACGAGGTTCGCTCAGTCATTTCCGCCGGTGATCCTTGGAGTCTCCCTCCCGGCACCACCACGCCGGCCATCACTCAGACGGCGTCGACCTCGATTGACACGGCTCGTTCAACGGCTTCCAATCCACGTACGGCGGCCGCTCTGACCAAACCGGTCGTGGTGCAGGAAGAAGAGGAGAAGCCGGGCTTCTTCCGACGACTTTTCGGTCTCGGGGCCAAGTCGAAGAAGAAAAAAACGAAGTCCGACGTGACGACTTTCAAAGCCACGAACATCGTGGTCGCGCCCTCCCCGGCGCCGATCGACGGATCGACGCTGACGGATGCACAATTGCGGGGAATGAATCTCACCGCCTTGGCGCACACGTTTCAGAAGACCAATTTTCCGCCTGTAAAGTTTGAGGGAGTGGTTACCAACGGCAGCCAAACACCGCCTGCGTTCGCCGAGTTGAGTCATCTGCCCGGATTCCCGAAGACCAAGCCGGTCATCATTCCCCCTCCCGTGCGCGCGATGAATCCACAAAGCACCTCCCATGTCGGACTCCGGACCGTGGATGTGACGGAATCGGTGACCAAGGTTGGAACCCGCACGCTTTTTCCCACGGCCGCGCCGGTATCCAGGCCGAGCGTGTTCCTGGTGAGCCCGCCGGACAAGGCGGTGTTGGATTCCCCGGTTCTGGATCTCCGCGGCACGGCTCAATCCTCCCGCCGGGTGGCACAGGTGATGGTGTCGATCAACGGTGCGCCGTTCGTTCCCGCCGCGGGCTTGGAGAATTGGAGTTACCAGGCACCGGTGAAATCCGGCCTGATCCTCGTCCGGGTCAAAGCCATGGACGCGGATGGCAGAGAATCGGAAATCGTGACGCACAGTTATTCTCACCAGTCCAAGTCCGCCCTCAAACTGGACGTCGCGGGCAAGGGATGGATTGTGCCGGATCTCAACGGCCGGGAATTGGAGCTTGGTCAGGCCTACCAGATTGTTGCCCAACCGGCTCCGGGGCACGAATTCGTTCGCTGGTCAGGCGGCGTGGAAAGCACGAGCCCGCGACTGCAGTTTCAGATGAACAACAACCTCTGGATCCGGGCGGAATTTCGCCCGACCCCGGCGAATCTCTCCGGCGGACAGTTCGTGGGGCTGATTTATCCGCGCGATGTGCTCAGTGCGGACAAGTGCGGTTACTTTGAGTTGTCGGTCGCCGATGACGGCGCGTTCACCGGTGCGATCCAACTGGACGGATCCACCGCGCAGTTGAAGGGACAATTCGACCGCGAAGGCGAGGCCACTCAGACCTTGGCCAGTGCCGATGGTGAACCGGTGACGATTCGCCTGCAGATGGATGCAGATCGGACGGGTGAATCCGTGTCCGGCGCTTTCGAGGCGAACGGTTCACCCGTGGTCATGCAGGCCTATCGGCGGGCGGCGGGGGATGCTTCCACCACCGGTATCAAACCGGGGCGGTATACCTTGGTCATTCCGGGGCCGACCGACGCCAAGGCCAGCCCTGGTGGTGATGGTATCGGAGAGTTGCACGTGCACGCCGATGGGCGGGCCGAATTCTACGGCGAGCTTTCCGACGGCACGGCCGTGCGCCAGCAGACCCACATCTCCCGCAACGGCGTCTGGCCGCTCTACGTTCCCATGTATGGCGGTCGCGGCCTGCTCACGGGCTGGGTGACTGTCACGAATCATGCGGAGATGGACCTCTTTGGCGATCTGCGTTGGATCAAGCCACGGACGCCGGACGATCACTATTATCCCGAGGGCTTCGGCAGCCGTCGTTTCGTTGTCGGCTCCAGCTACTCGGCACAGGCGGCGCTGAATGCCACCAACCGTCTTGCCGGCGTGCTGCGCGGAGGCAATCTCGGGAGCATCGTTCTGCGTGACAACATGAACAGCGATACCCCGCTCATCGCCCCGGAGGGCCGCACGGTGAAGAAGTTCTCCTACAACCTCAATCCGGACACCGGCCTCATTGAAGGCTCCTTCATTCATCCCCAAACCCACACGCCGACCCCGTTCCGTGGAGTCTACGTCCAGAAACGCGGCTGGGGCTCCGGCTATTTTATGGGCACCAACACCAGCGGCATGGTGCATCTGCAGTTGCAGTAGTGAGGGAAATCGAATCCGTGAATGCCGCCTGAGGCTGAATGGCGGAGAGGGAGAGATTCGAACTCTCGAGGGCCTTTCGACCCC
>JAYPXF010000094.1:1725-22513 GCA_038154405.1 Verrucomicrobiales bacterium | reverse complement strand
GGCTCCTTGGGTGCCATTTACTTTTGAGGCAACAAGCTGTGCCCGGTGGGATGCAGCACCGCGAGAAACGGACCGCGGCCGGCGGGCAAATAGAGCGATCCGGTGACGTGAAAGCCCGGTTGCGATTCAAAGAGGATCTTCTCAATCCGATAACCGTCCATTTCGATGCGGCCGGTAATCTTCGCATTGAGCGGCGTGCGCTTCGGCAACGTACCGATCTGCCGCCGAAAGAATTCACGCCGCTGTCTTTGCCAGTCGGCGAGTTGATCGTCGGTCAGTTTCTCGAATGCAGCATCACGGCGATCCAAGACGGTCATCGCCTTCTGTTTCAACCACGCTGTCATCGTGTCCGTCTTGGGAACACCGGACGCAACCTCATGGGGCAGCAGGTCAGGAGTCTGGGCGGTCCCATGAAACGGGAGCAGAATCACGAACAAAAAGCGTGCAAGCAGTCGATTCATATGGGTTCAGACTACCTGTCCAGGAACTGGAGAAAAGCGTATGGGGCCGCAACAGCCGACCGCGTTTGTGCTCACTGCCGAATCCCGCGTTGGAGTCAGTCCGTCAATCGGCCGAACAGTTCGCTCAGCTCTTTCACCAGTTTCGGGGATGCGCCTTTTTCAACGCTGTTGACGGTGAGCCACGTTTCGTATCCGCCGAGTCCGTGTTGGCGCGGTGGAGGGAGGTAGCCGAGACCGCCGTTGGCAAGTTCGATGACAACGGTTTCCTTGAATGGGCTGCGTTCTTGGATCTCGAATCCGATCTCGGTGAAGATCTCGAAAGGCAGGGCGGCGATTCCGAGATCACCGATGCGGAATGTCTGGGCGATCGCATCCGTGGTGGCCGGCCATTCGGCGGCGTCCAGCGCACGACGCGCAAAGGTGGCCTGGCGACCGTACTCCTTGGAATCGGGCTGAGGATTGGCGAGCACTTTGCGGCAGCGTGCGATCAGTTCCGGACTGGGCCGCCGGCGTTTCAGGCGCACGTCCGACTGTACCGCGCCGAGCTTTGCCCAATCACGATGGCGGATCGATTTGCGCACGCGCAACACCTCCTGCGCCACGTCTTCAGCCACTTCGCACATTTTTTCGTAGGGAGCATAGCGTCGTTGTTTGCCGTAGTTGGCGTAGTCGTTGTTGTTCACGTCGGCACTCGCTCCGTTGCAGAGCATGCCCACAAACGGCGGATCCTGTCCCGGATGACTCAGCAGTTCCTTCATCCTTTCGCTGAACATGCCGAAGTAATCCGCCGAGATATGTCCGCGCTCCGTCCTTCCAACGTAGTGCAGCCAGTAGTTGCCGAGCAATGCCAGCGGACGCCCGTCTGTTGCCTCCACGGATATGAAATAGACCTTTGAATTCACCGGACCCGCGGGCTTGAGCAGCTGCTTCACGTAGCGACCGGGATTCATCACCGCCGTCTCCTTCACGCCAAACGGACTCTCGACCTTTTGCCCGCCCTTGAGCAGCCAACGACGATTGAAGACGTGATTTGGAACATCGCCGACGCCCCAACCGATCCGTGCCGGTTCGAGATTGTTGAAGGCCCGAACTACGCCGTCGGCGATCCGACGGACGACGAACTTCTGATAGTCATCCCACGGCTCACCCAAGACGGTGTAACTCGGCCCGCGCAGGCTCGGCGCGGAATGCGTATGGGTGGCGGCGATCAGAATGTTCTCCTTCGGCAGACCGGTCGCTTTGTGAATCAGATCCTTCGCGCCATCATGAATCTCCCGGGGAAACTGCACGTTGTCCACGATGGCGAAAGCCAGCTTCGTCTGCCCGTCATCCAACACTAGGCAACGGGTATTCAGATCGTCGTGGATGTGCACCGAGCCACGGGGATTGAAGCCACCGATCAACGGCGTGCCCAATTCCGGCGTGATGTTGCTGGTGGCGGCTCCGGCGCGGAAGACCTGCTTTGATTCGGCGCCAGAAGCGGGACTTTTGAACAGAAGGAAACAGAGGGAACAGAGAATGAGACGATTCATGATACTCCGGCTACTGATTACCGATGACTGATCACTGACTACTTCTTCAATCGCGCCTTCTCCTCGGCTTCGCGCTTCTTCACATCCTTGGGATGCTTGGAGAAGGATTCGAAAACATCACCGATCACCTTGTCGGCCAGGCGTCCCAGTTCGCGGATAACGATCGGCTCGGCTTCCGGTGCCAAAGGCGAAGCCTTGGGTTCGTAGCCGCCTACCGCATAGGACTCGGTGGTTGCGATGTAGCCCAGTGCGCCATTCGCGTAGCCCACGATGATCGGAACGGCGCGTGGGCCGATCGCCTTCTCAATCGCGAAGCCGAACTCCACCATCGGTTCACCCGGCATCGTGAGAAAGAGATACGGACCGACCTTCATGGCCATCAGTTCTGCTTCCACGTCCGCTTCCTTGCCCGGCAGGGAAACGACCGCGCTAGCCACCCGGATCGGGTAATAGCTTGGACGCTCCCGCAGTTTCTCGCGACGCACTCCATCTGCCAGAGTGCGGATCACCGCGCTTCCCAATCCACGACCGGCCCATTGCATGTCCGCTTCATCGGCGCTGCGATAGGGAAAGCCCGGCAGATTCGGCCGGATGTCCCCGGCGCAACCCTGCAGAAAGAGCGCGCTGGTTCCGGTCGCATAATTCTTCTCCACGAAAGTCTGCGCGTCGCCCGGAAAGTCCGCGCTCATCTTGGGATAGCCCTTGGCGTAGGGCTGCGTGCCCTTGTCGCCCCAGGTGAAGAAACAGGGATGACAGATCGCGTGCATCAACACCGCCATCGGCGTCAGCGATCGTCCGTCATCAAAGCGCAACACCTTCACGCGCGGGTCATTCGGACCGTCCGGGTTGAGCCAGACCACCGCCCTGCCATCGATCACCTTGCGGCGGTTGATGCTGAAGCGGATCTCCTCCTCGCCGTAGCCGATGTTCACCTTGCGCATGTTGCCAGCGGCCTGCCTGGCTGCCTTGCCGATCTTCGCCGCCACCTCGCGCACATAGGGCGAATCCTCCTTGCACGGTGGACCGGAATGATTGTGCGATGCTGTCACCATTACATTCGGTCCCGGAACACCGGCCGTTGCCTGAACCTGCTCTCGCACGAGTTGCACCAACAGATCGTAGGCGTTGATGAGATCCAATGTGACAATTGCAGCCTTCGTTTCCCCATCATCCAGAATCAAAACACCCGCCCGCAGCGGATCGCGCAACCCGGTCACGATGCGCCGGTGACCGATCGTTTCAATTCCGGCCACCTGCTTCGGCGTAATGTCCACCTTGGCCACGCCCGCCCGCAGATTGGATTGCACCGGGAATTGGCCATCCTTTATCTCGGCGGCGGAAACGCCCACCACGCATGACAACACCAATGCCAGGGGAAACTTCATGAACCCGACGCTAGCAGAAACGCTCAGCGCTCCAAGCGCAAGAACAGGGCGAGATGGATGGTGCAAGAACCGTCGATGAATCGCACCTTGATCGGAATTTTTTGCAAATTCCGCTACGTGTCGCGCTCAACGTCCTTGGACTGATCCATCCAATGAAACGCATCGGTGCGGACCGAATACTCCTTCGCCCCAACCGACGTTTTCCAACACGTCCGTTCGGGACAGCAGTTTCGCGAGCGAAGCGTCCAGGGGAATTTTCGTCAGAACGGCTCCATCCTGTTTGATCGACATTTCTGCGTCGGTGACGGTGAACACCAAGGTCGTTGCACCTTGGGTCCATTTGGTGGGCGCAGAGAGATGCCCGGGCAGGCTCACGCGATAGACTTTACCGTATGATTTCCATTTGTCCGGCGCCAGGAAAGGAGTGAGTTTGGGATCCCACTTCTGCGGCGACTTGGCGGAGGTACTGATGAAGAGATCCGGTCCGCTGGTGATCAGGCTGGTGACGCGTTGCCCCCACTGGTTGCGGGGAACGTCGTCCTGATTCTCAAGGTCGTATGGATGGGTGGTCTCCTTCGTCGGTTCGGGATGTGGGAACATGCGTCGGCCAAAGGTCCATTGGTCCTTGGCCGGATGATAACGCCACACCTCGCCCCAGGGCCACACACCCACAACCACCTCGCCGCCATAGAGCGTTGTCGTCTGGGCTTCACGCGAACTCCCGCGCACGCCTTCCATCACCGGCGGCCAGCCCTTCAGGTCGGTCAACTTTTTCCCGTCATATGAATACACCCTTCCGGTGGGATACTGCCCCATCAGCAACCGGTCACGAAACGCGAGTGAAGAATAGAGCTGGTAGCTGACACCCTGGATCGGCGCGAGGATCATCCTCCACGCGCCGTCTTCAAACACGTAGAAGCCGCCGATGTTGGAACCGGTCACGATCTGGTCGCCCAGCAATCCCCACGCAAAAGTCATCTCCCCGACAATTGGCAACCGCAACGTGATCGCTTTCGACAGATCCACGCGTCCTTCCGACGGTTTCCACGGACACGCATAGAGACGGCTGAAACCATCCTCGTCGTTCTCATACGGATGATACGGTCTGCCGTTGCGATGGACGTGGTAGAAGCAGAGATGGCCGTTGGCGTAGAAGAACAGCTGGTAGCCGCCCTGTTCTGGCGGTGGGAGAACAACCTTGCCGTTCCAGGTCACCTGGCTGCTGCCAAAGCCCAGCCCACCATTGCCGACGCGCATGGTCTCTTCCTTTCCACCGGGTCCGTTCGTCTTCTCCCACGTTCGGGTGCCCGCGTTCCAATACTTCAGTCCGCCGTATGTGGAATAGACCTTGCCATCGCGCCCGTAGAGGTAGGCTCCCGTGAGATCGTCCGACGGTCGCGGAAGTTCCTCCACCGTCATCTCGTGCGCGCCGGCCGTGGGGCGAATGAAGAACTGCACGGCATGTCGATCGGCACGATAGCGCGTGTTGTAGGCGTTGAGAAAGCCCGCGCCGATCGTCACTGCTTCGTCCGCACTCGTGGCTTCAAAGAGCGACCCGAAGTTCTGTCCGACGTCTTCACCGCGATCAATGGTCACGCTGAATTCCAGAACCGGTTTCGTCTGCGCGGCACGGACCGGAATCGTCGGCATCAATATGAGCAGGATTAAGGAAAGCAGGGGACGGTGCATTGCCGGCGATTTAATGGGATCAGCCACCCTCCGCCAATTAACTAATTCAGCCGGGCAATACCGGATCAGCAGCAAATACGATGGATGGCGGGAGCAATGACGTCGCTGCGAGCGTGAATCAGCGGTTTTCGACCGCATCCTCGCGGCCCAATTCTCCGGCCATTTCGATCAGTTGATCGATGATCTTCTCGGAAGCCAAGGGCTCCAGATAATTCGTGCCCGGCCAGGTCGAATAGCCGCCGAGTTTGAAATGCCGCGGGGTGGGAAGGTAGCCGATGTAGCCGTGGGCCAGCTCGACCATGAAGGTGTTCTTGAACGGACTGCGTTTCTGAAATGCCATTCCGATCTCAGTATAGGTTTCGCAGGGCGTCGTACCGATGCACACGTCACCGATGCGCAACACGTGCAAGGGAATCTTCGCCGGTTCGGATACATTGGCCAGCGCCCGGAGCCGTCCAGCATAGCTTAGCGGTGCGACGAAAGGGCGGGTGGTCGCCCAACGGGCCGCGATGGGCAGATTACCTTCCTTCAATCGCGGCGCCCGTTTCTCGATGTCTTTGGCCCAGTCGAGAAGCTCCGGCTCCACCTTGCGCCAGGCAAAGTCCACTTCTCGGAAACGGACATCGAGCGTGATGTCTTTGCGCCACTTCAGTTCAGCCAAGGAAAGCTCAACTCGTTCGGCGAGATCATTCGCGTATGAGCGCGGGCGCTCGTAGTTACCCCGCGGGCCTTTCAAGTGCCTAAACGCATCGTGGTTCGGTCCGATGTCACCACTCGTGGAATTCGCCATCATCGCAACGAAAGGCGGATCCTGCTCGGGAGAACTGAGCCGACGTTTGAGGTTTTCACAATAGAACCCGAAGTAGTCGGCCGAAATGTGGGCCGCGCCGGTGTCCCCGACGTAATGAACAGAATAGGCCGAGTAGAGCGAGATCGCCGCGCCGCCTGGCTCGCGCACCGCGATGAAGTAGATGAAAGGATCCACTGGACCTGCGGGCTTGGTGTAGTTTGCATTCGGCACGGCGGTCTTCCACACGTGGTTCGTGCGACCAAAATGATCGATGCGCTCCTTGCCTTTGGCGAGATGCCAACGACGGCTCTGCACGTGCGTGCCCGCATCCGCCTTGCCGAAGGCAATTTCCGCCGGGCGCAAGAGATTCATTGCCCGCCGGACGCCATCGGCAATACGAACAGCGAGAAAGCGCTGGTAGTCATCCAGTTCCTGATCGTTGGTGTAACGGATTTTCCCCATGGCCGTTCCCGCCGAATGCGTGTGGGTGGCGGAGATCATCACGTTCTCTGGCGGAATTCCAGTGTGCTCCTTGATCAACCGCCTGGCCTCCACACTGATACTGCGATGGAACCCGACCAGATCGCAGACGACGAGCGCGAGCGTGGTCTTGCCGTCATCCAGCACCAGGCATCGAGCATGCAATTCATCGTTCACGTGCGTGCTCGGATAGGGCGCGAAGCTGCCCACACGTAGCGTGCCCAAGGGTGGTGTGATGTTGCTGGCAGCGGCGCCGGCGCGAAGCAGGCGACCCTGCCCGCCGGCGAATGCCGATAGGTCGAACAGGAACAGGCCAGCGGCAATGATTGGTGGCAGTTTCCGGTACATATGTATTACCTTCAGATGTAGATCAGACCTTCAGAGCGTTTTCAATTTCAGCTCGAATTTCATCCGTCGAGTTTTCATCAGCGTAATCAGCCAGCGTTTGACCGTCCGGAGTCGGATCCAGCGGCGCGCCAAGTTCGACCAGGAGTTTTACTGCCTCAAGGTTTTCGCGCGTGATCGCACTGGCAAGGGGTGTTTTCCAGTCGGCGCCCCATGGTTCCGAGCGTTCGCTGCGGGTCTCCCCAAAAGTCAGGCGCAATTGTGCCGGATCCTCGGTGACGATCTTCCGGATCAGGTCGAGGCGATTGACGGCGATGGCGTCGAAGATGTTCAGGCTGTCGTAGGTGGCAAGGTGATCAACCAGTTCCAGATGACCGGCGTCGCGTGCCCAGTCGATTACCGTCCCCCCATACCAATGGTCGCGTTGAGAGATCTTGGCTCCGTTGGCGATCGGAAGTTTGGCGGCTTCGATCTGCCCCTTGTCCGCGGCTTCATGCAACGCGGTGTTGTAGGAGAAGTGGTTCGGATCGAGGCCCAGATCGATGGCGGTCTGCAGGGCCTTCAATCGATTGGCGGCGGCGGGTTTGTGGAGGATTTCATCATCGAGATCGAAGATGCGTTTCACCAGGGATGGGTCCGCGTCGCACCGGGTGTCGGCCGCCGCCGTGTCGCCGGCGAGGACCGCCGCGGCGAAGGATTCCAGCTCGTTCAGCGGTTCAGGTGAAACCCCCTTGGTCTTCAGGTGCGTGGTCAGCTCCGTGTAGCCGGCCAAAGCGCAGGCCTTTTGCAAAGGCATGCCGTTGACCTGTTGGGACAAGTCTGCTCCATTGTCGATACACAGCGCGGCCTTCTCGGTGTAGAACCGCGGCAGGCAGGTTTCCAAGATGGCAGAAAGCGTTTGCGGAGCGTCTGCTTCTAAGGTCTCCCCATAATACGTTCGCTGCGATCCATCCAGACCGTGATCAATCATGATGCGCAACGGTTCCGGATCCGGGTTGCGCATATGATTGTAGAGGGCCTGGCAATCGTTCGGGTCAGCTCCCTTTTCAAGCAGCAACCTGGCAAACTCCTGCCAATGCGGGTGCGGAGACTGGTTTATCGGGCCACGTTTTCCCCAACCGAGGACTCCAGTGAGCGCCGTGAAGCGTGTGTTGCCACCCCACATGTGATAGGCCTTCGCATCGGCGCCGAGCTCCAACAACACTCTCGCCGCACCCAGTGTGTCGGCATCCGGCAAACGGGAGTAGCAGGCGTAGAGAAGCGGTTCCCACTCGAATGGTCCTCCCTTTGCACGCACGGCCTCGGCGTCCTTCTTGATCAGCTCCCGCAGGCGCGCGATATTCCCTGCACACGCGGCCGACCAGATGGATTCGGAAGAGAGATCCGGGTTGTCGGTCAAGAGTGCGGCGGCTTCGTCGCGACGATCCGGCGAATCAAGACCGGAATACACGAGGCAGGCGAGGAAAAGGAATCCGTCGTGATCCGATTCGAGTGCCAGCGCGTCCTCATCACCGCGAATGCGCAGGAAGTTCTCCAGCTGGTTCCAGTTGCAGAAGCCGAAATGGCGGGCGGTTTCCTCCTCACCACTTTCGGCTGCCTGTTTCAGCACTTCGGCTCGGCTCGTGTCAGGCGTCAGATCTTCACTCATGGTTGCTCATTCATGCACTCAGCAGACGAAGCGACTGGCCGACAGACAGTGTCTCGCTGTGACCGGATTCCAGAATCGCGTTCTGCCCAAAGCAGTTCAATGGACTTTCCCTGTCGCGATCCAGTTCCCGGAGAACGTCATGCAATTCAGCCGGCAGATCGCGTTCGCCGGTCGTGGGATCGACCTGCGGGATGGTGCAGCGTTGACATGGCTTCACCAGTCGCAGGCGGATCGAGCCGGATTCATCCTCCAGCACCTGACCGTTCTTCATCTCGGACCATGGATCGGTTCCGCCGAGGACGATGTTCGGACGGAAACGCTCCATTTCCAATGGCATGCCCGACTTGACTCCGAAACGTTCGTTCAGCAGATCGAGCGATGACTGGCAGGCAACGAGAAAGGGATAGCCGTCGCTCAACTGAACCTGCTGTTGGTTGTCTTCAGGACGATCCGGAATCCGACGCGCAAAGCCATTGACCAACCGCACCAGGCGAAGGCTGTCGATGGAGCTGTCTTCGAAACACTCGGTGAACCATTGCGCTGCCTCCTCACCGGCACTGAAAACTTCCAGGTTTTCATCCGGTCGATGCATGGTCACTCGAAACGAATCTCCCTCCTTCATGCGGTTCACGACCAGCGAATGCCGACCGGGATAACCAATTTGGATGCCTTCCGTTGACAGACTCGTCGACAACAGAGCCATCTTCGGCAGCCGTCGTTGGCTTACGAATCGGCCCGCTTCATCAACCAACATCCACCGGCGATCCGATGGCAGGCCGTCAATCTTCAATCTGGTAGAGGTCAACGCGCAACCACCGGCTGACTTCAGCGGATAGGTTGTCAGGCTTTCAATCGTGACATTCATTGTCGACTTCGCTGGAGGGCATCGCTCCGTCGATGCCGAGACTTGGGTTGCCAACGAGCGGAACCGACTGAGCGGTTCCCTCCAGTCTACGGCAGTTTCTTGAGGCGCAGATCGCGGAACGCGACGATGCAGCCCTTGCCGTGGTCTTGCAGGGCGATGAAGCCCTTCTTGCGGCTCATCTTGGGATCATGATCCGTGACCGTGGCGAACATCACGTCGTTGACCTTGTGAATCAGTTTCGGCCCCTTGGCGATGATCTCCATCGTGTTCCATTCGTGATTCTTGAAATGGCTCTGTGTCTTCTTCGCGTCCATCACCTGCTTCTCCTCCTTCGTTCCGTCCGCCTTGAGAATCGTCGCCTGCCCCGCTGTGGCCATGAGGTGCCGCACCTTCTTGCGCGGATGATCCTTTTCCAACAGCGAGTGATGCCACAGGCCCATCTTCTTCTGCTCCGCCACCTCGGCCTGGTAGCCGAACACCATCCAGTCGCCGAGATCATCACTGCGCACCTGCACGCCCGAATTGCCCTTGTCCCAGCGAAACTCCAGCCGCAGCACAAAATCCGCCGGCTGCTCCTTCCGCCAGATCAGCCAGTTCTTGTCCTTCGATTTCCCCGTGCACCAGATCTCTCCGTTGCGTACCTCCCACATGCCGGGCTTTACATCCCAGCCGTCGAAGTTTTTTCCGTTGAAGATGGGGGTGAAGCCTTTTTCGCCGGCGTGCAAATGCACGATTCCGGAAACCGCGATCAGGGCAACGCATAGAGGAGAGATCAATTTCATGGGGACTTGATAGCAGTCGAAAGCTGTAAGGCAACTTGATACAGTTCGGCCGAGCCGACCTGAAGACCAATGAAGGTACGGACCATGTAGTCCATCGAGTCAATGAATGGCCCTCTGCTCTGATTCAAGATGAATGACACTGAACTCGTGATCTTGTGCATCGTTGGCATTTACGTCGTGCTGTCGATCGCGACTCTGTGGATCCGAGACAGAACATTCAGTCGGCCACCTTCGACAGAATATGACAGAGCCGCGCCAGAGAGATTTCAAGCACGTCTTTTGTCACCGGATTTCGAAGCCCTTTGGGAGCATTTCAAAACCGACATGCCCGAGCCATTGCGCGTACCCTGCGGGGATGTCCAGGAACTCACGTCTTCAGATTTCGAAGTTCTGAACCCGAACGAAGGTGACCCAATTCACGTCTGCTTCTATGAACCCGCTGATTCGCAAACGATTGGCGACCCTTGGCCAAGTTGTGAGCCGTTCTTCCCGTTTGCCAATGACGGATGCGGGAATAAACTGCTTGTTGACCCCAAGTTACCGGATTCTCCCGTGCTGTTTCACGATCATGAAACAGGTGAGCTCGAAACCGTCGCTCCCAGCATGACTCAATTCATGAGTTGGAAACGTATGCCTGCAGCTGATTGACATTCCCAACGCCAGCGGATCGATCGGTTCACTGCGGCTTGAGGCCTAGTTTATCGAGTACTTCCTTGGGTGGGCCGTTCCATTCGGACATGGGGACGTTGCCGCGGTAGCCGATGTCCTTCATGCCGGCTGGGGTGGTGTAGTAGCCGCCGGCAACGAGGTTGCGGAGTCGGTAGAAGAAGCTGCCGGGGTGTTTACGACGGTCCTTTCTCGCTGCCCGGGCGAGTTCGTGACAGATGACGAGATGCGTTTCTTCGTTCAGCGAAACGAAATCCTTTTTGCCTCGGCGTCTGGCTTCTTCATCCAGCCAAGTCAGGCCTTTGAGGATGCTGTGGCGGTCGGATTCTTGATCGTTGTATGGGGAGCTGATCCATTCGTCGACGAAATCATGCACGCCTTGGGATGAGGCGCTGGGGGACGTTTCGTCGGCAGGAATGATGACGTCACAGAGAACGATCATCAGCGCGCGTTGCTCGTCGGTGAAAGTGAGCGGCCATAGGTCGCCGGGTTTATATTGACGGATCAGATCGGGGTCTGGTCCGTAGCCTTTGGCGATGGGTGACTTGGGCCGCGGGTGTTCGGCGGCTTCGAGTTCGCCATCGATCATCGGGATGGAAGCGCTGGCGGCGGTGACCCATTGGAGGGCGACGCGACGGTTGATGCGGGGGAGCTCGTGCGTGTTCATCGTTGGGGAAGATTCAAACTCCAAGAAGTTCGGTTCTCTTAGGAGTTTGGATTTTGCGGCTTGGAGCTTTCACAAATTCCCTTTCTTTAGTTCGTCGACAAGATGATCCGCGGTTCGCCAGGCCAGGGCCATGATGGTGAGGGTCGGGTTCTTGTCGGCGGTGTTGGGGAAGGTGGCGCCGTCGGCCATGATCACGTTGGGAACGTCCCAGGTCTGGCACCATTGGTTGGTGACGGATTGGTTTGGCTTGTCGCCCATGATGGCGCCGCCGACTTCATGGATGATCTGGCCGCCTTGCTTGATGGCCTTGAGAGGATCATCGACATAGGCCTGACGACTGAAGCGGGCGCCCATGGAGTCGAGGACGGCGTGCAGCATCTTCTGCTGGTGGGCGACCTGCTTGAGTTCGTCGTCGGACCATTTCCAATGGAAACGCAGGGCGGGGATGCCCCACTTGTCCTTCACCTCGGGATCGAGTTCGGCGTAACAGTCGTCATTGCCAACCATCGCACCTTGGGCGCCGATGCCCTGAAACGAACCGTGGTAGCGGCGGGCATCTTCCTTCAGCTTCTTGCCGAAGCGGATTTCATCGTCGTCATTGAGCCAGTCGTAGCTTTTGCCGGTGTTGAGGCTGGGCATCTTGCGGCCACTGACCAACACGAATTTGTAGCCGCCAGGGAAATCGAGTTTGTCCTGCTCGCCGGCCATCCACCAGGGAATGTAGGCCTGTTGGCCGACCGTGCCATCCTCGTTGTGCAGCGGCAGGTTTTCCAAGGCCGGAATCTGCGCGCTGAAACTGCTGGCGACGGAGTCGGTGATGTATTTGCCGACCTTGCCGCTGGAGTTGCCAAGGCCGTCGGGAAAGCGGTTGGACTTGGAGTTCAGCAGGATGCGGACGGATTCCTGCGAACTGGCAGCCAACACCACCACGCGACCCCTGGCGTGATGCTCGCTGCCATTGGTCTTGTCGATGAAGGTGATGCCGGTGGCCTTGCCGGCCTTGCTGACCGTCACCTCGCGCGCCATCGCATTGGCAACGATGTCGAGGTTGCCGGACTTGAGCGCGGGGGTGAGGTAGACGGACGTGGAGTCGAAAGCGGCCTTGATGGAACAGCCGCGATGGCAGTCGGTGGCGAAGATGCACTCCAATCGCAGGCGCATGTTGTCGGCGAGCAGCCGTTGCGCCTTCTTGTTGTGTGGGTGCAGCTTTTTGGGGACGCGTTGGTGATCCTGTGCCGTGGTCAGAATCGCGCGATGAATGGAGACCAGGTCGATGCCGAGTTTCTCCTTCACGTGCTTCTGGGCATACAGCTCGCCGGCGCGCAGTTTGGGTGGCGGCAACAATACGTCCGGTGAGGAGTCGGGTGAGTTTTCAATGCCTTCGGCATCACCGAATATGCCAACGAGCATCTCGGCCTTGTCGTAGTAGGGGGCGAGATCGTCATACGAAATCGGCCAATCGGATCCGATGCCTTGGCGGGAACGGGTTTTAAAATCATACGGACCGTTGCGGAGGGAAACGCGTCCCCAGTGATTGGTCCGGCCGCCCATCATGCGTTGGCGCCACCAGGCGAACTGGCGGGACTTTTCTTTGGACGCATTCGTGTAGGGCTCGCCGGGGATGTTCCAACCCGATTCGACGGACGCGTCGTAGAAACCGTACTGCTTGTCCGGCGTGCGAACCGCGCGAAGCGGCGCCATGTCCGGGGTGTGCATCATGGCGGTCTCGGTGACCGGGTCAAACATGCGGCCGGCTTCGAGGAGTAGCACCTTGATGCCCTCCATGGTCAGGGTGTAGGCCATTTGGCCGCCGCCGGCACCGGAGCCGACAATCACGACATCGTATTCACGCTGCTTCTTTGCGGGAGAAATGACGGGCATGGGATCGGGGAGTGATAACGTGGGATGAGAGAAACAACCACGGAAAAGACGGAAGGCACGGAACAGGAGAGCCAAGACCGAACAAAGGACAAAATGATGGGCGGCAAAAACATGTTCTGAATCATCATTTTGCCGCTCATGATTTTGCTCATCGGGGTTTGGTTGAAAAAGCGGTGTTGGCTCACTGAAAAGGAAGTGGTGACCGATTGAAACTCTTCCGTTTGTTCCCTGGTTGGAAAAACGGTTGAATCGGATTGTCGTCGCTTTCAGCGACTCTGAAGTGGGCTCGCGGGGACTCTCGCCCCACCGGAGGTGTTGACCGCTGGCGCTAGGGTTGGTCGGATTTGTCCGGCTGATCGTTCTTGGCGGGAGTGCTCGATTCAGACTCGTCGGTTTTCGCGAACTCGGCTTCGGCCTTTTCGTCGTTCTTGTACCAGATGCGGGCGATGATCACGCATATCTCGTAGAGAATCCATAACGGGATGGCGACGAGCACCATGGTAAAGGGATCGCCGGACGGGGTGATCACAGCGGAGGCGACGAGCATGCCGACCACGAAATAGGAGCGGAACTCGATGAGCTTCTTGTAGTCGAGCAGGCCGATCTTCACGATGGTCAGCAGCACGACGGGCATTTCGAAAGCCAGTCCCATCACGAGCAGGAACTTGATGACGAAGCCGAGGTACTCGCTGGCATTCCATTCGTCCGCTCCGAAACCGAGCCAGTTCGAAAACTCGACCGAAGCCCGCAAAGCCACCTGGACAATGAGGAAGTAGCAGAACGCGACGCCCAACAGGAACAAGACGCTGCCGATACCGGCAGCTTTGTACAGGAATTTCTTCTCGTTCACCTTCAGGGCCGGGAGGACGAATTCGGCGACGAAGAAGATGATGAAGGGAGCACCGATCACGAGTCCGCCATACAAGGCCAGTTGCAGGCAGAGCCAGATGGATTGGAAAGGGCCGTAGTTTTTCAACTCGACCATCACATCTTCAAAACTGGTGGCGATGCCCTTCGTCTCTTCCGGAACGACCGGCTTCAGTGCCAGCACGTAGTTGGTACCCATCCGGACGGGGACAAAAGTGAAGCGGGCCTTGGAATGATTGAAGACCGGAGCATTCGTATCCATGCCGATTTCAGTCAGAGCAACCTTGTCGAGTCGGCCCACGGTGCGCGGTCCGAGCATGACGGGAACGTCAGGGCTGCCATGCAGCCGGTAGCCGAGCTCCTTGGCTTCGGCCAGGGGAAAGATCAGGATACTGACGAGGTATTTGGCGCCCATCATGCAGGCGAGCATGGAGATGAGCAGGGAAAAGACGCACTTGAGGATGGTCCAACGCAGATCCTCGAGATGATCCAAGAAGGGTTTGACCGGGCCGCCGTAGGGATTGCCGAACTCGTCGAGTTCCGGCTCGTAATCGTCGGGGACACTCTGCTGATCGAGCGGACGACGGTTGCTGCCGGTGCTCAAAGCCGTGCCGGCGACGGGATTGTAGGCGAAGTGTTCCGGGTCCTTCTCGTTGTGATAACCGTCGTAATGATGATCATCGTGGTGCTCATCATGATGGTATTCATCGTGATGATACTCTCCGTGTTCATCGTGGTGGTAATGATCGTCGTGATACTCATCATGATAACCGTCGTGGTCTTCATCATGATGATACAGATCATCGCGATCGATCTCCTCCGCCGGTTCTTCCGGCATGCCGGGCAGGGCGAGCTGTTCTGAATCGGCGTTGTCTTTCGACTCCGTCTCGTCGTCCTTGGCGGGAACGGAATCCTTCTGCCCCGATTTGGATTCGTCCGAAGCAGCGTCCGTGGACGCATCGGGTACTGAATCGGCAGATTCGGAATCGCCGGACGTCTTTTCCTCGGCAGACGCGTCAGAAGCAGAAGTGCCAGCTCCAGTCGCGGAACTGGCCTCTTCTTCCGAAAGTTTTTCTTCCTGCTTCTCGTCGTCCGCCATCGTCCGACAATGGGATTGGAGGATCAGTCAGGCTTGGACTCGGAATTTTCCGAGGAAGATTCGGGAGGGGCGGCGTCGCCGGCACTGCGAGGGCGCTGAGGCGCGCGGCGCGGCGGCTCCTGATAGTGATCATCATCGAGGGCGCGGTGCAGATCGTCCTGAACATCCTGCGTGGCCTTCTTGAATTCCTTGATGCCGGTGCCCAGTCCGCGGGCGAGCTCCGGGAGCTTCTTGGCGCCGAAAAGAATGAGAACGACGACTAGAATCCCCATGATTTCCGGCCAACCGAGCATGGCAAAAAGTGCTGTATTCATCACGTGAGTCGGGAACCTATATGCCGTTTACGGGCAAGTAAAGGGAGTTTGTGGGGTGTTTTTTTGGGGTAATCAGTGATCGGTGACCACTAATCAGTGCTGGAGCGAGGGTTTGAGCCAGGTTCATCAATCATCGAGAATCGAACTACAATCGCCCCGAATGGGGACTGAATCAGGCCAGAAACACTCAATTCCGCGGACGCAAGAGGATGAACTCACCACGACGATTGGCGGCCCAAGCGGCCTCGTCCTGACCGAAATCCTTGGGCTTGTCTTCGCCGAAACTGATGGTGCGGACTCGATCGGCACCGATGCCTGCGGTGATCAGATGATCGCGGACGGAATTCGCACGACGTTCGCCGAGCGCACGGTTGTATTCTTCCGTGCCGCGGGAATCGCAGTGACCTTCAACGATCAGCTTCAACGCACCGTCGGTCAGCAGGATCTGGATGACCTCGTCGAGTTTGACGATCTCGGATGAACGAACAACGGAGCTGTCGAAATCGAAGTAGATGGTGTTCGCAGCAAAGGCCGACTCATCGCGCAGCATATTGGTGAGATCGTCGATGTCTCCGGTTTGTGCGTAGTTTCCACCGGGACCAACCGGGGGAGGCGTCACCGGACTTACAGCGGTGGGTGTTGTGATCATGGTTCCCGTGCCCGGTGTTCCCGGACCACCCGGCAATCCGCCGTTATCCAATGGCGACGAGGAACGGCCGGTTCCAGTGTCATCCACTACTCCAGCGGGTCCATCCGGACTCACGTCTCCACCCATATTCACACCCGGGATCGGCGTGATGTTCTTGTCGGGACGTTTGGTGCGGCAGCCGGTGACCGTGAGGGTGAGCGCAAGGGCAATAACGAGGAACTTCGGGGCGTTTTTCATTTCTGTAACTTTGGTGGAACTGCGGATTTATCGCGCCCATGCGGGCTGTGAAGCGTTCCCCATGCTTAGGGGCACATCTTTTACCTGTTTGGTAGGCACGTCAAGTAAACTCAAGTAATACGACTGATCACCGCGGCGTTTGACGAACATGATGGTGCGCGAATTCGGCGCCCAGCTGGGATCCTCCCCGCTGACCAATCGTTCGACCTTGCCGCCGCTCGCCGGGACGACGCACAAGGTGAAGCCACCGCTCTGGGTGGTGAAGGCGATGTACTTGCCGTCGGGCGACCAGTCGGGCTCCGTGCAGTTGTAGGCGCCGACCGTGCTGATGCGTTGCTTGCCGGAACCGTCGGCGCGGATCCGGTACAGTCGTGCCGGACCCGATTCGCGTGACACAAAACAGATATGCCGACTGTCGGGTGACCAAGTCGGCGTGGCCACACCCGATTTGACCCAGGTGATCTGGCGGAGGTTGCCACCGTTGACGTCGGACACGTAGAGATTCGGACTACCGCTCTTGCTCAGCACCATGGCGAGCTTCGTGCCGTCAGGCGAAGGAACGGGAGTGAGGTTGGATCCCGGATAACGGGCCACCATCATGCGTTTGCCGGTGGCATATTCCTGCGCATAGACGTCCGGGTTGTGACGGCGATACGAGGTGTAATAGATCCGGGTGTTTCTGAGTCCCCAAGCCGGCGCGGCCACGATCGATCCGTCGCGGGTCAGCGGTATCACGCCGTTGCCGTCGTAGTCGGCGACGTAGATTTCGCCCTGGCCGCGCGTGCGATTCTTGAACAGTACCCGGGTGCGGGCGACGCCGGGGACCTTGTTGATCGCCATGGCAATGTCGTCGGCAAAGGCGTGCGCCAAGCGGCGCGGATCGGACCCTTGGTAAGCCTTGGCGACCGGGTATTCGCTACCCAGGGCCAGGTAACCCTCGAGGCGATTGGAGTATTTCCCTTTGACCTGATAGATCGCCTCGCTCTTGGGCACGACCTTGCAACCGGCGACCTCGAGGTCGAAGGCCAATACGCGGGTGATCTGCGGGGGGAAACCGCTGATCGAGATCGGCATCGGCTTGCTCGGATCATGTTCAATCTTGCGTTCGATCCGCAGTCGCCCCGGAGCGTCCGCCGCAGTGCTGAATCCCGCACTCAGGCAGAGCAAAGCAGCCAATGCGAATTTGAATTTGAGTCCCTTCATTATTTCTCCCGGATGCTGAAATCGATGGTGAATGTTTCCCTGGAATTGTTCATGCTCGACGGAAACGGTTTGAACTTGCGAATGCTGTTGAGAACGCTGCGAATGGAACTGTCCATGCGACTGACACCGCTGCCGCGGCTGATGGAAGCGCTGACGACACTGCCGCTGCGTGATATGGTGACCTTGATCGTGGCGGTAAGCCGGCTGCTCAAGTCGCGAGGTTCACGCCAAGCCCGGTCGTATACCCCCATCACATAGGAGCCGTAATCCATGGTTGCCCGACTGCCGCTGCCAGCTGTGCGAACCTTGACCTGCGACGAGAAACTCATCGAGGTGGCGGTGTTCAACTTCGCGATCAGTTTGCGGCGATCAGCTGCCGCTTTCGCCGCAGCTGCAGCCCGAGCCCGTTCGCGGGCTTCGCGTTCCCGTTTCTCCTTTTGCGGATCTGGCCGAGAGATGAGGTTCTTCGGAATCTCGACCTTGATCTTTGGTCTTGTCGGAGCCGTCTTCTTCTTCACCGGCGGCTTGGTGACCTTTTTCTTGGGCGTGGTCTTCTTGGGAGTCGGTTTCGGAGTGGTCTTCTTTGGCTCCGGCTTCTTGATCACCGGTTTCGGTGTCGGCTTTTTAGGAGTGGGCTTCTTCGGCTCGGGTTTCTTGGGAGTGGGTTTCTTGGGAGTGGGTTTTGCCGGGGGTGGTGTGGGGCGCGGAGTCTGTGCCGGAGGTTCCGGTGCGGGGGGCGGTGCCAACGCCTTGGCCACCAAGGCACCGCTGATCAGTTTCATCGGCGGCGTGATTTCCTTCTTCTCCTCCGGCTTGGTGAGAAAGGCCGGCGCGACGACCATGATGATCAGCAGCAGGCCGTGGATGCCGAAGGAGGCGACGAGGCATTTTTTCTGCAGGCGTTTCATTCGGTGGCCAGCTCCGTGGCAAAGGATACGTTGGAAATACCGTTGCGCATGCACCGGTCGATGAGCTGGATGGCGTGATCGACCTTGCCATCCTTGTCCGCGCGGACAGAGACGATGAGATTGGCATTGGTCCGGTAAATCGTAGCCAGCTTCATCTCGACGTGTTCCAGCGGCATGTAAGTCTTGTCCAACCAGAAATTGCCGACGCGATCGATCTCGACGATATGAATGTCCTCTTTCTTGGGTTCATTCTGGGTGATGTTCTCACCGATCGGGAGGTTCAGATCCACCGACGATTCCAACATCGGGGTGGTGATGATGAAGATGATGAGCAGGACGAATGCGAGGTCGAGCAAGGGGGTAACGTTGATCTCATTCAACGTCACCAGCGAATTCCTTTGCGAAAATCGGCGCATGGTTCTCGGTTCTCAACGGAGCGGAAATCGGGTTGCGACGCGGGAAAGGGTGCGGTCCGCAGTCGCGATTTCAGGTCCGGTTGCGTGGCTGTCGTTCAGTCGTCCTTCAAATATTCGGTTTCGAGTTTGGAGGCCATCTCCTGGGCGAAGTTGTCGAGTTCGACGGTGTGCACGCGCAGGTTGTGGACCAACCAGTTGTAGGCAAACATGGAGGGGATCGCCACCAGCAGTCCAGCCACAGTTGTTGCCAAGGCGGCCGAAACACCGGGTGCCATGGTGGCCAGATCGGCCTTCTGTGTCTGGGCGATGGCGGCAAAGGTGTTCATCACGCCCCACACCGTCCCCAGCAGTCCCAAGAATGGGGCGCCGCTCACGGCGATGGCCAAAGTTATCAACCCGGACTCCAGACTGAGTGATTCGCGGGCCACGGTTCCCTCGATGGAGCGCTTCACGTGCTCCATGCTTTTCAGCGAGACATAGCTCTTGCGCTCGCCGCCGGGTCCCTGCAATCGGTGTTCGAGATCGGTGCATCCCTCCTGATAGACGGAAAAGAGCGGACAACCCTCCACCTGAATCCGCCGCATGTGGATGTCGGCCACCGAGGACTGGCTGCGGAATTCGGAGAGGAAGAGGTCGTTCAGACTGCGCGCGCGGCACATCTGGAGGCCCTTGGACACCATCACCGACCAGGCGAACACCGAGAACACGATGAGGGACACGATGATCAGCTTGCCCTCGATGCTGGCGGTCTGCCAGATGTAGGACATGCCGGTGTTGGGAGCAGCGGCGGCAAAAAGTGCGAGTTGATCAATCACGGGGCCAAAACAAGACAATTATATGGAATAATGGTTTACCTTTGTTGACGAGCACGGTCAAAAGAATTGTCAATTGGACGGAAAGTAATTGCGTCATCATTACGAATTCCTCCCAATGATTGCGCCCCGCAACCGGTGAACATTACGCGCCGTTCACCCGCGTTGCTCCGACAAATGGAAGAACAAGAACTACATATGGGAACGTTGCGCCTGATCCGGCGCATCACCTCCGACGGCGAACTGAGCCACGAGGAGGTCTGGGACCTCGCAAATTACCTCAACGGCAACGACACAGCCCAGCACAAATGGCCAGGCACCCGACTGTGGCGACAGCTGGAACGGACCTTCGAGGATCGCGAGATCGACGAGGGCGAACTGACGAATCTGGGGCGGATTATCGAGGAAATCGAGGAGGCCTGCGCGGGCATCTCAACCGGCGCCACGCACTTTTCCAGACGGGTGGAGACCGACAACATCCAAGAATCAGAAGTCGCCCTGCCGATCATCAATCAGACGCTGTTCATTGACGCGAACAAGGACGACGACAAGAAATATGCGATCGATCTGCGCGCCCACACCTGTTCCTGCCCTGATTGGTTCAGCTATCACAAGGAGATCCCGGCCGGATCATTCGGCCGCGCCTGCAAACACATCATGGGATCCCTGTCCCAGTCACATGAGGACGGCGAACTGATCACCCGCGGCTGGGACAAGACGATCGTGCGGTTCATCAAGATCGTGGCTGGCTTCGGTCTCGGCGTCGATCCGCTGACGCAGTGGCGGTATCTGGAGTGGAATGAAGGTGAGGCCTATGTGGGTTGGGACAAGACGGAGTGGGCCAGCATCTTCACCGATGTGGGTGAGGGCCGTTTCGAACGCTTCGGTTTCAACCTCGAAGACGACCGCTGGGCCTACGGCGAAGCGCCGGCCAGCGGCGATCCGCTCTCCTCCTACCTGAAAAGCCGGGCCTGACCGGCCACGAAGGAAAGGCGTCAAGGCGGGCGCCGTAGCGCGGCGCTTTGTGGCACATCGTTTCCACACCGGATGGTCGAGGTGACGCTTGACTGGGGACACGCAGCAGCGCGTCCC
>JAYPXF010000094.1:0-1715 GCA_038154405.1 Verrucomicrobiales bacterium | reverse complement strand
ATTCCCCGGCCAGTGGCGATCTGATCTCCTCCTACCTGAAATGCCGGGCGTGAGATCGGCCGTTCGATCCCGGATTGAGGCTGCCGAGGCAGCGAGCAGAATGCAGAACCGACGGTGCGGTTCCCTCCATTGTGACGACACTCGCTTGCCGAGGTTCGATACAGCGGCTAAATGTTTCCCGCGATGAGCGAAGACTATTCCAACACTGCGCTGGTGCTGGTCGGGCACGGGTCCACCCTGAACGGGGACTCGGCCGCGCCGACGTATCAGCATGCGGACGAGATCCGGCGGCGCGGGATCTTCGGTCAGGTGCTGGAGGCATTCTGGAAACTGGAACCGGGATTGAACGGCGTGCTGCGGGGCGTATATGCAGAACGGGTGTTCATTGTGCCGTTGTTCATCAGCGAGGGATATTTCACCGAAGAGGTCATTCCGCGCGAGATGGAATTTGCGGGCGATGCCAAATCCGGATTCGAGCGCGTTCGAAAGAACGGAGGGCAGACAATCCACTATTGCGGACCGGTCGGCACGCATGAGTCGATGACGGAAGTGCTCGTCGCCCGAGCGGACGAAGTGGTAGAGAAACATCCGTTTCCCCGATTGCCAGCGGCGGACGACCGTTCGCTCTTCATCGCGGGGCACGGCACCGGCAACAACGAGAACTCCCGGAAGGCCATTGAGCACCAGGTGGAACTGATCCAGGCGAACACTCCCTATCGCGACGTGCATGCCATCTTCATGGAGGAAGAGCCGCGCATTGAGGCGTGTTGGGAACTTGCCCAGACGGACAACCTGGTTGTAGTTCCGTTCTTCATCAGCGACGGACTGCATTCTTTCGAGGACATTCCGGTGATGCTCGGTGAACCGGAACGGAAGGTGCAGAAGCGATTGGAGCAGGGGCAGTTTCCCTGGCGGAACCCGACGGAACGCGATGGCAAACGCCTGTGGTACACCCGCAGCATCGGGGACGAACCCCACCTTGCCGACGTGATCATGCAGCGCGTTCGTGAGGCGGATGGATCGGTTGAGTCTGTTCCGGCGCAATGATTCGAATGCCATTCGAATCTACGGAGGAGTGATCCGTCACCACCGCGGCCCGAGTTTGCCGTAGGCGAAGAAGACGGCGGCCGTGCCGAACATGCCAATCGTCACAGCGACCACAATGATGGGTCCCTGCATCGGATTGGGTTTGTGGTTCATGGAACCGCTCAGGTCCGGTCGGTCTTGATGGTGTTGTCCTCGTTGAGGACGATGACCTTGGGTTTCCAGGTCTTGGCGGTCGAGCCGTCGACCAGGGCGAAACACATGATGGTGACCGAGTCGCCGATCTTACCTAGATGGGCGGTTGCGCCATTAAGCTCGATCACGCCGGAACCGGCCGCGCCTTCGATGACATAGGTTTCAAAGCGTTCGCCATTGCCCATGTTACCGACGAGGATCTTCTCGTAGGGCAGGAGGCCGACCTTCTCCATTAGATCGGCGGCGATGGTCATGCTGCCTTCGTAGTCGACGCTGGCCCCGGTGACCCGTGCGCGGTGAATTTTTGACTTTAAAACCTGAAGTTGCATCGGTTGTTTCCCGCCAGTTCGGGACGGGAGTCGGGGAATTTAGGTCAAACTGCAGGGGGACGCAATCCATCAACTGGAACAATTCCGATTCTCCTGTTGCCTCATAAAAAATGACACCGAGGCGGAAAAGCGGTTGGCGGATGATCA
>JAYPXF010000093.1:19297-22569 GCA_038154405.1 Verrucomicrobiales bacterium | reverse complement strand
TATCCGCGTTGGGTAGCTGTCGTAGGCGATCGATTCATAAGTGTGAGAAAAACGGCAAATTTGTACATCTTTTAATCCGCTTTTCCCGCAAGGACTTTTGGCAATCGGTCTAACCGGAGAATTCCCTAAGTGGATCGTAGGAGATGAATACAATTTATCACAGCCAGAAACGTGCCTCGGGAACTGCTCCGATGGAGCTGAAACAGGCTGATTGGCCTCCATGTGCTTGTTGACCATTTCGATCAAAGTCGTAGCGCCGGACATCATGTTCGAAATCCTGAGTATCCCATGGTTGCGAGTATGGACACGCCACCAGTTCGAACTGTCAGAGTATTCGACCCGCTCGATATCATCCCGAGAAATGACCCGAGCCCCCCGCCAGGGAACGAACGAGTAAACTGCATCCGAATCGAATTCCAACTTCACGAAGAACATCTCGAAGAGCACATAGGTTCCAGCCCAACCGAAGAGCACCAAGGCAATCAACGCCCAAATCCCTTCCTCCTGCCACGAGAAGATCCCCCACACCACCAAGCCGAGAAACAGCATTCCACATATGACGAGAGCAACTCGAATGACCGGGGAATACGCGCATACCAGTCTTCCATCGGTCACCGTCGGCGAGTGCCTCACGGACCGAAACAGGAGATAGAGGCAGATCCCCGTGAGAGACGCTGTGATCAAGGTCTCCATCTCACCAACATCAGAAATCGACTGTCGTTGATATGCGCGGGGACCTACGCCCCGGTCTTCAGCTCAACGATATCATGCGGGGAAGCCTCGCGTTGGCCGGCCGGGCTGACGCGGATGAAGCGCGCGCGATCACGAAGCTGCTTCAGGTTCCACGCACCGAGATACCCCATGCCGGATTGAATGCCGCCGATCAGTTGCCCCAGCACCTTGTCTGCCGACCCCGCGACTTCCTTCAACGCCTCGACCCCTTCCGCCGAGACCTTCCGGGTAGTGTCCCGGGAGCTGTGGCCGTAACGGGCTGCCGATCCGGCCTTCATGGCGACCAGGCTGCCCATGCCGCGATACTGCTTGTACAGCTTGCCGCTGATCTCCAGGATTTCTCCCGGCGCCTCTTCGCAGCCGGCGAGCAAACCGCCACAGATAACCGCATCAGCCAACGTAAGCGCCTTCACAATGTCGCCCGACTTGGTGATTCCGCCATCAGCAACAATTGAAACACCCCTGGACTTGGCGGCTTTGCCAGCCACAAAGAGCGCGGACATTTGGGGAATACCAACACCGGCGACCACACGCGTCGTACAGATGCTGCCGGGCCCTTGTCCTATCTTGATGCAGTTGGCGCCGCTCTCGGCGAGAAACTCGACGCCGGCACCACTCGTTACGTTGCCGGCGATGATGGGCAGATCCTTGAATTCATCCCGAATCAGTTTCACCGAATCCCCGACCCCTTTTGTGTGACCGTGCGCCGTGGAAACGGCCACCGCATCGATTCCGCGCTCAACCAGTGCAGCGACGTGGCCGAAGATACGATCACGATCCAGTTCGCCGAACGAATTCCGGGTGGCCGATATGGCGGCTCCGCAGACGAGACGGAATTGGGAATCCCGCGCCGGCTTGAACTGCGCCTGACGTTCCTGCGCGATGCGATCCACGTCGGACAAGGTGAACAGACCGCGCAACCGGTCCTGATCATCCACCACCAGGAGTTTGTTGATTCGCGGATGATCACCGAAGAACTGATCCGCCCGCGCGATGGGATCGTTGCCCAGTTCCTTTTCCGTCAGCGTAAACACCTGGTCGCGTGGTGTGAGCGCCTCGGACACCTTGCGGTCGGAGTAGCGCGGGCGCACCACGCTGCCGGGGAGGAGGCCGATCAGCTTCTCGTCATTGTCCACCACGGGGAAGGTGCTGAACTTGAATCCCTTGCGCTCGATCAACGCCAGCACATCCCCGATCGCTTCATCAGGATTGACGGTGATCGGGTCCTGGATGAGTCCGTGCACGTGATTCTTCACCCGGCTGACCTCCTTCAGCTGCTCCTTCTCCGTCATGTTGTAATGGATCAGCCCGATGCCGCCGTTCAACGCCATGGCGGTGGCCATGTTCGATTCGGTGACCGTGTCCATGTCGGCGGACACAATGGGCAGATGCAGGTCCAAGCCCTCGCAAAGCGTGGTGTCGAGCTGGGTGTCACGCGGGAGAATGTCGGAATAGAGCGTCGCGAGCGTGATGTCATCGTAAGTGAGCGCGCAGTCGCGATGGGCAGGAAAGAAGTCTTCGGCCTTCAGATAAAACTCTCGATCGAGTGAATTCGGTTCCTGAGTTGCTGCCATGTCCGAGAATGCGCGGACGCCAAATCCGTGACAAGCGGGAACTGTTCACAGGCCGGGAGACCGGCCATGTCAGATCGCCATCACCTCGACTGGAACCGTCGATTCATGCTCGGCGATGCTGTGGTTCATCGATCGGGCGAGCGTATCGCAGTAGAAGGGTTTGCGGAGGATTTCTGCGACGCCGAGATCGTAATATTCGCGCTGCGCGTCGTCGGTCACATTGGTGCCAGTGACAATGACGATGGGCAGTTCACTGCCGCTGTCGCGGATCAGGCGGATGAGTTCCGATCCATGCATCTTGGGCAGATCGAGGTCCACCACGATAAGATCGTATTCGCTGAGCCACTTGGCGAACGGTTCCATCGCCTCGTGGCCGTTGCTGGCCTTGATGACATCGGCCTGGAGACGTTGGAGCAATGTGGCGATCGACTTGAGAATGGCGGCGTTGTCATCCACCACCAACACGCTCTTGCCGGCGAGTTCCGTGCCCAGAGATTTGAATTCCGTGGCCGGCGGCACGGATAGTTTCTCCTGATCGCGATTGAGCGGCAGCAACACGCGGAAAACGCTGCCCTTTTCCTCCTCGCTCTCCAGCTGGATTTGTCCGCCTTGACTCTTGACGATTCCCAACGTGGTGGACAGGCCGAGTCCGGTGCCCTGCTCACGATCCTTGGTCGTGTAAAATGGCTCAAGAATGCGGTCGTGCAAATCTCCAGAACCCATCGTCTTCCTCACCCGAAATGGTGATGCTCCCGTCCTCGCGATTATGGAGTTTCAGTGAGTTGGGAGATTGCGGAACACCAGATACAACGCGGCCTTGGGAGTCGTGAGCGTGGGCAGATCATCCGCGATGACGACGGTGAACCCTTCCGGCAGCGAAAGCATCTCCCGGATCTCGCCGAGCATTTCACCGACTTTCACCTCTTCGGGTTCGCTTTCCCTGCGACCGATGCGGGAATAGTTCAG
>JAYPXF010000093.1:12561-19287 GCA_038154405.1 Verrucomicrobiales bacterium | reverse complement strand
GAACACCAGATACAACGCGGCCTTGGGAGTCGTGAGCGTGGGCAGATCATCCGCTGTGTGACCAGATCCGCGAGCCGATTGACACGCCGCCGCAACTCGACCAGATCCTCCTTCGACTCTTCCGGCAGGATCTCTTCACAGTCCTCCAGCACGAACCCCGACAACTGATCGATCGCCGAGAGCTGACTGCGCAGATCGTGCGAGGCAACGTAGGCGAAATTCTCCAGCTTCTGGTTGGAACGTTGCAGCAGCAGGTTGGTGCGCTGAAAGGCCGCCATGTTGGCACTCACCGTTTCATGGGCCTTGCCGATGATTCGGCGCATGCGATTGAAACCACGGGTCAAATCCGCCAACTCCCGCCCCTCCGGCACCGGCAGATCATCGCTGCCCTTTCGTCGGGAAAGGGATTCCACCGCCTCGGCCGGGCGATCAATCGGTTCGGCCAGGGCATCGGATTCCGTCCGGGCCAGTGAACGACCGATGTAGGCGACCCAGCAACACGAAAGCGCCGCCAACACCAGGAAACCGTCCGCCATGGCGGACACCTCCTCCGGTGACTTGTCCGTGCCGATCTGGCTGCGCAGGATCAAGGTGGCGCCGACATTCACCGCCACTGCCAATACCGCAAATGCAGCCAGTCGACCGAACGCACGGTGAAGGCGTTCGCGGATTCCCGCATCATTCTTTGACTCGTCGGGTTGGCTCATTGGGTAGGTTCGTTTCAGTTCGAACTGGCGGGTGGGAATTCGACGAACATCAGAAACTGATCGAGCAGACCGGTGAACTTCACCAGGTCATCTCCGGCTTGGTGCTTGAGCAGATAGCCGGCGACGCTCTCGCGATAGGCTGCCACCTTGTCCTTCTAGTCATCGGAGGTCATCAGCACGAACACGATGCTGCTCTTGAGCTCCGCGTCCTGCCGGATGGTCTTCAGGAATTCCACCCCGTCCATCACCGGCATGTTCATGTCCAGCGTGATGAGGTAGGGCTGTTTGAGTTGGTCCTGCCCGTTCTCGCCGCGCAGAACGTCCAGCGCTTCCCGACCGCCACGGGCCGTGCGCACGGGATTGCCGATGCCGTTCTTCTTGAAGCTGCGGATGATCGTTCGTTGAAACACTCGATCATCTTCCACGACCAGAATGGTTGGCTCACATTTGGAGTCGGTCGTTGCGTCCGTAATCCGGATTGAGTTGACTGGCGATGGCGGCTCACACCGTGCCAACCCAGATATCGGCGCTACTCAGCGCGACTTGACCGGAAATTGTCGAAAAAGCACCAGAAACTGCACATTTTCAGAATATTCTTGGAACCAAACTGAGCAGGCAGTTGAATGAATGTCGACCCGACTTGTCCGTCCAACATCCGATTTGCAAAAATCGATTAACCAATGATCAGCCGAATTTACCAGGTATTTGCCGTCTTTTTGCCCCTGTTCCTGACCGCCAAAGTCCAGGCCGAACTTCAGGACACCGCAGCGAAGACTCACCAGATAGACGAACTCATCGAACAAGGGCTTCGGGACAACAAACTTCAGCCCAACAGCCCGATAGGCGACGAGCAATTCGTCCGGCGCATTTACCTCGCCGCCGTCGGCCGTATTCCCACCGCCGTAGAAGCCCGGGAGTTCCTGAACGACCGCGCCACCAACAAGCGCGACGTCCTGATCGACAAACTCCTCCAATCCGAAGGCTACGTCTCCCACTTCTACAACTACTGGGCCGACATCCTCCGCATCAACAACAAGCTCGGCCGTTCCGGCAAGGCCAACGAATACGCCTATAAGCATTGGGTGAAGAACAGCCTCCGCGACAACAAGCCCTACGATCAGATGGTCCGCGAACTCGTGGCCTCCGAAGGCAACACCTGGGAAAACGGAGCCACCGGTTACTACCAACGCGACCGCGGCATGCCGCTGGACAACATGGCCAACACCGTTCGCATCTTCCTCGGCACCCGCCTCGAATGCGCCCAATGCCACGATCACCCCTTCGACAAATGGAGCCAGACCGATTTCTTCCACATGGCCTCTTTCACTTATGGCGTGAAGTCAGGTTATGCCGGAGGCGAAAACCGCCGCATGTATTCCAAGAATTCCAAAGATAATGGCGGTGCCAAAGCCAAGCGGGAATATCTGGCGAAGCTGCAGACGATGGGCGAAGAGATCACCGGGATCAAAGGCTTTCACGTTTCCGCCAGCGACAGTCAGATCAAGAAACTCTTCTCCAGCGACAACCGCAAGTTCGTCCAGAAACGATCCGGCCTGACGGAGGAAGAATACCGCGAGCTGAACGCCAAGGTGCTTGCCGCAGTCAAGAAGATGCCGAAACCAAAGCGCCCTGTTTCATCCACGCGCAAGCTCATCAGCGACATCTACAAGCCGCTGCAATACGCAGCTGTCGACGTCAACGACCGCGACGCCAAACTTCCACATGATTACCAATACGACGATGCCAAGCCGCACGACCTGATGCCCCCGGGAACCATGTTCGGTGGCGAGATCACGGCGAAAGATCTCGAGGAAGGTTACCTTCCGGCCTACGCCAAATGGATGACCTCCAAGGACAATCCCCGCTTCGCCCAGGTGATCGCCAATCGCCTTTGGAAACAGGTCTTCGGTGTCGGCCAGATCGAACCCGTCGACCAGATCACCGATTACACCAAGGCCGCCAATCCCGAGCTGGTGAAACTCTTGGAACAATCCATGAAGGACCTCGACTTCGACATGAAGTCCTTCCTCGCCATGCTCTTTAAGACCGAGGCCTGGCAACGTCAGCCCTACGCCGGCGAAATCGCCCCGGCCAAGCCATTCCACTTCCCGGGGCCGAAACTCCAGCGCATGAGCGCCGAACAGATCTGGGACTCCATCGTCACTCTCGTCACCCCGGACGCCGACAACTACCAGCCCGGCAAGGCCAAGGAACTCGCCGCCATCGAGCGCGAGGAAGAGCTCTACGACGCGCTCGAGAGCAAGTCACCCGAAGAGTTTCGCACCATGGTTGATGGCCTCGCCGCAACGGTGAAAGTCGCCTATGCACGCCAGACGGAGATCCGCAGCGAATTCCTCAAGGCAAAACAAGACGAGGACGAAGCCCTTGCCCGCAAGCTTTCCACAGAGCTCAAAGCCATCAGCAAGGAAACCAACCGGGCGATTTCCAAAGCGGCCTACGGTGGTGGCGAGGCAGCCAACATGATGATGATGGACGCCGGGAAGAAGCGAACCAAAACGAAGACGACGAAGAAGCTGCGGCTCGAGATCCCCAAGGGCCTTTCCAAGCAGGAAGCCCGGGAATGGGCCAAAAAGCAGAAAGCCACCATGGCCCAGTATAACAACCTGGCGAACACCATGATGCGTGCGTCCGAACTGCCCACCCCCGCCCCGCGCGGACACTTCCTCCGCGAATTCGGCCAGTCCGATCGCGAACTCATCCAAAACGCCAACGACGGCGCTTCCGTTCCCCAGGCCCTCAACCTGATGAACAGCCGCATCTCCGAACTGCTCATCCATCCGCAGTCCGTTCTGGGCCAGTCATTGGCCAAGTGCGATTCCCCGAAGAAAGAGATCAGCACCATCTATCGCCACATGCTCACCCGCGAGCCGAGCAAAGCGGAATCCAACCGTCTCCTCCAAATCTACGAGAACGATACAAAAACCGCCCGCGCCAACACCGTCTGGGCCTTGCTCAACACCCAGCAGTTCATCTTCGCGGAGTAGTCTCGGTAGGGACGAGCTGCCGCTCGTCCGCGGCAATACCTTGCGCCCGGCACATCGGTGTAGGAACTGGCAATCCAGTCGTTTTGGATTAGCCTTTCCGACTGTGATATTCCTCAGTGGCCAATCCGTGATTCCACCGACTGCGTGGCTATCTCTGCTGTTCGTCGCAGGCGTGGAAGGAAGCCAGAAGCACTGGGCGTTTCAAGCAATCACAGCCCCCGAACCTCCAGCCGTCAGGGATCGCAACTGGCCGTCGAAACCGCTCGATCATTTTGTGCTGAATCAGTTCGAGGCCGAGGGCCGCAAGCCTGCGACACCGGCGCCACGGGAGGTCCTGATACGGCGGGTTTACTTCGACCTGATTGGACTGCCACCAACACCGACACAGATCCGTGCGTTCATCGAGGATCGATCACCCAATGCCTTTGCGAAGGTCGTCGACTCGTTGTTGAAGTCGAAGCATTACGGTGAACGTTGGGGGCGACATTGGTTGGACGTCGCGCGCTACGGGGATTCCAATGGCAGCGATGAAAATCATGCGTACCCACACGCCTGGCGCTATCGCAACTGGGTCATCGACGCGTTCAACCGCGATCTGCCGTTTGATGAATTCGTTCGCGACCAACTGGCCGGTGACCTGATTGCTCCAGCTGATCCGGACCGGATCACTGCCACGGGATTCCTTGCAATCGGCACGAAGATTCTCGCTGAGAAAGATTCGGTGAAGAAGAAGGCCGACATCGTCGATGAACAACTCGACACGATCGGTCGAGCGTTTCTCGGACTCTCCATCGGCTGCGCCCGGTGTCACGACCACAAGTTCGATCCCATCCCCGCCCGTGATTACTACGCCATGGCCGGGATCTTCCACAGTACGACGATCCATGACAGCACGTTGACCGGTCCGCGATTCGACGCCGAGACAGCGGACCTCCGCGCCAAGGTCGACGGGATCAGCAAACAGATCGCATCGCTAGGAAAGAAGCTCGCGAGCGGAACACAATTAGAATGGGAAGCGGAGACGTTTTCACGCGGTCACGCAAGCATTCTACACCAAGGATACGGTCAGGATATCGGCATCATCGGTGACAAAGGCAAAGGTGAGAACTGGGCGGAATATGACGCGCAAATCACCGAACCCGGCGTCTACCTGATGGAGATTCGGTATGCGGCAAAGACTGCAAGGCCCGGACAGATTCTGATAGACGGCAAGGTCGCAGCGACCAATGCACTTTCGGAAACTTCCGGTGGTTGGTATCCGGAAAACCAGAGGTGGTTCATCGAGGGACAGGTCAGACTGTCGGAAGGTCCACATGCCCTGCGCATTCAATCCCAGCCCTTGATGGCGCACATCGACAAACTGCGCCTGACCAAGGTGAAGACCGCGAAGGAGGGCGTCCGCGTGGTGAAGCAACTCGGGGACTTGAAGCAGCAACGCATGGCAGTGAACGAGGAACTGGCAAAAATGAAACCCAGCACGATGGCGGTGATGGACGGCAAGACCCGCAATTCGAAGATCCATCTTCGTGGCGATCCACACGATGAGGGAGACCTGGTCCCGCGCGGATTTCTCGCTGGAATCGGGGCGGGCGCAGGCGATTCACCCCGGAATGGCAGCGGGCGCCGGCAACTGGCAGCCTGGCTGACATCCCCGAAAAACCCGCTCACCGCCCGGGTGATTGCCAACCGCATCTGGCATTGGCATTTCAGCAACGGACTCGTGAGCACGCCGGACAATTTCGGCGTGACTGGTGCGGCACCTTCCAATCGCGATTTGCTGGATCATCTGGCCACGGAATTGATCCGCGACAACTGGTCGATCAAATCGTTGCACCGCAAGATTCTGCTGTCGAACACCTATCGCATGGGATCGGACCCAGAGGTTGGCTTTGCCCTGCGCCGCCTGGACGCGGAAGAATTCCGTGATGCCGTTCTGCATGCATCCGGCTCACTTGATCTCGCGCGACCGACCGGCAGTTCGCTCTACATCATCTCCGCCAAGCTGACTCACGTGACCTTGGGACGCAATCGCCGCGCCTACGACCGGCACAACTATCGCAGCGTCTACCTTCCCATCGTCCGCAACAACATCTACGACCTGTTCACGCTGCTCGACTTCCCCAATGGCTTCACACCGGTCGGCCAGCGCGCCAACACCACCGTACCGACACAGGCTCTGATGATGATGAACAGTCCGTGGATCATGAAACAGAGTCGCCTGATCGCCGAATCCGTACGGGCCACGAACGATCCGTTGAACGAACTGCATCTCCGGCTCTTTGCACGCCCAATTGCGAAGGAAGAGCGAACGGACGCGAAGGCGTTCCTCCACGCGGCAAGCAAGCGAAAGAACCTGGACCACGCCTGGGGGCTGCTTTGCCAGACGCTCCTGAGTTCAAACGAGTTTCTCTACGTCCGCTGATGAACAGCAACCTTTCCAATCGCCGTGCAGCTCTCCAACGAATCGCCCTTGGATTCGGCGGCTTGGCGGCCAATAGCGTCTTGGCAAAGAACAACGGTTTTCATCTGCCCGCCCGCGCCAAGCGGATCATCTTTCTGTTCATGCACGGCGGTCCGTCGCACATCGACCTGTTTGACCACAAGCCCCGGCTCACCGAATTCAACGGCCAGCCGCTCCCTTTTGAAGAGCGAAAGGTTCAGTTTGCCAAACGCGGCGCGATCATGGCGCCGCCTTGGAAACTCCGGCAGGTCGGTCAGAGCGGATTATGGATGTCGAATCTCTGGCAGCATTTGCCACGGGTTGCCGACGAACTCTGCATGCTGCATTCGGTCTGCGAAACCAACGTCTCCCACGGCGGGGCCTGCATGAAACTGCACTGCGGAGACGAGACCCTCCTGCGTCCGAGCATGGGCGCCTGGGTCAGCTACGGCATCGGCACGGAGAACGCCAATCTGCCCGCCTTCGTGACCATCTGCACGACTTCGCTGCATGGCGGTGAACGCAATTACGGAGTGGCCTTTCTCCCGTCCGCGCATCAAGGCGTGCCCTTGTG
>JAYPXF010000093.1:0-12551 GCA_038154405.1 Verrucomicrobiales bacterium | reverse complement strand
CCCTTGGGAACGCCGGGATATCCCAACATCCCCGCCCGCGCCGCGAAGTTTGGCTATATGGAGAACAACGAATTGAGCCGCGAAGACCAGGCCCAGCAACTGCGGTTGTTGCGCCGGATGCATGAAAGATCAAGAGCGCGGGGCCTTGATCATCCCGATCTCGAAGCCCGTCTCCAATCCTTCGAACTCGCCTTCCGCATGCAGATGGCCGCACCGGATGCCACCGACCTCGTCGACGAAACCGAGGCGACGCGCCAGCTCTACGGCATGGACGATCCCGTCACTGAGAATTTCGCCCGCCAATGCCTGCTTGCCCGGCGTCTTGCCGAGCGCGACGTCCGCTTCATCCAGGTCAGTCACGCCGGCTCCCTGCCCTTCAACAACGAACAGTGGGATCAACACTCGCACCTCAAGGAAGGCCATGAAATGAACGTTGCCCAGACCGACAAGCCCATCGCCGGTTTGATCCAGGATCTGAAAACGCGCGGCATGCTCGACGACACCCTCGTGCTCTGGGGCGGAGAATTCGGCCGCACGCCAACCGTTCAGATCGGCAAAGGTCCGGTCGGCCGTGATCATCATCCGGACGGTTTCACCATGTGGATGGCCGGCGGCGGGGTGAAAGGCGGCTTCCGCTACGGCGCCACCGACGAGTTCGGTTACCACGCCACCGAAAACCGCTGCACCATCCACGATCTCCACGCGACTATCCTTCACCTGCTCGGCATCCATCACGAGCGACTCACCTATCGCCACCACGGCCGCGACTTCCGCCTGACCGATGTGTATGGGAATCCGGCGCTGGGAATCCTTGCCTAGCTCCTACGGAAACCCCGGATCACTTTTCCGCCGCAAACACCTTCCACTGATTGTTCAAACTACTGGAATCTGGCGCGCCCTTGTGGACGATGTAGCGGAACTTGGAGACATACGGTTTACCCGGCGCGATCTCGAATTCACCGAGCACCATCGGTGCCCAACAGAAGTAGGGCATGTTGGGATGCAGGCGAACCGGTTGTGGTGAGCGGAAGTTTGCAGGATGCGAAAGTACGGCGATCCCCGTTGCCTTTCCATCGAGCCTGCCGTGCAGGCTCACCCAGTTGGGCCGGGAGTGATTGCCTGCCTTCCATTTCAATGAATCGCTGGTGAGTTAGTTGTATTTCCGCTTCGGGTCGGCGATGTGGGCATCCGGATTCTTCTTTTTCACCTGCTCCCACTTTCTGATGTTGTCGCGCAGGGTGGTATCGATCCACTCATTGCTGCCACGCAACGCCATGCCGCCGTAGTGGTATTTCATGATCTTCAACGGCGAGGACGCGGCACAGGTCTGCGTCGACATGATATCGAAGCGGAAATGATCACCGGAGTCATCGTAGACCCGGACCTCCCATGTTTCATGCAGCACTGGCTTGGGCCTGTCCGGGTTGGCGATTTCCATGTAGGTCAGGCGCACGGTAAAGCCGCCTGACTTCTTGCCATTCTCCAGTCTCAGAACCTTTTCATGAGCTACCCGACCAAGCTCCAGCTTCTGATTCCAGAACTCCACCTTGCGGTCCTCAAACTCACACTTGGTCCAAGCGAAGAACAGCGCATGTTGATGCAGGTGATCGGAGGGAAAATCTCCGGATACAATCTGCCCATCCGGATTCCAGATCGGATGAATGTGTCCGCTGCGCCGGTAATACGGCTCCGTTCCTCTCGGACCGGTCAACGTCGCCTTGTTGTAAGTCAGGACAGGTTTGCCACCCACGCTTACCGTGATGGCCGCATCGGTCTCCTTGCAGACAACCCGGGATTCCCCATTCGCGCCGAATGAAATGCCCAGGACCAGCGAGAGGGTCAATGAAATCTGTTTCATAAGTTCAGTCTTTGACGCCGTCCCCGTCCTTGTCCGTCACACCGGACAGGGGATTGTTGATGACGGCCTGCCAGGCAATTCTGCGAAAGACCCTGTCGAGTGCGGGGCTCGGAAAGTCGCCCTTGTCGCGGAACGCGATCGGTTCCTTTATGAGTTCCGGCGATCGGCCGTAGATCGTGGAATAGAAGACATAGCCTTCGAGTCGGTCGAAGCCCGGCCCCAGATGGCCGAGCTGATCACGCCAAACGGAGCGCTCCTTCTTCCCGACCACCTTGTGGATCCCCTCGATCCCCGGAAGCTCACCGCGAATCTTGTGTTTGGCAGCGAGCACCATCGCATCCGATGTCGGCATGATGAAGACCCGTCTTCCGTATCTCTTGTTGAGACCGTTGACCAATTCCGCGTAACCCGACGCACGCTCCTTGCCGAGACGATCCATGATCTCTTCGGTGAAGAAGTCTTCGGACTTCGGAATCTCTTCGAGCTGGTAGAGCTGCGGCCAGGCGTCCGACAGGAAGAACTTCATGTCCGGGTTGTATTTCAGGGAGAAATCGATCCAGCAGGTGTAATACTCCGGCTGATCATTGAAGTAGGGCCCCCACATCATGGCTTCCCATTTCGCATTCGCGATGGATGCCAAAAGTTTCGGCGTGGGCCGTCCGTCGAACTGAAAGATCCCGTTTTCCTGTTCCCACTTGTAACGCGTGCTCCCCGTCATTCCGCCACCGGTGTGAGTATAGAGTGGCTGCTCCATGCCGGCGGCTTTGACGATGAGCGGCATCGTCTTGTAGCCCGGCCCCATGAAACTGTGCCCGGTTCCAACGATGCGCAGGGCCCCGTCGGTCGGCTTTTCAAACGACTGAACCGCTTTGTCTTCTCCAACCTTTTTGGCATAGATCGCTCGAATCTCCTTCGGCGATTTGTAGGCCACGGCGTGCTCGGGAAAGCGATCCTTTTTCCAACCGGGGTCTACCGCGAAGTTGCGAGGCGCGCCACGACCGCCGCTGTCGCCACGCTGGCGACCACCCGTAGGCTGATTTCGATACTTCTGTGCCTCCTCGATCGTGAGCTTTCCGTCGCCGTTCAGATCGGCCTTGGGAAATCGCTTCAACCAGTTGGCCAACTGGCGTTCGGACTGGGCTTCAACGAAGCCCGTCGAGGCCAGGAAAAACGAGGCGATGAAAAGTAGAGAAGTAAATTTCATATCAGTTCAGTGCGAATGTTTCTTGATGAAGGCCATCATCCTATCGGCGCCGGGATCACCCGGATTGGCCAAGCCGCTGGCAATAGAGCCGTGGTTGCGATTTTCGCCGAGGTAGTATTCGATGTGCGGATTCTTGTGGGCCTTCATGAAGGCGACGAAGAGTTGATTCTCCTCCACCCGCGCCGGAAGGTCATCGTCCCCGACCAGCACCAGGAACGGCGGCGCCGCCTTGCTTACGAAGAAACTCGGCGCTGATTCGTCTATCACCGGCTGGTAGCGATGAATGCCGCGTTCCTTGCGCACTGTGGAATGGGAAATCATCTGCCCGGCAACCGGCAGATAGCCCGCGACCACATCGGGACTCACACGGTGTTTCTCAAGATACTTGGGATCCATGCCAACCATCGCGCACAGGTAACCACCGGCCGAATGACCGGACACAAACACCTTCTTCGGATCACCTCCGTGTCTTGCGATGTTCTTCAACGTCCACGCGACGCTGGCTGCACAGTCTTCGATGTAGGCAGGAAAGGTCACCTTGGGATGCAGGCGGTAGTTGACCGACACCACGGCGAGTCCTTCGCGGGCAAACCGCTCGGAAACCGGCTTGGCGATCTTCCCGTCCTTTTCACCGGATTGGATGCTGCCGCCATGGAACCAGACAAGCGTGGCAAAATTCTTCTGATCCTTCGGGAGATACAAATCTAATTTGCCGCGCTTCAAGGCATAGCTGGAATGCCCGCCACCAGACAGATACGGGATATTCGTCTGAACGGTGAAATCAGCTCCAAAGCACGGAATTGCGAGGAGACTCAGTATAATCAACGCGACAGGCGAACAACGCATCCGGTGGGTATGGCGCAATGACGACGGAAGTTCAAACCATCTCCAAGCCACGCATCGCGCCGGTGCTGGTGGCAAATCTGTCCGTCTCGACGCCGAGTCGTTGCAGCAGGCTGACAAACAGATTTGGCAACGGATAGTCGTGCGTACCGCCCAAGGCGAGATGCTGACCATGTTTGAATGCGCCGCCCGCCAGAAGCACTGGCAGATTGTCGTTCTTGTGCGAGTTCGCGTTGCCCATACAGGTGCCATACACGACGGATGTTTCGTCGAGCAATGTACCGCCCGGGGTCTTGGCGTCACTGAGATCATCAAGGAGTCTTGCCAGCGCACTGAATTGCGCCTCTTCAATCCGGCGCAACTGCGCGAGCTTCTCCGGTTGATTGCCATGATGGGTCAACGGATGCGTGCCGGTACTCACTCCTGGAATGTTCGGCTTTACGGCGTTCTGGTGAATATAGATTGACATCAATCGCGTGGAATCCGTCTCCATGGCCAGCTTCGCCAATTCGAACATCGCCCGCGTTTTCTCAATCAGCGCGGCTCCATCGCGAATGTCGCGCGGCGGCCGTGCTTTCACCTTCACTTTCGGCCTCTGTTCCCATTCCTCGTTCTTGATCAGCCGTTGCTCGAGTTCACGAACGCCGGTGTAGAACTGGTCGAGCTTGTCGCGATCGGCAGCGCCAACTTTCCGGCCCAGCTGGCGAGCCCGATCCCCGACGGAATCGAGGATGCTCCAACCCTGCCGAAGTTTCTCCACCTGCGCTTTCACCTCCGCTGCAGAACCCTGCACGAAGAGTTTGCGGAACAACTTGGAGGGCGAATCATGGCCGGGAATGTTCACACCCGCCTGCGTGTAGGAAAGGCTGCGCTTTGTCCCCACCGTCAACGCCAGCGAAGGAAAACGAGTCATATGTCCGATCCGTTCCGCAGCGAATTGATCCACCGAGATCGTATTCCGAAAACCTCCCCGACCCGGATGCGGTGCCGCCGTGAGAAAACACTTCTCCGCCGAATGCCCGCCGTCCACCTGTGGATGTGACGTCCCCGAAAACACCGTCATCTGATTTCGATGCGCTTTGAGAATCTCCAGATATGGAGACAGCTGGAATTGTCGCCCCACTCCCTTGGGGAAAAAGAACTGCGGCAGAATACCCTGATTCGTCTCGATGGCGATCAATCGGTGGATTGGCATGGAGGCCGCCTTGCCCATCGACTCCAGCAATGGCAACGCAAGCGCAACGCCCGCACCGCGGAGAAATGTTCTGCGATTCAACGACATATCAATAGATTCAGTTCCCACGCGTAGCGGAATTCGCCAAGAATTCCGACTCCGATTGACAGTTCGCGGCGGAAGATTTCGCATCTTCTGCTGCGTGGCAAAGATCATTTCGATCGGAACGTATCACTCAATACGATCCGTCGGGCAATGGACCGCAAACCATAGTTGTTCGATCTGGTCTGACGGAGAATGCCTTCAACCACCTCACGATCCGCATAAGTAATCCCGGCTCCGGTAGCAAACGTCATCAACCGATCCACCAGATTGCGGGCGATCTGTTCTTCTTTTCCGACAAGGTAATCCCGGAATTGGTGGATGTCCGCAAACCTCTGACCTTCCTCAGTGACACCGGATGAGTCGACAGGGAGACCGAGTTTGTAGCGCACCTGACGTCGCGCGATTTTCAGGTCAACCACCTCGCCTTGCTCAAACGTGCGATAGCGTTCCCGCCAAGCCCCCATCACGTCAAAGTTTTCCAAAGCAAATCCAGGTGGATCGATGGACTTGTGACAACTCGCGCAGGATTCGCCCCGGCTATGCTTCGCCAATAGCTGACGAATGGTCGTGGCGCCACGGGTATCCGGTTCGATGGCACCTGCGTCAGGCGGTGGCGCAGCGGGTGGAGCCCCGAGAATCCGGTCCAACACCCAGGCACCGCGGATCACCGGTGAAGTAGTCAGTCCGTTGGCAGTCACCTTCAGCACACTGGACTGCGTCAGGAATCCGCCTCGCGGCGATTGGGCCGGCAAAGCGACGCGCCGAATCTCGCGTCCGCGAACGCCCGTCAGGCCATACAACTCCGCCAGGCATTCATTGATCATCACGAAGTCCGCCTTCACGGCGGTGATCGCGGGCAGATCCTTCCGCAGCATCTCGGCAAAGGTCGCTTCCGTTTCAGCCACCGCCGAATTCACCAGGTGCACATCACAGAAGTATTCCGGGAACAAATACCGATCAGGTGAAGTGTCATGCACCTCGCGCAAATCCAGCCATTGGCCGGTGAAGTCGCTGACGAAACGTCCACTGCGCGGATCGTCCAGCATCTGATCCAGTTGCACCAACAATGCCTCATCCGTGGTCAGGTCTTTCGCCAGCAGATCCGCATCCGGATGGGTCCGCCACAGGAAGTAGGACAGACGGGAGGCCAACGCTTCGTTGTCGAGCCGGCCCGGTGATTCGCGGAAGTAGAGAAAGTCCGGCGAACACAGGGCAGCCTTGTAGGCCAGTCGCATGGCATCCTGGAAACACGCCTTTTGTTCGATCGCATTGATGGCAAAGGCGAGGCAACGTTTCACCTCCGATTCCACCGGCTTTCGGCGGTAGGCACGGGTCATGAAGTTCCGCAGCAATCGCTCTGCGTCCGCTTGCGGACGCTGGGAAACCACCATCATCAATCCGGGCGGATGTTGAAACGCGTCCCGCAAGCCGCGCTTGTTGGCGGTCCAATCCGGCAGATGCAACATCTCGGGTTTCTTGAGACCGGAGTCTTCCGTCCATGCCGCCATTGGCAGATCTCCAAACAGCGTGCGATAACTCTCCGAGGGCCACCCGCGGTTGTCGCACGTTTTCGTCGGATACGGACCCTCAATTTCGAACCACTCGATCGCGATTCCATCTCCCCGGTATGGCCCCTTTGGTTCCGTGCGTTTGAAATCCCGGTCGTCGAGCGAGTCACAGAAGAATTCCAGAAAGTCGCCCCGATGCTGCCAGGCCGTGAATTCCACCACGCCGCCATCCGGCCCTTCCGGCACGTCGAATCGACCGAGCACCCGCTTGGCAGCCGTATTGAGCGATGCCACGTGCCCGCGTTCCGGTTTCTTCAGTTTGCCGTGGTCATAGAGCACGGCACGACACTTCACCCGAAAGCGATACCAACCGGGTTGCTGGATGGTGGAATTCTTCTTCCGGATGCGGAACGGAGCCTGCGCGCTGTTCGGCTGCCGGAGAATCACCAACCAGTCACCGACCGGTCGATTGCGCCCCGTCCCCTGCCCTCTGAATTCACCCTTCCCCAAGTAACGACCTTCCTCGGAAAACCACGTGCGGTAGTTCTCCGGTTCCATCGTCGGATGCAGCCGCATGGCACCGTCGATGGCGATTTCAGCGGCCTCCAGGTATTTCGCCATCTGCACATACGAGATCTCCTGCGCCTCGGCCACATTGTCGAAGCCATGCTTCTCGGGATCCGGTGGCAACATCTCCTTCAATTCCAGCCACGGTGCTTTCAGCAGATCACGCAACGTGTTCTCATACTCGGTGGGATTCAATCGTCGCCCTGCAACCCGGCCGGATTCGCGATAACGTTTCTTCCAGTCGCGACTCAGTCGCTCGCCGAGTCCACGAAGAAACCCATTCCTGTCTTCCGCTGAAGGTTGGCGGCGTCTGGACGGAGGCATCTCCCCATTGGTGACGCGATCCAGAACCTGAGTCCACCCGGCCAGGTTTCCCTTCTCCAGAGTTTCCAGGTCCAACCCGCCTTTCGACGTGTCTTGGTCATGACAATCCAGACAATGCCGCTCAAGGAAGGTATCCGCACCTCGCACCTGAAGTGCGAAGATCAGAACCAAGGAGGTGAGAACAGCTCTCATTCCTTCTTGTGATCCGGAGCAAGAGGTGCTGTCTGTTCCTTGCTGGTCACCCCCGTCGGCAATTCCATGATCTGAATGTTGCGAAAGTGGATCTCGGCACCTTCTGATTCCAGACAGAGATATCCCTTCTTCACGGACGCCTTGCTGACGCCGTTCACAAACTTGCCGTTGACCGACAGCTTCACCACGCCATCCACACAAACGACATCGTAGTAATTCCATTCCCCCTTGGGCTTGCAGCGGTTCTCGATCGATTTGCTGCGCGAGCCACGCGGATTGTCGGGAACCGTCTTCAATCCGTTCGCACCGAACAGCTCTCCGTGGACGTAGGCAATCGGGCGCGGCGTGCCGTCCTTGTTGCGGTTGAGAAACGGCCACTCCAATTCAAGCATCTGAATTTCCATGCCCTTTGGCAATCGTCTGCCTTCGGCGGCCTTTCCCTCACTCCACGCAAACACCCCGGAATTACCACCTGACTCCATGTGACGCCATTCGATGTGCAGCACGAAGTTCTCATATTGTTTCTCACTGCGCATCACCCCGATCGGATGTCCGGTACAGACCAGCAGACCGTCCTTCACATACCAGGTGTCCTTGCTGGTGTTCACATCGACCCAGCCGGTGAGATCCTTGCCATTGAACAATGAAATGAACGTCGGGATCTGGGTGGCGGCTTGAGCGCCGGACAATAGGACGAACAGGACGTATATGGATCTCATGAGAGAGAAACCTATGCGGCAACCCCGCCCGGTGCACGAAGGAATTCGCGAAAACCCACGTGGCCAACAACGCTTAAATCGTTGACGTTCCATCGCCCGGTTCGGACGATTCGCGCATGGCTTCGATCCGGGAAAAGATGGAATCAGCGGGAGTGAGTGAGGTTGCGATTCGTGCCTTTGAACACAATGTCGGGCTGCTCACCAGTGGGGCCGAGTTGCTGATTCCGGAATCCAACATTCAACCGGTCTCCTCGCTGCCCAAGCTGGAAGAACTGCCGTCAGCAGATGCCGGTGATGCCAAGGAACTGCTCGATGCCACGGTCATTCTGAAACTGAACGGCGGTCTTGGCACGGGCATGGGATTGCAGAAGGCCAAATCGCTGTTGGAGGTCCGTGATGGTCTGAACTTTCTGGATCTGACAGCGAAACAGATTCTCGCCCTGAGGGAACGATTCGGCATGGAGCTGAAGTTCCTGTTGATGAACAGTTATTCCACCAGCGCGGACACGCGGGAGTTCTTGAAGAAATATCCGGAGCTGGGTGATCCGGAGTCACTTGAATTTGTCCAGAGCAAGGCGCCCAAACTTGATGCGGAGACCTTGGAACCGGTCGACTGGCCCGCCGATCCATCTCACGAATGGTGTCCGCCCGGACATGGCGATCTGTATCCTTCGATTCTCGGTTCCGGCAAACTCGATGAGCTGCTCGAGGCCGGCGTCCGCTATGCTTTTTTTTCCAATTCCGACAATCTTGGCGCGACGCTGAACCTGGACCTTCTGAGTCATTTTTCGAAATCCGGCTCCCCCTTCCTCATGGAGGTCACCCGACGGACAGCAGCAGACAGCAAGGGAGGACATCTCGCGGTCGACGCCAAATCCAGCGGACTTCTGTTGCGCGAAGCGGCCCAGTGCCCGGATGAGGATTCCGACAAGTTCCAGAACATCGACACGCATCGCTTCTTCAACACCAACAATCTCTGGATCAATCTGGAGCGATTGAAGAAGGCACTCGATGCACAGGGCGGATTCCTGCCCCTGGCCCTCATCCGCAACGGCAAGACGGTTGATCCCCGCGACAAGACTTCGCCCAAGGTGATTCAACTGGAAACCGCCATGGGCGCGGCGATCTCATGTTTCGAAGGGGCCACCGCGGTGGAAGTGCCGAGATCCAGGTTTGCACCGGTCAAGACGACGGCTGACCTGCTCACACTTCGTTCCGACGCCTATGTCGTCACCGACGATTTCCGACTCGAACTGCATCCCGATCGCAACGGCATTCCGCCGGTCGTCAAACTCGATTCGAACCACTTCAAACTGGTTGATCAACTGGAGACAGCCATCGCGAATGGGGTCCCGTCCCTGATCAAATGCGAACGCCTTGAAGTGACCGGAAAGGTCGTCTTCGCAAAGGGCGCGCGCTTTGATGGCGTCGCATCCCTCCCAGAAAACTGATTCTCGACTACAGAACACACTGAATACGCGGAGTTCAGGCGAATCTCTTCCGTGAATTCATCGGACGTCCGACGGCGGCAAATGGAAACCGCCGCACTCGGTGGGGGATGCGGCGGCGATCCCCGCAGGGATCATTTCCAACCATGACTGACTTCAGACAAACTCGTGTTCCTTGTCACGGACGACCATGACCGGACACGGGGCGTGGCGGAGAATCTTCTCTGCGGTGCTTCCCAGCAAAAAGTGCTGCAGGCCCGTCCGGCCATGCGTGGTGATCAGGAGCAGATCTGTCTTCTGCTTTCGCGCATGGTTGACGATTTCATCGTAAGGATTGCCGAGCAGAACGTGGGTGGTCACCTTCACGTGATTCACGCCTTCTTCCCGGCTGACTTTTTCGAGCGCGCGCTGGGCGTGCTCTTCCGACACACGATCCAGGTTCTCCATCGCGGCAGGCAGAACCATGCCTTCAGCGTAGATCACCGGGGTCACGACGTTCACCAACTCGACTTCGGCATTGAACTGCTCCGCCAGCTTGACGGCGTAGCGCAGTGCCTTGTGTGAGTGGTCCGAAAAATCCAACGGCACCATGATGCGTTGGAGTTCCACAACATTGGGACGAAGCTCCACCGCCTCGTCCGCTTTTCTCTCGTCTGTCAATGTAGCTGTCATTTTTCAGCCTTGGTTGAGTTCTGAATCAATGTAGGCGCAACCATTCCTTCCGCTTGTCTCCTTTTGTGCAGTGCAGGACAGAAATTGGCCAAAAATCAACGATCTGCCTCCAAAACTGCGACCGGCATCCTCCCTGCTGCCAAGACATCACCAACAACCAGTTTCAACCACGACTCACCGGGATAAATTGCGCAGAACGCGCAGGGAATAATGAAAAAAATACTGCTAATTGACGACGAATCGACTTTTCGTGAAGCGATGGGAACCGTACTCCGACACAACGGATACGAAGTAATGGACGCGCCAGACGGACTGGCCGGAGTAAAAATTGCCCGCACAAACAAGCCCGACCTGGTGATCAGCGATATCGTCATGGACCCGGTAGATGGTTACATGACCCTATCGATCCTCCGCCAGCAACCCGACACTTCCAGAATTCCCTGTGTCCTCGTCACCGGCAATGGCGAACCCGGCGGAGTGCGCAAGGGCATGGTCTTGGGCGCAGACGACTATCTGAACAAACCGTTCACCCCAGATGAACTTCTGCAGACCGTAGGCAATCTTATCAAGCGGCGGAATGCCTCGTTGGAGGCCGCGGCCGAACAGGTCAACCGGCTGCGTTCGCTGCTGTCAGCGCCGCTCGACGGCCCTATCAATGAAACCGTAAGCACGCTCAGCGGCGGCGCCGCGCAATTGTCGGCGGTGGCCGAGGAAGACCAGAATCTGCAGAATCTGAGTGAGGAAATGTTCGGTGCAACCCTGCGATTACAACGGGAGATTCAACGCTCACTCGTCCTCTCACAGATCGAAGTCGTCGCGGGCAACCCAGACGCCACTGAAGTATTGCGACGGGCAGAGAAATGCACTTTGGCCGAGACCGTCGATACCGAGCTTCGACGAATTGCCAAAATCCACCGCAGATCTTCCGATATCCAGACGAATCTTCAGGACGCCCCGGTGCAGATCGGGTCACGGTGCCTTGCCAGAGCACTTGAAGAAATAATCGAGAACGCCTTTGAGCACAGTCCGGCGAACTCGCCTGTGAATGTCTATTCTTCTTCATCAGAACAGGATCTATTGCTAGTCATCGAAAACGACACGGTTCGGCGCGAGCTTCGTGGAGTCAAAGATCCGGAGGAGACCACGATGATTCGGAAAGAACCCGATCTGCAGGTCAATGAGAGCGCGGGATTGCAGTTCGCAAGCCGTCTCATTGAGATCCACGGCGGCCGTTTGAGTGTCAAACAGCGCTCCAACCACCGGGTGTCGGTCTACATCAATCTCCCGATCGCGGCTACGAACCGAGATTTGAACTGAGAGCGGACGGGGTAATCGATCATGTCCGGCGATCAGCCGCCGGCTGTAAGACCAAATACCAAGGCCCCAGCCAACAAGGCGATAATCAGTACACCCAAGACAACCACCAATATGGGTGTCTTGTGCTTGATGTGCGGCGTGCGTTCGATGATTCCTGGTACTCTTCGGAAAACACCATCGTGCCTTTCTTCGAGAAGAAGAGCCACAGGATGTAACCGTTGATCAACGTAGCGAAGGGGATGTTCAGGAGCCCGATTCCCGAGAGGATGCCGACCGGAATACGCGACCAGCGCTTGAGCTTGCCGATACCATAAGCAACGAAAAAAACACAGGGCACCCAGTCCGAGAAACACCGCCCCCATTGCCAACGGTTCACCTTCTCCGCCGGCGAACATACCAAGTCCTCCGATGATGAGAAAGAACGCCGGCAGGAAATAGAGAATTCTCACCGAACGGATCGACGCCTCGTGCTTGATGTGTTCCTGGCGGATCTCCTCGTCGTGCCCGTCGGCATTGCCCTCCTGCATCTTCTGGATGGCGAGCGGTTTGCATGCCGCGCAGATGTGGCGATCACCCCTTACTTGGCGAGGCGCTCAAATTCCTCGTCCGTCACCGGACCC
>JAYPXF010000092.1:20990-22941 GCA_038154405.1 Verrucomicrobiales bacterium | reverse complement strand
ACTTCTGGTGTGGCAGTTGTTCCGTCAGGGGCAGCGCTGCGTAGCCATGTGCGGAAGAGATAAGCGCTGAAAGCATCTAAGTGCCAAGCTCCTCCCAAGATGAGGTCTCCCTGAAGACCACTTGTAGACCACGAGTTTGATAGGCCAGGGGTGTAAGCATGGCAACATGTTTAGCTGACTGGTACTAATCGGTCGTTTGGCTTGATCTTATAAATCAATCAAGCAGCTCGATGAAACAAGAAGTCTTCGACTTATTCCCTATATGCAGTTTTCAGAGAACAAGTTCTTTAGAAAAATTTAGAGTCAGAGAAGAGGAAAGACTTCCCTGACCGCGTCGACAACCAGAGGTCGCCAGCGCCAAGCGCAGGGACCGTCACGCAGTGACTTGGTGGTCATAGAGCAGTGGTCCCACCCGATCCCATCCCGAACTCGGCCGTGAAACACTGCATCGCCGATGGTAGTGGTTCTAGAGGTTCCGCGAGAGTAGGTAGCCGCCATTTCTTTCCCAAAAGCCCGATCTGAAATGCAGGTCGGGCTTTTGCTTTTTCTGCCTGCGAGATTGGATGTACGGGTATTCACGTACAGCATAAACCGGGAATCGACTTGCTCTCATTGGCCCTGGGGAACTTAATGCAGTCGCAGCCCAAGGAATGGTCCGTGGACTGACAACAAGAGAGGAAAAAAATGAAGAAATACTTCACAACCATACTGTCGGCCGCGTTGATCGCGGGTGTCGCCCTTCCCAATTCCGTTGCTGCGGATGAGAAGAAGTCCGAGAAAAAGCCGGCTGACAAGAAGGCGGCTGCCAAGAAGAAGCGGGACACGTATCCGTTCCGCGGAATTGTCGGGAGTGTCGATGGCCAGAAACTCGTGCTGAAGCAGAAGAGCGGCAATCGCACGATTACGGTGGACAAGAAGGCGAAGGTCTTGAATCGCGTTACCGACAAGAAGGGAACCAAGATCAAGTTGTCTGACATCAAGGCCGGTGCGTATGTGACGGGCACAGTGAAAAAGATCGATGACAAGGAGGTTGCGGTGGCTGTCTATGAGCGTTCGAAGCCGGAAACCAAGAAGAAGGGCGGCAAGAAGAACGCAGCCAAGGACAAGAAAGAATCCTGATCCGATTTCAAAATCTTCAATCGCGCAGGCGGACCAATGGTCCGCCTGTTTCTTTGTTCGCTGGGTTCTGGGAGGTCGGGTGTTCCGTTTGGGTAAATCTACAGGCCAAGTGCCTTGTTCATTCGCTGGGCAACCTGCCTGATGCGGGAAGCATCACCACCGCCGACTTCGGCGGTGGCCCAGCCATTGAAGCGGATGTCTTGCAGTGCCTTGCGCACTTCAACCCAGTCGACGTGTCCGTCGAACAGTTTGCAGTTGCGATCGGTCTGCAGGTTTCGATCCTTGATGTCGATCTTGACCACCTGGTGATCCAGCGTATGAATCCAGTGTGGTGCGCCGCCATGACCATGATGGTTGCCGATGTCGAAGAAGGCACCGACAAAGGGATTGGCGAGTTCATCCAGATAAGCCTTCCACTCCGCTGCACCGAGGCAGAATCCATTGCCAACATTCTCACAGAGGATCCGCACTCCCAGTCGTGCAGCCAAGGGAATGGCTTCTCTTATACCGGCCATCGAGCGGGTTCGAACCTGTTCGTAGTTCTCGGTCTCGGGATGGGTGACCTTGCCAATCACCAGAAGGACGGAATCGCCTCCGCAGTCTGATGAGAATCGGATACTGTCCTTGAGATTCTGAACCGCTTTTTTGCGGACGCTTGCATCCGCGTCGGTCAAACGCTCCGTCCAATGGTAGGATCCATTGACGTTGTGGATCCGAACACCTGTCTTGTCCTGTGCCACCAGTGCCTCCTTGAGGTCAAAGCGACCCGGTGCGAACAGCGAAATACCGTCGAATCCCGCGTCTTGCGCGATCTTGAATCGATCCAACAACG
>JAYPXF010000092.1:19590-20980 GCA_038154405.1 Verrucomicrobiales bacterium | reverse complement strand
ACAGGCATGGTGCCGCGAATCATGGTGACTTTGACGGCCTTATGGATGCGTTCGGTGAATTCTCCAGTCTTTGCGGCAATCGGGGCCATTGCTGAAGCTGCGGCAACGGCGGAGAAGAATTTGCGTCGATTCATATGGGATTGGATTCAAGCCCGGGGAACTCGGGCTTTCTTGAAGGCGGGGGAAATCAGTTTGTAACATTGCTTGGCGGAAGCAATCGGGTCGTATCCCTTGACGTTCCAGACCTGGCCACTGACTTCACAGCATACATCACCGCGGTAACCGCCGGCGTAGAACTGCCGAAGTAGATTGCCGTAATCGATGCGGCCGGATACGCCGGGATTGACGAAGCGGATGCGATCACCGTCTTTGGTGGCGTCTTTGATGGCGATGTGTGCGGTGTAGGGGAGGGCGGTCTTGATGGTGTCCGCCATTTTCATGCCGCGGAAATCGTAATGGCTGTAGTCGTAGCACATGCGCAGCCATTGCGGTTTGCCGAGTTTCTCAATCAGCCAGACGGCTTCGCTTGGGCGGCTCAGGGCACCGCCGCGATGGGGCTTGATGGCGACGACCGTCTTCACCTGCTCGGCGACTTTCACGTATTGTTCGAGCTGGCGTAGGTAAAGATCTTTCATGTCGTCCCACTTCTTCCCGCCGACGGTGGATTGGATGACGGGTTGGTGATTGGGGGAAAGGTCTCGTCCCAATTCTCCGGCGATTCGAATGCGATCGAGGGTGTATTTGAGATCGCTCGCCTTGTTCGAGTTTCTGAATTTCTCCATCAGACCTGTGAGCTTGAGATCATGCCTCTCCAGTGCCTGGCGGATGGATTTGCGACGGGCCTTGGACATCGTCTCGCTGTCGCCGTCCCAGCCGGACCAGACATTCAGTTCGACGGAATCGTAACCGATGCCGGACAACACCCCGATGGCGCGTTCGGTTTTCAATGTCTTGGTGCCATAGGTGCTGAATCCAAAGGTGATGCCTCGCTTGGGCTCTGCTGCAGTCAGACCGGAGACGGCGGAGGCGCAGCTGCCGAGTGCGAGGGAACCGATGAACTGCCGTCGCGAACTTGGTTTCATGACGATCAATCGTTCTTTTCGTTGCCGCCCATGCTCTTGGCAATGATGAAGATGATGCCACCTGCGACGGCCGCCATGATCACGACTTCGATGAGTCCTAAACTTAGTCCCATACGATGAGTAAAGCGTAGGCCTTGGTCGATGCCAACTGCATTAATCACCGCAGAATCGGCTCCGATTCATTCCTTCGGGACGTCAGGTGAAATTGAACGCGACGTTGCCTAATCGTTCTTCTCGTCGCCACCCATGCTCTTCGATACAAGAAAGATGACGACACCAACCACGAAAGCTCCGCCCACTATTGCAAC
>JAYPXF010000092.1:4444-19580 GCA_038154405.1 Verrucomicrobiales bacterium | reverse complement strand
GCCATAGGACGCGAGTAGAGCCCAGCTTTCAGTCAATGCCAAATGCTTTCAGACGTCGGCAAAGGGTCTCGACGGGCAGTCCGACCACGTTGGTGAAGGAGCCGTGGACGCGTTCGACGATCATCTCACCGCCGTCCTGGATGGCGTAGCCGCCGGCCTTGTCCAGCGGGTTGATCCGTTCCGAATAGCGCTTGATCTGTGAGGCGCTCAATTCGCGGAAGGTGACCTCGGTGGTTTCGGAAAAAATGTCGCAGTGATGTTCGGTCAGGTGCATGAGGCAGCAACCGCTGATCACGCGGTGGGTGTTGCCCGAGAGTTTTCGCAGCATGTGGCGGGCGGCCTTGAGGTTGTGAGGTTTGCCGAGCGGTGTGGTGCCGAGGTAGACGACGGTGTCACAACCAAAAACTACCGCCTGGGGATGCTGTTTTGCCACGGCGCGGGCCTTGCTGTAGGCATTGAGTTCAGCGAGTTCCTTGCCGGTGAGATGGCCGGAATCCACCTCGTCCGCATTGCTCGGGATGATCTTGAACTCGAATTCAAGCTCCCGCAGGAGCTGCGCCCTGCGGGGCGAGCCGGAGGCCAGGATGAACGGTGCTTTCTTCACGTCGCCAGCGTTGACCGGAACGCATTTAACTTCGTCTCGAACTCCTCATTTCGCAAGACCGGTTCGGCATCTTCCGTTGCGACATCACTCGTCACCTCGATCCATGATTTGCAGCCACCGTATTCCTCAAGCATGGGCAGCTCGACCGGTTGGGGGAGGCGGGCGATCCGGAGGGCGATGGCGAAGATCTTTTGTTCCCGCCCCCACTCGAAACGATCCTCGATGACCTCCTCTTTCCAGATGTGCTGACCTTGCAGTTTGCGTGCCTGGTCGAGCGAAGTGACCTCACGGTATTCGACCACCTCGGCGCAGAGTTCGATCCGGAGAGTGTCTTCGGGCGGAAAGGCTGCCTCGATCTCCGTCCACCGGGCGGCAGCCTCGGCGGCGACCTTTTCGTTCTGCTGGTGGTAGCGGGTCGGGAACAGCAAGAACTTTTCGTGTTCGAGCTGGAAACCGCCTTTGCCTTCGGCGATGCCACCCTTGCGCAGAATGATGATCTGCTCACCGCGTCCCAATGCGTCCACCACGATCGCCCAGTCTTTGAATGCTGCTCGCATGCGCCGGATGTTATGGAAGCGGGCGTCGCCTGACAACGCCGTGCGAAGAATCGTGGGTATGAACCTGAGCGAACAGACGGAAGTGGTACCGCCAATCTATCCGGTCACATTTGTAGCTACATTGCAGGAATGAAGCGGCGGGTTGTTAGGTCGAATCGCGTGATTTATCGTCGGTTCTGCCGTTCATGTCCGAGACGCAGTCACAGAAGAAGAAACGCAAGGCGTCCAAACCCGCTATTGCGGCGTTGTTGGTGTTGTTGGTCGTGGTGTTGATTTCCCGTGATCGGATCGCGGACATGGCGCGCATGCGTGGAATCTTGGATGCCGATGCGCCGGATCCGGTGGCGATTCGCGACGTGTTGCAGCGTTCCGCAAATCCGGCACGGCAACTCCGGTCACTGTGGCGGAGTGGCAAGATTCCCCATCGGTGGGAGGCGCTCAGTTTCCTCAATCGAAACGTGCGCAAGCAGCCGGAGTTGATCAGTGCGGCCGGTGACATCATTGATGAGAGCGCTTGGGATCGTGACATCACGACGCGCGTGTTGGGATTGAATCTCGCGCGGATCACCGGACGGCCTGGGTGGTTGGATGCGGCGCGGGCTCAGTTGGATGATCCGGATCATGATCTGCGATTGGAATGCCTGCACGTGTTGCGCCGAGGTGAGGCGACCAACGCGCTGCACGATATTGTGGGACGGTTGAAGGATCCAAACCGGGAGATCGCCGTTCTTGCTGCCGGCCTGTTGCGCAACTACACGGGGGGCGCTTTCGGTGGTTCCAATCTGGTTGCCGTGGCGGAAACTTGGTGGCAGACCAATCGGGCAAATTATCCGCCACTGCCCGCCCCACCGATGGAACCAGATGACGATGGCCTCTCGTTTGCTCATCTGATATTTGAAGATTTCAAGCGCGTTCGCGTGCCGTTGAAGGGATTTGCTGGCAAGCCGGTGTTGATCAGTTTTTTCGGCACCTGGTCGCCGCCTTCGATGATGCAGATGCCGGCTTTGTCGATGTTGCAGATAACGTTTGGTGACAAAATCAAGGTGATGGGGGTCGGGATCGATCCGCTGGCCGGAGGTGCGAAACACGGCAAAGACTTTGATGCGGCGGGCGCACGCACGCACGTGATCAGGGTGACCTCGATGCGTCGCTTTCAGTATGACGTGGTCTTTGATCCCACGGGCGTGGCGATGTTGCAGTTGGAGGGAGCCAAGATTCCCTCGCATATCTTGCTCGATGCTGATCTTCGATTGATCCGGCGCTTCACGGGATCGCGGGATCTGAGGTCGCTCACCCGCATTGTCGCGGAGTTAACCGGCGTGAATCCCTGATTTTGCGGCGGCTGCCGGCTTCAACAATTCCCAGTCACGAATGCACAACAAGCGGGAGGCCGGTCGTCTGGTCGCGATCTAGTTTGAGGCATGAAGGCGAGATCGGCTGACGAGCAAAACCGGCTCCATCCGCTGCTGCAAGGCTTGCCGGACGCGTTGCTGCGCGGGTTGGAAGACTGTTCGGTGCAATCTCGATTCGCGTCCGGTGAGATCATCTGCCAGACCGGGCGTCCGGCCACCAGGATTCTGCTGCTGCAGGAAGGCCGGGTGTCCTTGGAGGTGGATGTGGGTGACGGCCATGGAACGGAAGTGGGTCTGTTGGGGCCCGGAGATTTCGTTGGTTGCCCTTGGTTTGGTGAAGCGCACAAGTGGACTTTTACGGCCCGGATACTCGGGGACGTCAGCGTGCAAAGCATCATCGCCATGCGCCTGCAGCGTCTGTTCGAAGCTTCGCCGGAACATGGACGCGAGTTTGCGTTGCGACTGGCGCGGGGAATGGACGAACAACTGGCGGAGGCACGCAACCAGATCGCCCGGGTCTCGCGGCTGGCGCTGGAATCGCAGGTGATGGCCTTGGAGACGTTTGCCGGCGATGCCGGCGGACAGGAGGATTGACGCGCGGCGCGGATGTGGGCGCGATGGCGGTGGTTGCAGGCTCTTCGAATTCGTTCAATGATGTGCTCCACATGGATGCGGAAGAACGTCGTTTATGGTCTCACGATCACACCTTTGGACAGGACGTCCGAAGAGCGGGGGAATCGCGCACGCTCTGGGTGATCCTGCTGACGGCGGTGATGATGGTGGTGGAGATTGCCGCCGGGATCATCTACGGGTCCATGGCTCTGTTGGCCGATGGACTGCACATGGCGTCACATACGGCGGCGTTGGGGATTTCATTCTTCGCCTACATCTATGCGCGTCGCAATGCGGCGGATCCGCGCTTCAGTTTCGGCACTGGGAAGGTGAATGCACTTGGCGGTTTCACCGGGGCCTTGTTGTTGGCCCTGTTCGCCTTGGGAATGGTCTGGGAGAGCTGCGACCGGCTGATTTCGCCGGTGACGATTGCATACGATCAGGCGATTCTGGTGGCGATTCTCGGGCTGGTTGTGAACGGGGTGTCGGTGTTCATTCTGGGTGGTGGGGAGGGGGGCGAATCAGGGCATGGTCACTCTCATTCGCATTCACATTCCCACTCTCATTCCCATTCCCACGCTCATTCGCATGGACCGGGTGATGATGGCGAGCGGCATGGGGATCAGAATCTGCGTTCGGCCTATCTGCATGTGCTGGCCGATGCGTTGACCTCGTTGCTGGCCATCTTCGCATTGTTGGGGGCGAAGTATTATGGACTGCAATGGATGGATCCGTTGATGGGGATTGTCGGCGCGTTCCTGGTGGCTCGTTGGTCGGTGGGTTTGCTGCGCACGACCAGTCATGTGTTGTTGGATCATCAGGTGGGTGACCTGCGGTTGGAGGCGGTGAGGGAAGCGATTGAGAAGCACGATGAGACCTTTGTGACGGATCTGCATGTCTGGTCCATTGGACCGGACATTTATGCCGCGGAGATCATGATCGTGGCGCGGACGCCCTTGCCGCCGCATCGCTACAAGGATCTGGTGCCCGAGCACACGAACATCGTGCACCTGACTTGCGAGGTTCATGCCCGGGGCGGTGATTGAACCAGTCTGGCTTCTGGGCAGGGAGATGGCAGATCGCAGAGGGAGGGAACTCGGTTTTCCACCGATTGTCATGATTGCTGCAGTTTTCAGCCGTTCCACATCAAGAGAGGGCGAGCGCACGCCTGGGCGGGTGATAGGTTAAATTGGAACTTAACCCAGGCGCGAAAATGAAAACCAAGGCCACCCCCCGCAAGAAGGCGAAGAAGGCCGCAGCCGGCCCTAACATCCGGATTCCCCGCGGCAAGAAAGTGAGCATCAAACGCATTCTCGTTCCGCTCGATGGATCGGACCATGCCCTTAAGGCGCTGTATTATGCCGTTCATCTGGGAAAGCTGTTCAATGCCCGCATTGATACCCTGAGGGTGGTGGAACCGACGGTGTATCCTGAGGGGCTGTCCGTTCCGCAGCGCAATTACGACCAGGACGATGTGGTTTTGAAACTCGCGCGCAAGCAGACCCAAGAGATCGGCAGTCGGATGATCCCGGATGGAATCAGGTGGCGCAACCGGGTCATCAGCGGCAATCCATATGCGGAGATTGTGCAGTATGCCAAGGACGAGAAGACCGATCTGCTCATCCTCACCACGCATGGTCGCACGGGCCTGAAACATTTCCTTGTAGGCAGCAATGCCGAGAAGATCACCCCGTCGTGGCCGGAGACGCGTATGTGATCCTGGAAGCTGCGCGCAGCGTGGTGATCGTGCCGGGTTACGGGCTTGCAGTTGCGCAGGCGCAACATGTCCTCCGTGAGCTGGGGAACCACTTGCAGGCGAATGACGCTGAAGTCCGCTATGCCATACATCCCGTAGCCGGCCGCATGCCCGGTCACATGAACGTCCTGCTCGCGGAAGCGGATGTACCCTACGACGACCTGATTGAGATGGAAGCCGTCAATCCGACGATGGACACCGTGGATGTCTGTCTGGTCATCGGTGCCAACGATGTCGTCAATCCTGCCGCCCGCGAAGACGAAGCCAGCCCGATCTAAGGAATGCCGATCATCGACGTCGACCGCGCCCGGACGGTGATCGTGCTGAAGCGTTCCATGCCTACCGGTTTCGCCGGAATCGAGAACAGCCTCCTCCACAAGGACAACACGCGCATGTTATTCGGCGACGCCAAGGCGAGCTTGGAGGCATTGGCATCGGAATTTAAGGGCGGGTGATTGGTGTCGCCCCTGCTGGGCTCTGAAGCGTACCCGCGAGCCCACGTCTATACCGCGAAGGGGTAATGCAGAATCAAATGCCGAGTCGCTAAGTCCTATTTCTTCCGCTTCTTTTTCTCCGGTTTGTGGTTCGGGTCGAAGTCGGGATTGGGCTTGGTGGGAATCACGGCCTTGGTCTTCTTTTGCCATGCCTTCAGTTCGGACAGCATTGCCTGCGCGCGTTTGGGTTCGGCGCTGGATAGATCGGATTGTTCGCCGATGTCGCTCTTCAGGTTGTAGAGCTGTATGGAGTCGTCCTCGAAGAACTGGATCAGTTTCCAATCACCTTTGCGGATGACGCTGCAGGGAGTTGCACGCCAGTAGTTGTTCTCGGTTCCGTGAACGGGAACGACCTGGTTGTAGGTGCCGCCAGCGAGGTAAAGGGGATAGTGCCAGAACACGGCATGATCGGTGAGCTCCTGTTTGCCGGAGAGCAGGGGGACCCAGGAGCGACCATCCACCGGTTGTTGCTGGGGCAGCTTGGCATCTGCCAACTCCGCCGCTGAGGGCATGAGATCCACGCCGGTGATGGGAATGTCACAGGTGCTACCGGCCTCGATGACACCCGGCCACGACATGCAGGTGGGCACGCGGATGCCGCCTTCGAAGAATGCGCCTTTTGCGCCCTTGAGCGGTTCGCACCAAGTGGCGCCGGAATGACCGCCGTTGTCCGAGGTGAAAATGATCAGGGTGTTCCGTTCGATCCCTGCTTTCCGAATCGCTTCAGTCACACGGCCGACGCTGATGTCGACGGCCTCGATCATGGCCGCATAGGTGGGATTCCATTCACGATCCCAATTACCTTCCTTGAGCTTCTTCCGATATTTCGCGACCACCTGCTGGCGGGCTCGAATCGGGGTGTGGACATCCCAATGACAGAGGTAGATGAAGAAAGGGTTCTTTCGGTTTTCGTCGATGAATTCAATCGTCTTGTCCGTGAGACGCTCTGCGACGTCGATGTTGCCATAGTATTTGCCGTCGCCTCCCTTACCGTTTCCACCGGCGTCACTGACGTGGAATCCTTGAGTATCAGGGCCGAGGTGCCATTTGCCAAAGCGTGCTGTGCGATACCCGGCGGGGTTCAACACTTCCGCCACCGAGGTCACGGACGGATCCAGATTCATTTTGGAGGGAATGATGTCATGCCCCTGGTTGTCACCGCGACGGGGTACCAGCAGCTTCATGAATTGGACCTCCCCCTTGGCCAGTCCGCCGGGTGTCCACATCTGCGTGCGCGGCACATACATGCCGCTCATGATGCAGGATCGGGACGGCATGCAGTTGGATGCGCCCGGGTAGGCGGATGAAAATGCCATGCCGGAATTCCGCAGATTGTCGATGTTGGGTGTTTCGTAAAACTTCGCGCCGTTGTAGCCGACGTCCGCCCAGCCCAGATCATCCGCCATGATGTAGATGATGTTGGGCTTTTCCTGGGCGGGTCGAATGGCATTTGCACTGAACACCTTTACGGTTAGGAGCACTAACGACAGCAATCGAAGTCCTGTGGAATTCATGTGCCAACCATGGCGAGAACGCAACAGGCGATCAACTATGTAGCTGCCCACATTCGACGATTCCAATTGGAACGGCTGCCCGTATCATCCGTTCACCATATGAAACGTATTTGCCTGGCTCTCGTTCTGGTCTTTCTCGCGTCCGAAACTTCTGCTGCGAAACGTCCCAACGTGCTTTTCATTGCCATCGATGATCTGAATCACTGGGTCACGCATTTAGGGCGCAATCCCCAGGCGCGGACGCCGAACATTGATCGGTTGGCGAAGATGGGGACGACATTTCGCAATGCCTACTGCGCCGTGCCGGCGTGTGAACCTTCACGCTGTGCCATCATGGGTGGACAGAGGCCGTGGACGACCGGATGTTACAAGAACGGTCACAAATGGAAGCAGTATCAGCCGGAAGGCACGGGGCTGAGCGCACAGTTCCTGAAGGCCGGATACCGGGTCTATGGTGCCGGCAAGATCTATCATTCCATGCAGTACCATGAATCGGAGTGGACGCACTACATGTCCCGCGATGGACTCAGTTCGAACGGCCCGGGAGTGCAGAAGAACGATGGTTACCACGTCGAAAAGACGCATCCCAATCTGAAGGACGATGACCTGATCGACTGGCACACGACGGACTACTGCATCAAGCGTTTGCGGGAGGATTCGGACAAGCCGTTCTTTATTGCATGCGGGCTGTACAAACCGCATCTGCCCTTTGTCGCGCCGCGCAAATACTACGATGCCTTCCCGCTGGATTCGATCAAGCTGCCTCCACACATCGAGAACGATCTGGATGATGTTCCAGCAGCTGGGGTGAAGATGGCCAATCCGAAAGGGGACCACGCAAAGTTCCTGAAGAGCGGTCGCTGGAAGGCTGCGATTCAGTCCTACCTCGCGACCTGCGCCTATACGGACATGAATGTGGGTCGCCTGCTGGATGCACTCGCAGCGAGTCCGCACAAGGACAACACGATCATTGTGCTCTGGGGCGATCACGGCTGGTCCTTCGGAGAAAAGGAGCATTGGCGGAAGTTTGCGCTGTGGGAGGAGCCGACACGCGTGCCTTTCATCTGGGTTGCTCCCGGTGTCACAAAGGCGGGAACAAGATCCACCAGGCCGGTGGACCTTATGAGTGTTTATCCGACCTTGTGCGCGTTGACCGGACTGGAAATGCCGAACCACGTGGTGGGACACGATATTTCCCCGTTGCTGAAAAGGCCGTCGGCGAAATGGAAGTTCCCGGCGATCACGACCCATGGACGAGGCAATCATGCCGTCCGTACGGAGACGCATCGCTACATCCGCTACTCGACCGGAGGAGAGGAATTGTATGACGAGCAGAAGGATCCGTACGAATGGAAGAACTTGGCGAAGGCGCCCGAGTCATCCGCCATCATGAAGCGCTTGGCCAAATGGCTGCCGAAGTCGGAGAAACCGGAACGGAAGAAGAAGTAGCAGTGTCGTTTCCATCGGCAGGGATGGAAGTTGCGGTTGTGAAGAGGTTGACAACGGACCTTGGCTTCGCGACACAAGTTGCCATGTGTTTCAGACGGTTGGTAGTCGTTACGCTGACACTGTTTGTCAGCAACATTTTCGCAGCGGATGCCCCGCCCAGTGAGGAACAGACCTTGAAATGGCTGCGAGAGCTGAAATCGTTGCCGAAGGTGCATTACTCGTGGCCACTGCCATTGCGCCAGGTTCCGGATGCGGTGTTGGTGGAGTATTGCCGGATCACTCACGCGATTTCGATCAGCGGCGAATGGTCGCAGACGCGTGACATCGAGCGGGCGGTGACCCTGTGCAAGATGGTCAACACGCGGTCGCCAAAGATTCCGGCGACAATCGGGGTGAACTTTTCCGTCTGGCATCGCCGATTCGGCAAGGATCTGCCGCCAACCGACACCGGCCCCACGCATTGGGGCGAACTGGCCCATCTAAGGCGCCGATTGGATTGGATTCGTGAGACATTGGCCGGCGTGAACCGGAAGTATCAGGCGAACGTTTCCGTCTCGGCCCTGCTGCTGGATTCGGAACGGTTTCACACCAAGACGAACGACGTGACCTGGAATGAGGCGATGACAGCGAAGTACGACGCGGCGCATGAGATCATCAAGGAACTGTTTCCCAATGTGCGAGTGGATTGGTATGCGCGCGGTGCCGTGCATCCGTGAGCTTCCCCTTCCGGATGGAACGCGGCTCGCTACTTTACGTTGGAGGAGAAGGGGGACAGCTTCGGCTGCTCGCTCTATCACGGTCCAGAGATCGGATATACGCGGGAGATCTTTCGGCGGACCTCGGCCAATGCGGACAAACATGGCTGTAAGGAAGTGACCCCGTGGATCGCCCTTGCTTCGGGCTATCGTCGGCTGACGACGCAATACCATGAGTTTTCCGTGAATTGGAATTATGACCTGATCTATTCTTGGAAACTTGGAGCCGAAGTGAACGTGGCCTGGTACGGAGCGCCGGAACGGCACGAACGTTTTGCACCGTGGAACAAGGCGAAGGTGGCGATCTTTTATCCCGAGCCGTTCGGTCGATCGCCATTTTGGACGGATCACTTTGTGGCGTATGTGCGAGGGGCGACCGGCGTTCGGGAACTTCCGATGCGGGCGGTGAACGCCGAGCCAACATCGCCGCCCAAAGCACCCTAGCGACGCCCTTTTGGAGGCGCTACAGGGATTTGATGAAGCGGGCCATGCGTTCGGTGGCGGTCTGGATTTCGTCCAATGACGTGGCGAAGCAGCAGCGAAGAAAACCGTCACCGCTGGTACCGAAGGCATCTCCTGGAACACAGGCCACGTTTTCCTGCTCCAGCAGTTTGACCGCGAACTCCTGGGAACTCATCCCAGTTGAGGCCACTGATGGGAAAGCATAGAAGGACCCGCGTGGGGAATGGCAGGCCAGCCCCATGTCGTTGAAGGCATTGACGATGAAGTTTCGGCGGAGGCGATATTGGTCGCGCATTTCCAGCATGTCATCCCAGCCGTTCTGCAAGGCGTCCACGGCGGCTTCCTGGCTGATGATGCTGGCGCAGAGCATCGAGTACTGGTGGATCTTCATCATCGCATCAATCAACACGGGAGGACCGCAGGCGTAGCCGATGCGAAAGCCGGTCATGGCGTAGGCTTTTGAAAAGCCGTGCAGGAAGATCGTGCGTTCGGTCATGCCGGGCAGCGTGGCGATGCTGGTGTGTTCGCCTTCAAAGGTGAGTTCGGAATAGATCTCATCGGTGATGACGATCAGGTTGTGCTTCACCGCGAGCGCCGCGATTTTCTCCAACTCCGGCCGCGTCATCGTGCCGCCGGTCGGATTGGTCGGAAAGTTGAGGACGATGGCCTTGGTCCTCTTCGTGATCGCTTTTTCGATGTTCTCAGCGCGGACGGCAAAGTTGTCTTCCGCTGTGCAAGCCACCGGAACGCCGACGCCGTAGGCCATGGAGATACCGGGCGCATAACTCACGTAGCAGGGCTCGTGATAGATGATCTCGTCTCCCGGATTGATCAGGGAACGGAACGCGAGATCCATCGTTTCACTGACGCCGACGCCGATCAGGATTTGTGTGTGCGGATCGTATTGCAGACCGAAATGCTGATCGAGATGCTTGGAGATTTCGCTGCGCAACTTGAGCAGTCCGAGATTGGAGGTGTAGCTCGTGCGACCACGTTCGAGGGCATAAATCGCTGCCTCACGGATATGCCAAGGCGTGACGAAATCCGGTTCGCCGACTCCGAGCGAAATTACCCCTTCGCGACTTTGCACGATGTCAAAGAACTCCCGGATTCCAGACTTGGGAAGCTGGGAGATCTGATGGGAAACGAATTCCCCGGGTTGAAAGGGGTCAGACATGGCGGAATGCTCCAGAATCCAAAATCGAAGCTCCCGCATGAAATCCAAAATACGCAGACGCGGTCCCGCTTGAAGCTTGATGCTTGAAGCTTCTTTGGAGTTTGAGGCTTGGAGTTCGGGGTTTCATAGATCTGCGTTTGATGAACAGGCATCCGAGGCAGCGAGTCGAGCTGTCGGATCAGGAAGAGTCAGGCCGCCGCCTTGTCGGCCTTGCGAGTGATGAGAGGCTTGGCGTCGCCGCGCGCGACGGCGGCGGTGATCTTGATGGAGTGGATCTCGTTGTCCCCGGGGATGTCGAACATCACGTCGAGCATCAGTCGCTCCAACAGGGCGCGCAGGGCGCGGGCGCCGGTGCCCTTGTTGATGGACTGGCGGGCCAGTTCCTTGAGCGCGTCGCGGGTGAACTCCAGACTCACGTTCTCCATCCACATCAGTTTCTCATACTGACGGACGAGAGCGTTCTTGGGTTCGGTGAGCATTTGCACGAGTTGAGCCTCGGTCAGTTGCTCCAGCACGGTGGTCATCGGCAGGCGGCCGATGAACTCGGGGATGAAACCGTAGGTCAGGAGATCTTCGGGTTCGACGTGCGAAAGAACCTGCTGCTTCTCAACCTCGCTGAGGGTTTCGAAGTGTTGCGCGGCGCCAAAACCGAGTGCGCCGCTGCCCATCCGTTTCTGGATGATCTGGTCGAGGTCGACAAAGGCGCCGCCGCAGATGAAAAGGATGTTCGTGGTGTCGACGCGGATGTAATCCTGCTGCGGGTGTTTGCGTCCGCCTTGCGGGGGAACAGCGCAGATCGTGCCTTCGAGGATCTTCAGCAGGGCCTGTTGCACGCCTTCGCCGGATACATCGCGGGTGATGGAAACGTTCTCGGTGCGGCGGGCGATCTTGTCGATCTCGTCGATATAGATGATGCCCATCTGCGCACGTTTCACATCGTAGTCGGAAGCCTGCAGTAGTCGCAGGATGATGTTTTCGACATCCTCGCCGACGTAACCCGATTCGGTGATCGTGGTGGCGTCGGCAATCGCAAAGGGCACGTCGAGCATCTTGGCCAACGTTTTCGCCAACAGGGTCTTGCCGGAACCGGTGGGGCCGATCAGCAGGATGTTGGATTTTTCGATCTCCACCTCATGATGAGGACCGACTTCGCCTTCGGATTCGGCAACCTGCTGATCGTGGAGGATCCGCTTGTAATGATTGTGGACGGCGACGGCCAGGGTCTTTTTGGCGGCGTCCTGACCGATGCAATTCTCGTCGAGGTGCGCCTTGATGTCCGCCGGCTTGGGAACCTTCAGGCTGCCGGCGGGCGAGGTTTCGTTGTCCTGGTTGAGCTCTTTCTCAAGTACGCTCTTGCAGATGTTGATGCAGTTGTCGCAGATGTAGACACCCGGTCCGGCAATGAGCTTTTTCACCTCTGCGTGCGATTTGCCGCAGAAGCTGCACATTGTCAGTTTGGTCGGACTGGCCATGCCGGCTTACTTGGAGTCGTCTTTGTCGTCCTTGACATCCTTGCGGGAGGTCACGACTTCGTCGACCAGACCAAAGGCCTTGGCTTCATCCGGAACCATGAAATTGTCACGGTCGCAGGCCTTTTCCACGTCCTCGATGGACTGGCCGGAGTGCTTGGCGATGACCTGATTCAGCGTCGCCTTGAGCCGCAACATGCGTTTGGCCTGAATCTCGACGTCCGAGGCCTGCCCTTGGGCGCCGCCGAGAATCTGGTGGATCATCACCTCCGAATTCGGTAGCGCGAAGCGTTTGCCGGGCGTGCCGGCGCAGAGGAGCAGAGCCCCCATGCTGGCGGCCATGCCCATACAGTAGGTGTTCACGTCACAGGTGACGAACTGCATGGTGTCGTAGATGGCCATTCCCGCAGTGACGCTGCCGCCCGGGGAATTGATGTAGATATGAATGTCCTTCTTGGGATCGGACATCTGGAGGAACAACAACTGTGCGATGATGTTGTTGGAGACCATGTCGTCGATCGGCGTTCCGAGGAAAATGATGCGATCGATCAGCAGGCGCGAGTAGATGTCCCGGGTGACTTCTCCGCGACCGGTCTGCTCGGTCACGCCTGGAATGATGTAATTGCTTTCTGGCGTCATCTTAAAGGTCGGGCAACGTAACTCCCGGAAATACCCGGCGTCAAGTGCCGGACTGTTCATGGTACATCGGTTTTTACGGGAATTTCCGAACTCTTTTTGCTGTTCGGTCGCCAGTCGCGTGCGATGTTCGATCCCATCATGAATTCTGAGTCCTCCTCTCTCTCCGTGAATCGTCGTGAGTTCATCGCCGGAACGACGGTAGCGGCGATTGGCAGCGCGATTCAATCTCCGGCGGCCCCGGGCCTGGGCGATCAGGAAATCAAGATTGCGCTGGTCGGCTGTGGCGGTCGGGGAACGGGCGCAACGGTGCAGGCCCTGAGCACATACGGGAAGGTTAAGCTGTGGGCGATGGCCGACGCATTTCCGGAAAACCTCGAGAAGAGTTACAAATCTCTCACGGCGCAGAAGCCGAAGTTTCGGCAGTCGCCCGATGTGAAGTCGCTGACCGATCGGATCGATGTTCCCGAATCGCGCCGCTTCATCGGACTCGATGCCTACCGAAAGGTCTGCGCCCTGAAAGACGTCGACGTGGTGATCCTGACGACGCCACCGGGATTCCGTCCGCGGCAGTTTGAAGAGGCGGTGAACGCGGGAAAGCACGTGTTTATGGAGAAACCGGTTGCCACCGATGTGCATGGCGTGAATCAGGTGCTTGCGGCCGCCACGGAGGCAAAGCGCAAGAATCTCAAGGTCGGCGTGGGTCTCAACCGCCGCCACAGCCCGATGTATGAGGCGACCTTGGAGAAGATCCACGCGGGCGAGATCGGGCGGCTGAACACTATCCGCATCTATAACGTGCGGGGCGGCACCGGCAAGTTTTACGAGCGTCAGCCGGGCGACACCGAATTGGAATACCAGGTTCGTCATTGGTATTATTTCGACTGGCTCAGTGGCGATTTCATCGTGGAGCAGAGCGTGCACGACTACGACGTGGCGCTTTGGATGAAAGGCATGTTGCCGGTGCGCGCACAGGGGCAGGGTGGACGGCTCGTTCGTGCTGGCAAGGATTGGGGCAACATCTACGACCACTTCTACGTGGAATACGATTTCCCGGACGGCTCCAAACTGCTTTCGCAGCACCGCCACATCCGAGGTTGCTGGGGGACATTCGGCGAATACGCCGACGGCGCGAAGGGTGAGGCCTCGCTGTTGGGCAAATCGCGAGCGATGGTGAAGATGCATGATCGTCCGGAAACCGCCTGGCGGATCAAGGATTCAGGCAACTCGTATCAGATCGAGCACGACCGGCTTTTCCGCGCCATTCGCGAAGATACCCCCCACAACGAAGCCGAACGTGGCGCTCACGCTTCCTATGCGGCCATTCTCGGCCGCATGGCCGCCTACTCCGGCAAGATGCTCGAATGGGACGAAGTGCTCGCGAGCAATCATCGCATCACACCGGAAGGTGAAACCTGGGACAGTCCGCCGCGCATTGAGCCGGTGGCCGGCGGCGGATACTCGATCCCCAGACCGGGATTGCCTTCGCGCCGGGCCTGACGCGGAATCTGAAATCTCAAATCGGAGGTTTGAAATCCATTTCCCCTAAACCTCCCTCAAGGACTGCCGATACAGACATGGTGATCGTCACATTTGGGCGGCACCGGCGACCGCTTAATCTGCGGAAGTCGCGACACTGGCCTGTCTGTTATCAAGTCCATGAATCCAAAAAACTGGAATTACACCCGGAAAGCGGTGGCTGCTGCCTCCTTTTGCGCGATCCTATTGACTCTTCTTGCTTTCTGGACCGCAAAAACTGTTGATCGGGCTGGTCAAACAGCCTCCGGCAACGGTCAAGGGAAGTATCTGCGTGGAGTGGTGGATGCCGACGCGGTCTACGTGGCGGTGCAGCAAGCGCGCATTGCCGTGGAGACGTGGCGACGAGCCCCCGATGAAATCGCCCAAAAGACTTGGCAAGGGCGAGTGGATGCGATCAAGGGATCTCCTGACGTCAATGCCGCCGTCGCGAAATACCGCGCGGCGATCGAAAGCGAGGCGACAAAACTATCGCAGGCCGGCTGGGACGATTCCGCCGGCGCCCGCGGCAAGTTCATGCAGAGTGTTCAGCATCTCATCGGCGTGTTGAGAGCGCACGATCTCGAAGCCGCGTATGGACATCTGATGTCTGCGCGGCGCTGGGAAAAGGATTATCAGCGCACGGGCGAAGACATCTTTCGTGCCATTCTGGACAAGGATCTCGCGGCCCTCACAGCGAGCGTTTCCCATCTGTCCTCCGAATCACCTTGGATTGCATCCTTCAACAAGACATTGGCTGCATACCAGGATGGTCTGACCCGGC
>JAYPXF010000092.1:0-4344 GCA_038154405.1 Verrucomicrobiales bacterium | reverse complement strand
GTCTGACCCGGCGAAACGTCAGACCGCCTATGCGGCGGTGAACCAGGCGGGCAACGACGCGGAAAAGGCGTTTGCGCCGCGCTACATCTCCGGCGCGGGAAATCTCGCTTTGAATCTTCTCGGAGCAGCGGAATCCACCATTGAGGACGGGACGGGTACGGCTTTGGGCGGAGCCTTGGATGCAATCGCAAAACGGACGCGGGACACCGGTGCCGCGCAGGGCATCAAGAATCAATTGAACAGCGCGGTGGAAGATTGTCGACGCGCCGGGGCCGCTTGGACCACTGCAAAGGGTGAGTATCAGACGGCTGCAATCGCTGCCGCAACGGTCGCGACGAATCTGGAGAATGCCGCACATGCAGTCGCCACCGCCGCCCGCGATGCAGTTCCGGCCGGGACACTCACCGCCAAGGCCGGCAAACCGTCGTCTGCCATGGGACACATCATGCTCATCATCGCCCTGGTCATATCGCACGGTGTCCAGGTCAACGGACGATTGACGGACACCTTGAACCGTTCCATTTCCAGTCTGGCGGTGAGTTCCAATGAAATCGATGTCGCATCCAAGCAGATCAGCTCTTCCAGCCAGGGACTGGCGGATTCCAGCAGTGATCAGGCGGCGTCGTTGGAACAAAGCAGCGCCTCCTTGGAAGAGACGCCCAGCATGACTCAACGCAATGCCGAGAACGCAGAAGCCGCCCGACGGCTCTCCTCGGAGACACGGCAGGCCGGCGATCTGGGCGCGGAACAAGTGCAGCAGATGTCCACCGCGATGGACGGCATCAAGGCGCCCAGCGACAACATCTCCGTGATCATCAAGACGATCGACGAGATCGCTTTCCAGACGAACATCCTCGCGTTGAACGCCGCGGTGGAAGCCGCTCGAGCGGGCGAAGCCGGAATGGGTTTTGCCGTCGTGGCCGACGAAGTCCGCAGTCTCGCCCAACGTTGCGACAAGGCCGCGACGGCGATCAGCCAATTGGAGAGCGTCACGCAGAACAACGCTGCCGGTGCCGAAGAGAACGCCAGCGCGGCGCACACGCTCGCTTCGCAGGCAACCATCTTGAAGAACGTGGTCTGTGAGTTGCAGGAATCTGCCGACGGAATTGATCAAGGGCTTCCCCATCGTTCGCTGCCGGAAGCGCAGCCCCGGTCCGCACCGGCGCCCGCCCCGCGTGCCGCGAACGGTTTTCATCCATTGAACGGCAACGGGCATGCCAAACCGGCGCGGGCGGCCGCTGAATCGAACATGGACCATCCGGATGTCTGGTTCACACCGGATGATTCCTTCGAACTGAAATCCGGCAACGGCAACGGTTCCACGAACCGGCTCGCGCGACTGTAACCCGGTCCGCGTTCGTCCCGTTCCCAGTCCCGATGGTTCCTAGGATTCTCAAGGACGATTCCGGCAGGCGCTCTCGGCTATTTCGACAGACAGAAAGCCACCAGTGATCCGCCGCGCGGACGACCTGATTTGCCGCCGCCGGCGGAGATTACGACGTACTGTTTGCCATCCACCATGTAGGTGCTCGGCGTGGAGTTGCCGCCAAAGGGCAGTCTCGTCCTCCACAATACGCGACCGTCATTCTTGTCGAAGACCCGAAACGTTTCGTCGGCCGTGGCGCCGATGAAGATCAGACCGCCGGCGGTGACCAATGGGCCGCCATAGTTTTCCGTTCCCGTGGGTGGGATGCCCTTGGCGGTGAGTTCCGGGTATTCACCCAGCACGACCTTCCATTTGATTTCGCCGGTGTTCAGGTCCACTGCATTCAGCGAGCCCCAAGGCGGCTTGATTGCCGGATAACCGTCTGGATCCAACCATCGTCGGAAACCGCCGAATGCGTAGGAGGGTGGGTTTTCCTGCTTGGTCTTCTTCTTTGCAATGCCCGGTTCATTGCGGGAAGCGGACACGGGCGGTGAACCGTTGTTGAACACGTAATCGATGATCGCGGCGCGGCGGGCTTCCGGCATGGTCTGGTAGCCCGGCATGCGACCGCCTCCGGTGCGCGTAACGGTCTCGATCTCGGCGCGGGTCTTGCGCTTGGCAATGTCGACGAGAGACGGGAATTGCATCTGTGGGTTGCCCTCGCGCTTTAGACCATGACAGGCACCGCAATAGATCAGGTAATCCTTCTCGCCCGGAATCAGCTTCGTGCCATCCGCGCGACGGGTCTCGACCATCTGCAACAGCCACGGTATCTCGTTGATGTTTACGTAATAGACTCCGTCGGGATCCGCCGCGCCGCCACCCCATTCCATGCCGCCATCATACCCGGGGAACATCACGGTCTCGTTCAGGCTCGGTGCGGGAAACGGCCCGAAGTTGGGTGAGGCCTTGATGCGGTCGAGCGTGAGTTGATGGGTCGCCGGCGAGATGTCGGAGGCGTCCGCTTCGGTGTATTTCTGCCGCATCAATGGCGCCGGCTTGGTGGGGAACGGTTGCGTCGGCCAGGCCTGTTCTCCGCGCAGTGTGGATTGCTGAACGGGGCGTTCCTCGATCGGCCACAGCGGTTCACCGGTGACGCGATTGAAGACGAAAAGCAGACCATGCTTTGTGCCTTGGGCCACCGCATCGATCTTTTTTCCCTTGTGCGTGACAGTCAGCAACACGGGCGGGCAGGGGAGGTCTTTGTCCAACAGATCGTGGTGGACGATTTGGAAGTGCCAGATGCGTTTGCCGGTGGCGGCATCCAAGGCAAGGATGCAGTTGGCGAACAGGTTCTCTCCGTGGCGGCGACCGCCGTAGAAGTCGGGCTCTGCTGTCTTGGTCGCCACGTAGACGATGCCACGCTTTTCATCCAAAGACTGGCCACACCACGGCATCAATCCCGTGGCCGTCTTCCAGGCATCCTTTGGCCAAGTGTCATGACCCACCTCACCGGGGCGTGGAATAAGATGAAAGATCCAGCGCTGTTCACCGGTTCGGACATCATATGCCCGGACGGCGCCCTTCCCGCCGACACCGCCGACGATGACCATGTCCTTGTAGACGACGCCCGGCGTGTTCAGGCCGGAGCCCAAATCAATGGAACCGTTTTTCCCAAAGGAACGAATGGTCTTTCCGGATTTGGGATCCACCGCAAACAGATGACCTCGCACGCCGGTGAGCAGACGCTTCTCTCCGCCTGTTTCATTCTGCCAATAGACGAGACCACGCTGCCGCGCACGTCCCTTGCCGGTATGTTCATTGGCGGGATCCCAGGTCCACACCTCCTTGCCGGTGGCGGCATTGAGTGCCACGATCTTGCGCGTCTGGGTCGGTGTGAAAAGCACGCGATCCACTATCAGATTGTTCGCCTGATACTCCGCCTTCTCGCCAGTCTCATAGGTCCAGGCCACCTTCAGTCTGCCGACGTTCTGCCTATTGATCTGGTCCAGCGGGGAATAGAGATTCCGTTCCTTGCCCCCGAGGTAGACCGGCCAGTCGGCATTGTCCGGTTTCGCTCCTTCGGCACACAGGGCCAGACCAACCCAACTGATCGCCAGAAATGTTCGCATCAATCGCATGGTGAATTGCCGGAGAGTGCCGTCGCGCAGTTGTGCCCGCAAGGCCAACGTGTTGCCCGCAAACTTGAATAGAACAACCACGGAAGACACCGGAAACACGGAAATCAATACTTCAATGTGTTCCGTGTATTCAGCGGTTGAAAAACTCCGTTGTCAGACTTGCGCTCCCGGAAGTTTTCCTGATCATCTCGCGTCATGAAATTCCCTCGCATTCTGAGTGTGCTGGCGGCGACGGCCATGTTTTCCGTCAGTGCCCAATCCGCCGGCTACGAGATTCTCTTCAACGGCAAGGATCTGTCCGGCTGGAAAGGCCTTGGCAAATTCTGGACCGTGCAGGGCGGCGCCATTGTCGGCCAGACCACCAAGGAAAACCCAACCAAGGGCAATACCTTCCTCGTGTGGCAGGGGGGGGAGGTCACCGATTTCGAATTCATCTGCAAGGCCCGTTTCGAGGGCAACAACTCAGGAGTCCAATACCGCAGCCGCCTTCAGAACCCGCAGACTTTTCGCGTGATCGGCTACCAGGCGGATCTTCATCCGGCGCAAGCCAACTTTGGCATGCTCTACGGTGAAGGGCATTATCGCCAATCGCGGCCAGAAGGTGGTCGTCAACACGGACGGCAAGAAGCAGGTCGCCGGCAAGGTAGGCAACGAAGCTAACCTCGTGGGAACGGAATGGAACGAGTTGAGAATCGTCGCTGTCGGCAATCGACTCATCCATCAGGTCAACGGTGTGACGACCTCCGACATCACCGACAATCATCCCAAGGCCTTGTCCAAAGGCATTGTCGCGTTGCAACTCCACGCGGGGCCGCCGATGAAGGCTGAGTTCCGCGA
>JAYPXF010000091.1:10878-23069 GCA_038154405.1 Verrucomicrobiales bacterium | reverse complement strand
GACCTGTCCCGCGAGGACGTCGAGGAGATCTGTCAGGAGGCATTCGTCTCCGTGGTGAAGAACATCGGAAACTTCAAGGGCGGCTGCCGCTTGCAGACCTGGATCTTTCGAATTGCGGCGAACAAGGCCCGGGACTATCGCGAAAAGCGACGGGCGGCCAAACGGGGCGGCGGACAGCGTCCGCTCAGTCTGGATGACAAGGATCCGGAGACGGGGCTGGGGATTGATCCGGTTTCGCCGCGGCCCATGCCGGACGAGGAACTGTTGCATGCCGAGAACGTGATGCTGGTCGGTTACGCCCTTGATGAAATGCATGAAAACTGCCGCGAAGTCATCGCACTGCGTTACTTCGGCGATTGCAGCTACAAGGAGATCAGCGACCTGCTGAACCTGAATCAGAGAACCGTCAGTTCCCGCCTGAGCAAATGCCTGGAGAAGCTCGAGGATCTGATGCGCGACAAATTTTCCGGGCGCAAACAACCGGTTTATCCGTCCAACTACTGACCGGCACGAATGGCGAAGCAACGCGAAATCGAAAGAGTCCTGAGCAAGTACCGCGAGCGGAGGCTGGCGGAATCCGGCGGGCCGTTGGAACTGCATCGCGCCGCCCGTGAGCGCTTGTTCGATGCGGTGGAGGAACAGTTCGGCACCGACATGTCGGCGGTGCCGGCGGCGGACAATGCGGAACAGTTTGCCAAGACGCTTGCGTGGCAGAGCGGCATGGGGCGCTGGTGGCATCGCCTGATTCCGCAGATCGGCATGGCAGGCACCTTTGCAGTGGCTTTGCTGGTGATCTTCATGTCCATGAACCGTTCGGGCGACGACTCCCGGCAGGCCCGTCAGGTGGCTCCCGAATCCGCGCTGGCGACCACGAAAGATTTTCTCGGTGGTTCCACTGATTCCACAACGGTCGGTTCGGCGGCGACAGCCGGTGCGGTTGCGCCTGATCGTGACTCGGAAGGGGCGAGACAGATCATCATGGAGCCGCAGGTGGATGACACAATTCTCACGGATACAACCCGCACCGAGGCACCCATTAGGGCACCGGCCGCACCGTCACCCACGGCTACGCCCAAGCCGAGACCGGAGCGCAAAGTGATGGCCAAAGTGTCCGTGGAATCTCTCACCGCTCCGGCACCGGTTCCGGCTCCTTCTTTCACCAATCCGACCGTGGCCCCGGCGGAGACCGAATCCATGAAATCTTTTTCGTCCACTCCTTCACCGGCTCGAGATGTCGGACGCGCGGCGCCCGCTCCCCGCCCGGCTGCGATGCGAATGGCCGGGGCCGATACCGCTGCGGTCGAACCAGCCGGCCCGGCGAAGAAGCTACGGGCGACTCCCGCTGAACTGATCACTGTCGTATTACCGCCGGCACGTCCGATGCCGAAGAAGTCAGTGGTGAGTTCCGATATCGCCCGTCCGGGAGTGAAGTCTCCGGTCGGCAATGCGAATCCAGTTGTTCGCACCACTCCATTGACGGCTCCGACGAGTCTCTCTGTTCCTGCGTTCGAGCCGGCGATTCCTGCGCCTCCGACGCGTTCCGCAGGACGGGCAGCGGTTGGATCAAGTCCCGTTCCCATGCCGACGGTGATGGCCCCGACCCCAGCGGCGCGCGACGCGAGTCGATCGGTAAGCGGTCCACCGATCACCACTCAACCGACGTCGGTAGCCTCGACCACTGCATCTGCGATCACGTCGGATCTGCGACAGACCTTTGAACAATCAGGTGCCGCGGGACAGTATCGACGCAACTTCAATTCACCGCCGCGGCAGACACCGTTGAAGCGCTTCGATCTGCTGGTGAAAGGAACGACCGTCACCATTCGCGACAGTGACGGCTCGATCTACAACGGGCAGGTCCAAGCCATGCCGTCGAATGCGGATGGTTCCTTTGCGTTTGAAGTGAAGGGCACGCATCGTGCAACTCGGCAGTCCTTGAGTTTCAAAGGGCGTTACGTCGCGGTCATGCCCTCGTCCGCGGCGGCGAGTTCCGCGTTTTACACGCGGGGAAATGCCTCGCGCGGCGCCCGGACGACATCGTCGACAAAATCCAGTGTGATCGGCCAGGTCGTGTTGGCAGGCCGGCATAAGGTGGATGTGAACGCCGCCGCCAAGCCGTAGTTCATCGACCCGCGCATGTTTTGGCGGGCTCACCACAGGCGTCAGAGCTACGGTTCATGCTCGCCGCAACCGGCTTCGCTCTTCCCCAAGAAAAAAGGCCGCTCCATTGCGGAGCGGCCTTTGAATTCGATGATTGCGGGTGCTTAGGCAACCATGTCCTTGAGCTTCTTCAGCGGGCGGATCTTGACGACGGTCTTGGCCGGCTTGGCCTTGAACATCTGCTCTTCCCCGGTGAAAGGATTGATGCCCTTGCGAGCCTTGACGGCCGGCTTGCGGACGGTGTTGATCTTCAGGAGACCGGGCAGGACGAATTCGCCGCAGCCCTTCTTCTTCACGTGACCTTCGATGACGGCACCGAGTTCTTCGATGACGGCGCCGACCTGCTTGCGGGTCAGACCGGTGTTGCCGGCGATGGCGTCGAGGATCTGAGTCTTGTTGTAACGTTCAGTGATGGATTTAGTTTTAGTAGCCATTAATTAGTTGTTTTGTTTTGTGGATGTAATCCGGGGACTGGCATTAAAGGCATTTGGCCGGTCTGGGCAAGACCAATCTGAAAAAAAATCCCTATTTTTACAGACTCAAACGATCTGATGGCGCTTGGATACCTGTGACTCACTGCGTAGAAGAAGCGCATGCGACTTGTGTTGCCCTAGTGCTTCGATCTCCACACGCACTTCCGGCAGGGCCCGGCGATGCCGGCTTACGTTCAGGCCCACCTCGACATGGGTTGTGCCGGCGTGCTGGCGATGCCCAACACGAAGCCGCCGGTGGCGCGCGTGACCGGAGACAATGACGACATCGCGTGGACGATTGAGAATTACCTTGGCGATTTGAAATCGGCGGGCGCAGATGAGTTTGAAGATGTGATTGTGCCGCTCTACCTCACGTGCGACACCACGCCGGAAATGATCGTAGATGGTGCGAAAAGTGGCCTGTTGCGGGCCTGCAAATACTATCCGCCGCACGGTACGACCAACTCTGAACACGGTCTGCCGATGGCCGAACTGCTGGAGCGGGACGTGCTTGCTGCGATGGCGGAGCAGGGGATTGTGCTCTGTATTCACGGGGAACAACACGCACTGCCGGGTGAGGACTACTTCGCGTCGAACCGCAACGCCGAAGCGATTTTCTACCGGGAAACCATGCCGCGGGTGCTGGAGGCCAATCCCGATCTGCGAATCGTGTGCGAGCACATTACCACCAAGAACGCGGCGGAATTCGTGATCCAGGCAGGGGATCGCGTGGGTGCCACGGTCACGCCGCAGCACCTGCTCTACACGATCGGACATCTTATCCAAGGATTGAAGTATCACCTCTTTTGTCTGCCGGTGATGAAGTTTGATGAGGATCGCGATGCCTTGCGCGTGGCGGTGACGCAGGCGGGGCAGACTCAGTTCTTTGCGGGAACCGACAGCGCGCCGCACACGACCAAGGCCACCGAATGTGGTTGTGCGGCCGGGTGTTTCACCGGCGGTTGCGCTCCGCAATTGTATGCGATGGGTTTCGAAGCGGCGGGTGTAGATCTTGGTCCGGACGACGGACTCAGTGCCTTCAAAGCATTTCTCTGCGACAACGGTCCCGCGTTCTACGGACTCAAGGCGACTGAGCAGACGTTTGTCCTGGAAAAGACTCTTTCTGAGAGTGTGGACCTGGATACACCTGCAGGTCCGGTCGTGCCATTGCCCAAAGGCGTCGGACTGGAACTGACGTGGTCGCTGACGTAGCGGATCTCGTCAGAGATTCGTGCTGCGAATCATCCTGACACGAAACTCTCAGGACCTGTGGTGAGCCTAGTCGAACCAGTTCCGCTACGGGTATGGTTGCAGTCCGCACGGTTTGCTGTTTTGCTTCCGCGCATGATCCGTTTGAAATCTGTCTTCACATCCTTGTGCGCCATTGCGCTGGCAGTTCCGGCATTCGCCGCGAAGAGGCCGAACATCGTCTACATCATGGCCGACGACCTCGGTTATGCGGAATTGGGAAGCTACGGACAGAAGTTGATAAAGACGCCGCATCTCGATCAGTTGGCTGCGGAAGGAATGCGCTTCACTCAGCATTACACGGCGTCGCCGGTGTGTGCTTCCGCGAGGTGCAGTCTGATGACCGGTCGTCATGGCGGTCACTCGTATGTCCGCACAAATTATGAGATCGGAACGTGGGACAGCTATCGTGGGCAACTGCCTTTGCGCAAGGATGACGTCACCATTGCCGAGGTCCTGAAGAAGGCCGGCTACGTTACCGGCGCGTTCGGCAAATGGGGACTGGGTGAGCCGGGTTCGAGCGGTGATCCGCTCAACCAGGGATTCGATCGTTTCTATGGATTCAATTGTCAGCGTCACGCACACAACCTCTTTCCGAAGTATCTGGTTGATGATCGTGAGAAACGTCCGCTCAAGGGCAACACCCGCAGCCTGACCGGTGAAACCTATGGACCCGAATCCGTTGCGGATGAAATGCTGAAGTTCATCCGCCAGCACAAGGATGAGCCGTTCTTCGTATATTACCCGACTGTGATTCCGCACCTCGCGTTGCAGGTTCCGGACGATGAATTGAAACAATATGAGGGTCAGTGGAAGGAAACGCCCTACAAGGGGCGCAGCTACCTGTCGCACCCCAAACCGCGAGCGGCCTACGCGGCGATGATCACGTTCATGGACAAGCAGGTCGGTCGGCTGATGACCTTGCTCAAGGAACTCAGGCTGGATGACAACACCATCGTGCTGTTCACTTCGGACAATGGAACGACTTTCCTGAAAGAACAGGTCGACTTCGAATTCTTCAACAGTGTCGACGGTTTGCGCGGTCTGAAGGGGTCGGTTTACGAAGGCGGTATCCGGGTTCCCTTGCTGGCCCGTTGGCCGGGCAAGATCAAGGCGGGCCAGGTCAGTGGTCACATCTGTTCGCACTATGACGCGATGGCCACCTTGGCGGAGATCGCCGGGACGAAACCGGACACGGGCACGGATGGCATCAGCTATCTTCCGGCCTTGCTGGGCAAGAAGCAGAAGAAGCACGATTACGTGTTCTGGGACTTTGCCGGCTATGGCGGACAACTGGCGGTTCGCCAAGGCAACTGGAAGGCGGTGAAGCAGAACCTGAAGAAGAACCCCAAGGCGCCGTTGGAACTCTACAATCTCAAAGATGATCGCGCAGAAAGCAAAGATGTCGCGAAGCAGAATCCGAAGATCGCAGAGCGCTTGGAGCGCATCATGGTGGAGGCGCGCGATGAGCCGGTGATCGAGCGGTTTCGGTTTGGGAAGTATTGATGAGGGTGCTCTGCACGGGCGACACAGCATTCACTTTCCAATCACCGCAAACTCCGCAATTGACGCCCACGGCTTGCCGTTGATTTCGGAGAGAATCTTCAGTCGCACGTAGCGTCCATTGACTTTGTCGCAGATGATCTTCTGCGCAGTCTTCTCTTTCTTCAGTGATGTCTTGATCACGGGTTCACCGAAGGCGTCCTCCTTGTCACTCACGTAGATCTCAACGTCCTTGAGCGATCCGTTCCAGCCATTGTCCTGACGTGCAAGATAGTAGAAGCCGCGAATCTGACGCGACTTGCCGAGGTCGAGGGTGAGTTCGTGGGGGGGCTTCCTGGTCGAAGGGGTGAACTGCGAATGCCACACGGTTCCCGGATCGCCGTCGACGGCGTAGGTCGCGCGTCGGTCGTTGCCGGCGTTCTCGCTGCTGAACGAAATCAACTTCAGTTCCCTGGCTGGAACGATGTTCTTGTCCTTGATGCGGTTGGCTCCGCGAGTGGATCGCCGCTTGCTGGCGGGGCGGGTGTCGCCGTATTTGGCCCACCGATCACGTTGGTGTCGCACGCGTTGCAGATCGGAATAGGTTCCCGGTCGAACAGGTTCGTGGGATACTGTGGCAAATGCCTGCAGCTCCGCGAGTAATTTCGGGTTTTCGGCGGCTACGTTTGTGGTTTCGCTGATGTCCTGGTTGAGATCATAGAGTTCCCAAGGGCCATTCTTCTTCGGTTGAATCGCCTTCCATGTGCCTTTGCGGACGGCGGTCTGGGACCCGAATTCCCAGTAGAACATCTCGTGGGACCTTTGCTGTGAACCGGCCTCCTTGGGACCAATCAAGGTTGGCAAAATGGAAAGACCGTCGATGTCCCCGGGAGCTTTTGCGCCGGTGAGTTGGGCCAGGGTGGGCAAGACGTCCGGTTGATAGAACATGAAGTCGTTCACCTGACCGGCCTTGATCTTGCCGGGCCAGCGGACGAGGAACGGGATACGCAATCCACCTTCGTAGAGATTGCCCTTGCCGCCGCGGAATTCAGTGCCGGTGCGTGGATCGACATTGGGGCGGAAGAAACCGCGCGGGTGTTCCTTGCTCCGGAAACGGTCCTGGCCACCGTTGTCACCAGTGAAGAACACGATGGTGTGGTCTTCGAGTTTCAATTCCCGGAGCAGATTGAGAATGCGTTTCAGGTCGTTGTCGACCATGGTCACCATGGCCGCGTAGTTTTTCACATCCTGTTGGATCGAACCGGACCTGATCCATTCTTCTCCTTCGTAAAGTTTCCATGCCGGGTCGTCCTTCGGAATGTCATACATGCCGTGTGGCGGCGTGATCGGCAGGTAACAGAAGAACGGCCGGTCCTTGTTGGCGCGGATGAATTTCTCGGCCTCGTTCATGATCGCGTAGTGCGAATACGAGTTGCCAGCGCGGCCGCCTTTGTTTCCTTCGAGCTTCACCTCTTCGCTGTTGCGGACGAGATACGGCGGGTAGAAGGAATGGGCGTGGACCTGATCGTAGTAACCGAAGAACACGTCGAAGCCGTGTTTCTCGGGCACGCCGGTGGAATCGCGGCCGCCGCATCCCCACTTGCCGAAGCCGCCGGTGGCGTAGCCGATGTCCTGGAGCATGGAGGCGATTGTGGGCTCCTCGGCACGGAGGGGAGTCCCGCCATCATTGGCCCGGACCGACGCGTGCCCCGCGTGTTTGCCGGTCATCAGGTTGCAGCGCAAGGGGGCGCAGACCGGCGCCGCGGCGAACGCGTGGGTAAAGCGGATTCCTTCCGCAGCAAACCGGTCGATGGTCGGTGTCTTGATGTAGGGATTGCCCATGTGCGACAGCTCGTAGTAGGCGAGCTCATCGGACATGATGTAGATGATGTTCGGTTTGCGGGCGGCGGAGGCGGTCAGAGAAAGACACAGCAGCAAGGCGGCGATAGTGGTTGCACGGATCATGTCCGGCATTGGAGTTGGAAGGCAGTCCGGTTTCAATCTCGAATTGGTATGGAACGGATTCGAAACCGTGATTCGGTCGGGAGACCAGCCACAGCGCTCTGGTGTTCTCGGGATTTGCTAAGGGATTCCGGTTGCAAGTGTCTCAATGGGCATGAAAACAACGATTCTTTCCATCTTCCTCGCATTTGCTTTCCTGTTTGGCGCCTCCGATGTCTTCGCTCTGGCAGGTGAGCTGAAGCGTCCGGGGATTTCCCTTTTGACGAAGTATTCCAAGGAAACGCGGGAGCGGATCATGAAGATGTTGAACCGGGAGGATGCCCGATTTGTTGGCGGCCGCTTCATCAACTGGTTCACCACGATGAATTACGCGGGTGATGCCAAGGTGCTCAGTCTCTTCATGGAAGAGCTGGCGAAGATTCCGGGTGTGGTGTTGAGCGTGTCGTTCGTGAAGGATCGGATTTTGGATGAAGCGCCTTGGTCGGTGCAGCACGAGGCGCACGGCAATCGATTCCATATCCGTGTGTCGATGAATTCCGATCTCAAATTCGAGGACATCTACATTCCTGAAATCCACGGGCGTGAACCGGCTGAAGCGAAAAGCAAGGAAGGTTGAAAAGTTTCGTGGGATTCGGAAGTGAGTGTCGTATTCCTGAGTGAACCCGGCATTTGCCGCCAGACAATCATCCAGAAATTGAACACTCATGAAGCAAACCGTCTCTCTCATTCTCCGCAGCCTCGCATTGGGAACTGCATTTCCGACCTTCCTCCACTCCCAGGGCGCCGGTGGCGGGGCGCCGGCCGCGAAAAACTCGAAATCGGCGGCCGCTACCCGGATGGATCTGGTGCGAATTCAATCCGGTTCGCTGAAAAGTGCAGTCGCGGGTCTTAAAGAACAGGTGGAAGCCATGAATCTGCCCGCATTGAACGTCATCTTCGGAGCTGCGACGACGGATCTGCAGGTGCCGAATCTGCAGGTGCGTAACGTGGCTGGAGCCGACGCGCTGCGACTCTTGTGTGCGTCGGTGGATTGCGAGATGGAACCGATCTACAGTGAGCGTCAGATGGTGGAGGGGCACATGGTGGAATATGTGATCGGGTATCAGATCAATGCCCGCAATCCTCGTCCGAGGATCAATTATACTCGGGCGACGGCGACAACCTTCGGTTCCATGGGAGGCATGCCAGGTACGCGATCCATATCTAAACCGAAACCGCCGACTCAACCAGGCGGTCTTGGCCTTTACGGATACAGTTCATCGAAGCGGGCGACCAAGGTCTCCGACGGCGACAGCTACGCCGGGGGGGCGATGATCTGGGCGGCGGGTTGGACGACGGGTTGGACGGCGGCACGATTGGCAAGCTGCGGAAAAAGGCGACCCTTGCCGGAGGCGGATACGAAGCGGGCGGCGGAGCGGGTCTCTCAGATTTCGGCGGCGAGGGTGGAATGGAAGGTGACATGTTTGATTCCGGTTACAGCGTCAAACCGACCCCCATCACGCGCATTTATGCCGTGGGGCGGGTGACCTCAAACGTGAAGTTTGAGGAAGTCGAGAAAACCCTCATCGCCGTGCTGGCGGCTGCGGGGCAGAAGCCCGAACAGGCGAAGATTTCGCTGCACGAATCCACGAACGTCTTGGTGGTGCGCGGCAACAGTGAGATTCCGGACATGGTTGCTCAACTGCTGGAATCGCTGGAGAAAAACCAGAAGAACCACGATGAAAGCCAGGAGACCAAAATGAAACTCCAGCAGCATCGCTTCGAACGTGAGATCGAGGAGCTGCAACGAGCCCGCGCGGAAGCCGAAGCCGAAGCCGAGGCGCGGGACTTGCAGAAGCGATTGCGGGATATCCAGTTTGGCGTAAAATCGAAGAAGTGACGACCGGCCCCATTGCTGAATTCTCTCACCTGCCCGGAGGCGAGGTGGAAGCCCGGTTACAATTACTCACCGCTGAGCGCCTGACCATCGGGCGCTTCAGCTTTGCTTCAACTCCCGAACTGTGCCGTGCGCTGCGGGCGGGAGATGAATCGTTGGCTGGAGAAATCACGCAGGCCACCTATCTTCGCGTGTTGCGTCACATCGGGGCACTGTCGGAGACCAGGCCTTGTGGAACTGGATGGCGCGGGCGGCGAGCAATGTGGCGACGGATCTGCTCATCGATCAAATGCGCAGTCCGTGCCGCATGATGTGATGAACGTCGGCGAGGATGACTGATATGCCGAGAGATTCGGGCAACGATAGGTCGAGCTCATGCGGGCTTTTGCTGTCAGGCAACCGCGTACCGCCATTTTCCATCGCCGCTGCTTGCGCGTTCCGGCGACGGGATGAAATGATACGGAAGTGATCCGGACGTATGACATTGGCCGCTCCTATCAGGAGAACTACGAAAGCGGACCGCAGTTTGACGGACCCGCTCGGGAGATGCCGGACACGCCGTTGAAGGATTTCCTGGGATTCAAGGTGCGGAGCCGGATCGGCATCGCGGCCGGCCTGTTGCTGAACAGCAAATGGATCGAAGGTTACGCCCGGCGCGGATTTGACATTCTCACCTACAAGACCGTCCGTTCGGCGTATCGGCCCTGTTATGACCTGCCGAACTGGGTTTTTGTGGAGGATGACGGGAATTCCGAAGGCCCGGTGTACGCGACTGAGCATCCGTCTTCGGATCCTGGTGAGATCAGTTCCGCGGTCTGTTTTGGCATGCCTTCCATGGATCCGGATGTCTGGCGGGCGGACGTTTCCCGGGCAAAGGCTTGCCTGAGCAATGGCCAGGTGCTGATCGTGTCGGTGGTGGCCACTCCGGAAGCGGGGACTTCTCCGGAAGAAGTGGCGGTGGATTTTGCGAATTGTGCGAAGTGGGCCGTGGAAGCCGGCGCCGATATTGTGGAGGCAAACTTCTCGTGCCCCAATGTCTGCACGTCAGAAGGGACGATCTATCGCGACATCGAATTGAGCAGGGATATAGCGCGGGTGATTCGCCGAGCGATGGAAGCGACTCCGTTGCTGCTCAAGATCGGCCACTTTCCCGAGGCGGATCAACAGTCGGCATTTCTCCGCTCACTGAACGGGTTGGTTGACGGAATCACCCTGGTCAACGGGATCAGTCGGCCCGTCTTACATCGTGATGGGAAACCGGTGTTTGGTGAGGGATTCGTGAATGCGGGTGTCCTGGGACGCGCGATTCATGATCCGTCGGTGGCGAGTGTTGAAGCAGCGCGGGGTGCGGTGGCGGAACATGATCTCAATCTGGAGATCTTGGCGGTGGGAGGAGTGTCGCGAAAATCGGACATGGCAGATTTCTTTGACGCGGGTGCCGACGCAGTGATGCTGGGGTCGTCGCCGATGTATCTTCCCCATTTCGCGGTCGACGCAAAACGCGAGCGACCTGAGTGGTAGCTGGAGACGTCTTGCATCAGTGCCGAAGTTCGAAACGGCACCGGACGGTTTGCGGACTCGAGTGACGCTGAAGGCAGGATCGGCTATTTGCGCTTGGCCGACTTCTTCTTGGTTGCCACTTTCTTCTTTGGGGCAGCCTTCTTTTTCGCCGGCGCCTTCTTCTTGACAGCGGCTTTTTTCTTGGGAGCGGGTGTCACCTTGCTGATTGCCTTCTTCTTGGCGGCGGCCTTCTTTTTCGGAGCAGCGACCTTTTTGGCGGCCGCCTTTTTGCGGGCGGTCGGCTTGGCCTTCAGTGAAGCGACATAGACGATCGCGGCGTCAAACGCCTTCTTCAGTTCAGCCGTCTTCTTGAGCAGGGATGCGGGTACGACGACGTATTCCTTCATCATCCTGCCATGTTGCTCGGCGAGCCGGCTCTTGTATTTGTTGATGAAGATGTTGCGGCCGTCCTCCGACAGGCGGAGCGCCATGGTGCCGTCGGACATCAGGAAGCTGAACATGTTTCCGTTGATCGAAGTGTAGGGCATGGCGGCGCCCTTGCGTTCGATGTCGGGACGGGTGGCAACAAGTTTCTCGTAGAGGGCGAGTTTGTCGGCGGGAATATCAGGTATGGATTGACCCATGATGGAAACTTCCGTTGATGGAATTGAGCGGAAAAGTCCGAATCCTACCCCAAAACTGGGCATGCGGTCAATGAATCACCGGTTGACGGCGATTTTCACGGAAGTCTCGGGATGGCGCTCAAGATAGGTTTTTCCTGCGTTTTCCTGCAGCAGGGGGAAGTTCTGAAGCAGCACATAGGTCGCCCACGAACTGGCGGATATGGAAATGAACTGGTTGCGTTTGTGGGGAAACAGGGACTGGTAGAATGGCCGTCGCGGCAGGACTCGCGACTGAACGAACCAGGATCCGTCCGGTTTCTGGCTCTGGAGCAGAAATGTGATTCCGCGCTGATAAACTCTGGAATTCGCCTTGATTGCACCGGTGTCAATCAGGGCCGCCAAGGCCGTGCCGGTGGCATAGACGTCGCTGTTCAACTGGGGCAACTGCGCCCAGCCACCGTCTTCACGTTGTGAAAGCAGGAGCTTCTCCGCTTCCTTCTGGAACTCTCCGGATTTCATCAGATGTAGGGCGCGGAGTCGGTACACCATGTCCTCATTGTCGAAACTGGGCGTCTTGTCGAGCCACTCAACGGCCGATCTGCGCCGTGCGCGGGTCTCCCGTGTCAGATCCGGGTGCGGGTAACCGCTGATTGACTGCAGGACCACAAACGTCGTCGTGAATTTGCTGCCGACGGTCGGAGGCCGATCTGCACTTGGTTCCCAACCGTCCGATTCACGGTCGTGATCAAGCAGGAAACGGACGGTTTCACGAGTTGTCTGGTCTTCCTGCCAACCAAGTTCCTTGAGCAGCCACATGGAGTTGCCGAGGGCGTCGCCCTGACCGGTTGGAAAGCGTCCGTCTGTGAA
>JAYPXF010000091.1:0-10727 GCA_038154405.1 Verrucomicrobiales bacterium | reverse complement strand
TTAGTTCCCGATGCGTACGTTTGAGTTGGGCGGTGATCACCGCGTCGTCGATTTTGAACCCCCGTTGCCAGGCCGCATTGACGGTGATTATCGGATAGGTGCTGTGGTGGCAGGTGAAGCAGCGGCGTTGCAACAGTGAAAAGTCGACACTGGACTGAATCAACGGCAGTGACTTTTCGATAGCCTTACGAATTGCCTCGGGGGCCGTTCTCGGTGCGGCGGTGAGACACAGGTTGGTCAGCAGGAATGCAAATGCGACGGACGCCCAAGGTGCAGGGCATCGCATCGCACTTGTGTCAGTCGCTCTTGAGGAGCCAAGGTCCATCAACTCCATATTTGACGCCAAGGGGAGTGCATGTCCTTTTCCGATATTGTCCTCGGTATGTCCATTTTTGCCCGATCCGGTTGGGAATTGAATCGGTGTGCAATCGCAGTCGGTCCAAGCTGGCGATGATGAATTCTGTGCGAATTGCGCTTTTGTCCGGTCTGAGCCTGGTTGTGTTTACGGCGTTGCGTGCGGGTGAAGATCGGCGACCGCCAACCGCGTCGAAGTCGAGAGCTGGCCAAGCGACTTTCGCATCGATCTGTGGGAACTGCCACGGCGCCAACGGCGAAGGTCGGACGGATCTGAAGACTCCGTCCATTGCCGCGCTGCCGTATTGGTATGTTGAGACGCAGTTGGACAAGTTCCGGCAGTCCGTTCGCGGCGGGCGACCGGATGACACCGGCGGGCGACTCATGCACGCTGTGGCGCAGACCCTCTCGAAAGCGCAGGCGAAGGAAGTGGCGGGGTTTGTGTCAGAGCTCACCCGGCGTCCGACGCGACGAATGCTGGAGAGCATCGCTCCGTTGATGCCGGGTTGCGCTTGACATTGCTGAGGGGGGCGATTCCCTCCATTCTGTGCAACTTGCGGGTGGACGGCAAATGTGCTGGCAGTCGTCGGGCTGCAACCTCATCTTCGACGCACTCCATGAATTATCGTGTCATCATCTGGTTGATTGCCGCCGCGTGCTCGTACGCGACTGGTATCTCATCGGCTGCGCCAATTCACAAGCGCACGATCGTCAGGAATGGCGAAGCGATCGACGCCTTCACGAGTTGGAAGAAAGAGGATGGCTTCCTGACAGGTGAGGGAAAAACTGAACATCTGCTCGCTGCGCACAAGATCGGACGTGGCGATTTTCACGTCGTGGCCCGATTGCGGATCCTCAAACAGAAGAAGAGCGCGGCCTCATTCTTTTTGGCTGGCAGCCACTTCGGCTTTGAGGGCGCGAGCGAGACCGTGTTTGTGAACGGCGATGTGTTTGGCGGCCTGAAGCTGTTGAAGCCGTCAACGGAGTTCTTCGAGCGGGAATCTTGGATCGACTTTGAGGTCATTCGCAAAGACGGCGAACTGCTCTTCCTGATCAACGGTCGCAAGATCGTCAGCGAGAACGACGGGGATCGAGAGTATTCGAAGTTCGGCTTTCGACCGTGGCGGGCGAAGCTGCAGGTGGAGCGATTCAGCATTGTGGGCAATGTCACGTCGGCACCCAAACCAGTGGAACCGCAGTTGGTGACGTTTGACGTGCCCCTGATCGATCTGGACGGGGAATCTCAACGGCAGGTCGTCGTGGATCGCGAGCAGGGGCAATACCTCGGCCACCCGACCACCTGTCTGCTTGAAGATGGAAAAACAATCTTGTGCGTGTATCCGAAAGGTCATGGTCGCGGACCGATCGTCTACAAGCGCAGCACGGACGGTGGACTGACGTGGAGTGATCGATTGCCCACGCCGACCAGCTGGGCGACGTCCAAGGAAGTTCCGACCTTGCATCGGGTGATCGATGCCGCGGGGAAGACGCGCATCATCATGTGGAGCGGTCTATATCCCGCCCGGCTCGCGGCGACCGAGGACGATGGGGCGACGTGGAGTGAATTGAAGAAGGTCGGCGACTGGGGCGGCATCGTGGTGATGGGCTGCCTGGAGAAACTGAAGACCGGCGCCGGGCACTACATGGCCTTGTTTCACGACGATGGACGGTTCTTGACCGAGAACGGCATACGCGAGCGACCGGTTCGCTTCAAACTGTTCAAGACCTTTTCGAAAGACGGTGGGCTGACGTGGTCGTTTCCCGAAGTGGTGTTCGAAAGCACCGAGGTGCATCTTTGTGAGCCCGGTATCGTGCGATCCCCAAACGGCAAACAGCTGGCCGTCTTGTTGCGTGAAAACCGGCGGGTGAAGAATTCGCAGATCATTTTTTCCAACGATGAAGGCAGGACCTGGAGTGAGCCGCGAGAATTGCCCAATGAACTCACCGGCGATCGTCACACCGGCAAGTATCTGCCCGACGGGCGACTGTTCCTGACCTTCCGTGACAACACGCCGAAGACGTGGACCTCACCAACCGCCGGTGATTGGGCTGGCTGGATCGGCCGGTATGAAGATTTGGTGAAGGGTTCCGCGGGGCAGTATCGCATTCGCTTCAAGGACAATCACAAGAATGCCGACTGCACTTATCCTGGTGTGGAAGTGTTGCCGGACGGAACAGTGGTTACGACCACCTACGGACATTGGGACAAGGGTGAACAACCTTACATTCTGAGCGTTCGCTTCAAGGGCGAGGAATTGGATCAACACGCGCGATGACCGACGTGGAATCACAGGAATTGTTGGCGCGATTTGAGACGGACGGTTTCGTACGTCTGCCGGGATTCCTATCTGCGCAACAGGTCGCGGAGGCGAAAGATAATCTCGATCGCTTCATCGCCGAACGCGTTCCCGATCTCCCACAGCAACACGTCTTCTACGAAGACAAATCCCGTCCGGAGACGTTGAAGCAATTGCAGAACCTGCATACTTATGATCCTTACTTTGGTCAGCTTACTGTCGGTAGCCGGTTCGAGGAGTTGGCGACGCTGCTCATGCTAGACCGGGCGGTGGCGCAGAACCTGCAGTACTTCAACAAGCCGGCCGGTGTTGGAAAACCGACGCCCGTTCATCAGGATGGGTTCTATTTCATGCTGACACCCTGCGTGGCGGTGACGATGTGGCTGGCCCTGGAAAAGGTGAATGAGGAAAACGGTTGTGTCCGCTACGTCCCGGGATCGCACCGGCAGGGCATGCGTCCGCATGACCGTACGGACACACTTGGTTTCTCGCAGGGGATTTCGGATTACCGAGAGACCGAGCGGACGGCCGAGGTGATGATGCCGGCTGAGCCCGGTGACCTGTTGGTTCACCATGCACTTACGATTCATCGGGCTGATGGCAACCACTCCACCACTCGATCGCGGCGGGCCATGGGCTTCGTTTACTTCGGTCAAAGCGCCCGGATCGATGACGAACGGCGCGCGGCTTATCAGGAAAAACTGACACGGGAAATGAAGGCCGCCGGCAAGATATGAATCAATCCGTTCACGATGCCGCCCAGATCATCTGGGACTATCACCACGTCCATCACGATCTGCAACCAGCGGATGCGATCTGGGTATTGTGCAGTCATGACCTTCGCGTTGCGGATCGGGCGGTTGAGCTGTTTGAGCAGAAACTCGCGCCCAGAATCATCTTTTCCGGTGGTTTTGGCAATTTCACCGACGGTGTCTTTGAGAAGCCAGAGGCGGATCTGTTTGCGGAACGCGCGCTCGAACTAGGCGTCACCGACTCGGCCATTCTTCGCGAAAGCCAATCCACCAACTGCGGTGAAAACGTGATCTGCACGCAACGCCTCCTGCGGGAATTGGACATTGCGGTGAAGTCGGTGGTTGCCGTCCAGAAGCCCTACATGGAACGCCGTACTTACGCGACGATCCGCAAGCAATGGCCGGAGATGGAACTCCACGTCACCTCACCTCGACTGTCCTTCGACGACTACTGCACGGAGGAGATCCTGATGGAAAAGGTGATCGGTATCATGGTCGGTGATTTCCAGCGGGTGATGAAATATCCTGCGTTGGGTTTCCAGATCGAACAGGACGTGACGGATGAGGCCAAAGCGGCCTTCGAATATCTCGTTGCCGAAGGCTTCACCTGGCACCTGATGAAGTCCGCCTGACCTGTTGCGTCCGAAGAATCTGTCTCCCAGTCGTTGCTGCGGCGCTCGCGCGGAAGTTTCAAGAGCAGCCTATTCCACCGATACAGTCTGGGAAATCGTGTGCACGTCACCCGGATCAATCCGACGGGCATCCTTGGCCGCATTGGTCGTCTCGATACAAACCATGGCCTTATATCCCTCGTTCGGGTAGTCAGCCATACGTCCGGCTTTGGCGATCCACGGATTCCACACCACTGTCGAGTTGCTGCCTTCCTTGGCAACCCGGATCTTGCGGCCCATACCGGGATCATCGATCACGCAGGTGTCCTCAGTGTCGATGTAGATACGGTCCACTTCTTCCCCGATCGAGATGTCGCCCACCTGGACTTTGGTTGCCATGGATTCAAGTTGATCGTGGTACTGCCGACCATTCAGGCCGCTGATCGAGATGTCGTCTATGCTCTTGATCGCGAAATACGTATGCAATGCGGTCGCGACCACGATGGGACGCGCACCCGAATTCCTGCAGTTGAGCGCAAGCTTCAGTTCGGTGCCGACTGTCAGCGTCAGTTCCAAGGCGAAGGGGAAGTCCCATAGCTTGTGGGAAGATTCGTCGTCCGTGGTGGAGAGGACGATCGTTGAGGTTCCGTCAGGGTTCTCTGTCGTCGATTCCACCTTCCATTCGCGATTGCGCACGAAGCCGTGGGCCGGTTTTGCAACTTCAAGCGGATGCGGGCCAAACCACGGCCAGCAGATCGGGATGCCACCACGGATCGGTTTGGGCGGCTCGAAGTCCGCGATCCCGCTCATCCATAACACCGGCTCTTGGCCGTTCGGCTGAAACGCCGTCACATGCGCTCCGTGCAGGTAGATTTCCGCACTGCCCAAGTCATTGCGAATGTCCGCCTTGGGCAATCCACCCTGACCGTTGCTGAAAGAGATGGATTCGGAGCCGTGAGTCTGGTTGAGCTGATCGATCATGGTTGTGGGCCGACTCTCTCATTGTTTGTGACAAAGAGAAACGAACTTCGCGGACTGCACTACTGGCATGATTAGGTTATAGCATATGCTACGATTTTTTTTCTCCATCATCGGATCGGTGGGCCAGTGGACAGATGGTCATCAATACTGCAGCGAGGATGCCGATGGCGCCACAGATGTACCACCACAGGTCAGGATTGATCGCGTAGACCACGAGACCGGATTTGGGACCGATCACCAGCGCGAAAGCCCAGGTCAGGCCGAAGACGCCCATGTATCTCCCGCGCGAATCTTCCGGGGCGATTCGGGCGAGCAGGGTGGGGATCATCGGCATGCTGATGATTTCCCCGAGGGTGAACACCACCATGACCACGAAGAAGTGCGGGATCGTTTTCGAACCGACGGCGAGTGCCATGCCGATTCCGATCAGGGCGTAACCCACGACAATGACCACCTTCGGTGAATAGCGACGGGTGATGGACACGAGGGGCAGTTCGATGCACACGACCAGCAGGCCGTTGAACGAGGTGAACACTCCGAACACCCAGGGATCGAATCCCGCGTTCACAATCTGCAGGCTGTAGGTGGAGTTGATCTGCATGAACGTAACTCCTACGAGAAAGGAGGACAACGCGAAGAGCAGGAACGGGACGTTGTTCATGATCTCCCGCCAGATGCTGCGCGTGCCGTTGGCCGAACCGTCGGAGCGCCGCCCGTGGGGCAATGCGTACAAGGCGATGAGCGCATACAGGCCGGTCGTTAATGCGTCGGCGTAGAAGATCAGATCCCACGAATACACGGCGAGGAATCCTCCCAACGACGGACCGAAGGCGAAACCCGCGTTCAACGCTGTCCGATTCGCGGCGTAGGCGGCCAGACGATGCTCTTCCGGAACGATGTCGGCGATGAGGGCGTTGACCGCCGGCCGATACATCTCCCCGGTCACGCCGGTGAAAAACATGAGGGTGTAGATCGTGCGGATGGTCTCCGCGTGCGGAATAAGACACATTACGACGGTCGTTGAGAACAACGAGAATAGCATCGTATTGCGTCGGCCGATGGAGTCCGCGAGATGTCCGCCCAACAAGGTGGCGACCAGATTTCCCACACCATATGACAGCAGCGCCCAGCCGGCCTGATCGATCGTGAAATCGTGACGGGTCAGGTAGAGGGTGACGAAGGGCATCACGAGTGAGCCCATCCGGTTGATGAAGGTGCCGGCGAATACGAACCACGCGGCCTTGGGCAGGGCCCTGAGGCTCGTCATCAGTTCGGGGGGGGCGGTGGTGTTCATCGGGTTCTCCAAGAGCGAAAAACCCTGTCTGCCGGAAGCAAACAGGGTTTCTCAAAAATCGGTTGTAAGTTGATTCAGATTCCCTGTTCGGCGATTGGCGGAGCGTGAAGTTTCTGTACGTCACCAATACCAATGCAAAGCCAACGGCCGTTCAGTCGGTTGCGCTTCATCATGTTGGTCGGCTTCGTATGCGCGATGACGGAAATCGTTACAGAGATCGTAGCCGTGTCAATAACTGAGAATCGCGACGCCGATGTGGGAATAGGGGCTGGAGCCGTCTCTGCGTTTCTTGCCGTCGGCGCCGATGTATTCGCGGTTCCAGTCGCGGGCGGAATAACAGAGATACAGCTTGCCTTCGTGTTGCAGGACACAGGGGGTGGAGGTGTAGCGGCTGTCGAACGCGGTCTTGCCTTCACGGGCCGGGAAGGCTGCTCGGGTGTCCGACAGATCCCAGTTGGTGCCGTCCTTCGAGGTGGCGCAGACGAGTTCGAACATGCCGCCGTCGATGTGTCCGCCGTTCCACAGGTAATACCGGTTCCCGATGTGGCTGACCCAAGGGTAGACGCAGGACTTCAGTCGACCGGTTGGAATGAGGTTCACTTGATGGTCGCGCTGCCAATTGAGTCCATCGCCTGATGTGAATTGGAAAATGTTGGCGAAGAGACTGCCGGGTGTGTCAGAGCCGGGATCGGGCACTGAATTGGCCCACATGCGGTAATGTTTAGGTCCCTCCTTGATTATGACCGGGCCACGGGCGGATGGGGCGATCGGTTTCGGGTGGACCGTCCACTGTTTGCCGTCCTGGCTGGTGGCGTAGCCGAGGATCTGGTGGTTGTGTTCTTTGCCGGGAACGATGACGAACCACATCTTGAAGATGCCTTCGTCGAACATGACGAAAGGTGTTTGCAGATGGTTGCCGTAAGGGACGTCCGTGCCGGTGAGGATTGGATTGCCGGGATGAGGCGTCCAATCGATGCCGTTAGGCGAAGTAGCGTATCCGAAAGCCTTGTCCGGTGATCGTGAACCGGTAGACGTGCCGACATACCACATGTGAAACTTCCCGTTTGCGTGAATGACGTGCGGGCTGTAGAGCACGACCTTGCACCAGGATTCTTTCGTGTTGCGCGCAGAGAGAATAGGTCGCTCCAGTCGCCTCCACGGTTGCGGTCGCTGGTCGAGCGGATTGGAGGCGGCGGGAAGGTTGAGTGCAAGGAAGGTGAATGCCAGTATCAGCCGCAAGACAGCCACGGGTATCCCTCTGAACAGGCCTTGTGGCAATCCACATTTCCATGCCGCTTGAGATTCACGAATTGGAATGCGACGTCCTGGTTGCCGGTGGCGGTGCGGCCGGCGTGCCGTGCGCGTTGGCGGCGGCCCGTTGCGGGGCGCGGGTGGTCCTTTGTCACAATCGGCCCGTGCTGGGTGGCAATGCGTCGAGCGAGGTGCGGATGCACATCGTTGGTGCGAATGGCACCGGCTGTTTCGATCGCGGAGAGGAATTGGTCACCGAAGCTCGGGAAGGGGGCATCATTGAGGAAATCCGCCTGGAGAACTGCGTTCGTAATCCGCAGCGGTCGGCTTCGATGTTTGACCTGATACTCTATGAAAAATGTCGAGCGGAACCGAATCTGACTTTGCTGCTGAACACCACCTTGCTTGCCGTGGAGAAGTCTGAAGATCGAATCGATGCCGCCATTGCGGACCGGCAGAGCACGGAAGATCGGTTTCGCATCAAAGCGAAAATCTTTGTCGATTGCACCGGTGATGGTCGGCTGGGAGTTGAAGCCGGAGCAGCCTTCATGGAGGGACGGGAATCCCGCGAACAGTTTGGCGAATCGCTGGCATTGGACATGGCGGATCCCCATCGGCTGGGATCCACGATTCTTCTTCAGGCGCGCAAGCACGACCGGCCAATGCTGTTTGTGGCGCCGGATTGGGCGCGGGAGTTTTCCGCGGAAGATTTACGCCTTCGGCTTTATGCGAACCCCGGCGAAGAGGAACCGACCCACGAATATGGCTACTGGTGGGCCGAGTGGGGCGGTACGTTGGATACCATCAAGGACAACGAACAGATTCGCGACGAACTGTTGGCCGTCACCTTGGGAATCTGGAATCACATCAAGAACGGTCCGGGAAAAGACAGGTTCCAGGCCGACAACTGGGCGCTGGATTGGATTGGCTTTCTGCCTGGCAAACGAGAGAGCCGTCGATTCATCGGCAAGCATGTTCTGACCGAAAAAGACATTCTCGAGTCACGGGAATTTGAAGACGCGATCGGCTACGGTGGCTGGTCTCTCGATCTTCATCCTCCGGAAGGCGTCGCCGCGCCGGAAAAGGAGCCATGCGTGCAACATCCTGTGCCGCATCTCTACGACATCCCATTGCGTTGCTGCGAAGCGCGCGACATCAGAAACCTCATGTTCGCGGGTCGCAATATTTCGGCCACCCATGTCGCCTTTTCCTCCACTCGCGTGATGGCGACCTGCGCGGTGATTGGGCAGGGCGTAGGGACCGTTGCCGCGCTGCGAGCGAAAGGAGAATATGACCTGTCACGCATCCAGGAACGGTTGTTGCGCGATGATGCTTTTCTAATCGGGCGACGAAGCGTCTGTGAACTGGTCGCCAAGGCGCGGGTGACTTCGTCAGGTGGTGATCCGGACCTGTTGCGGTCAGGACAGACCAGAAGCGTCCATGGGGACAAAGGGGCCCCTCCCGCAAGGGCGATTCCGGGCTCGCACCGCTGGATGGCGGAGGAACTGCCAGCATGGATTCAGTTCGAGTGGGACGAACCCGTCGAGATCCGGCTGGTACAATTGGTATTCGACACCGGCCTGCATCGGCATCTCACGCTCAGCCACCACGACGGCTACACCGCCCGAATGAAATGGGGAGAACCTCAGCCCGAAACGGTTCGTGACTATCTGATTGAAGTAGACGATGAGGGGCAGTGGAGCCCGGTGCTTCGCATCGAGGGGAACTACCAGCGGCTGCGCCGACATGAATTTGGCGCCATCCCAACGAGGAGATTGCGGCTAAAGGTCTTGGCGACGAACGGCGCGGAGCATGCCCGGTTGATGGAAATCAGGTTTTCCACGACGGTGCCGGGTGAAATGTAAAACGGCTCGACAGCTCCCTGGAGGGCTCGCAACATCCGCCATCGCCCATGCAGCCGATTGATTGGATCATTGTCTTTTTGTACGCCTCCTCGACGATCTTTCTGGGATGGCATTTCGGTCGGAAACAGAAGAACACCACCGAATATTTTGTCGGATCGGGCCGGATGAATCCGTGGCTGATCGGGGTTTCGCTGTTTGCCACACTCTTGAGTTCGATATCCTACCTGGCCATTCCCGGCGAGGTGCTGGGGAAGGGGCCGATGTATCTCACCAATTACATCGCTTATCCGTTTGTATTCATGGTGCTCGGATTCGTGATTCTGCCGGTCTACATGCGGCAGCGGGTGACGAGTGCCTACGAACTCCTGGAGCGCAAGTTGGGTGTCAGTACTCGGATGCTGGGGGTGACGATGTTTCTCATGCTGCGACTCGTATGGATGTCGTTGCTCGTCTACCTCACGGCCAGCGCTATCGCCATCATGATCGGAGTGGAGGACAAGGCATGGGCGGTACCGGTGATCGTCTTCGTCACGGGATTCTTTGCCATCACTTATACCTCACTGGGTGGCTTGCGGGCAGTGGTGGTGACCGATCTCATGCAGACCATCCTGCTTTATGGGGGCGCCGTGTTGGTGATCGGAACGGTGACCTTCAAGATGGGTGGCTTCGCCTGGTTTCCCACGGAATGGCAGGGGCATATCTGGGATGATCAACCGATCTTCAGTTTCGACCCTTCGACACGGATAACCGTGGTTGGATCTGTTCTGTCGGTGTTCTTGTGGACTACATGTACATCGGCCGGTGATCAGGTCTCCGTCCAAAGGTTCATGGCAACCGAGGACGCGGTCGCCGCGCGAAAGGCGATCGGCATGCAGTTGGTGGTGGCCTTCATCGTGGGGGCAACGCTGGGATTGGTTGGTGTTTCGCTCTTGGGATACTTCCAGGCAAATCCTGACGAGTTGCGCAACGGAATGACGCTGGCCGACAACGCGGACAAGATCTTTCCACAATTCATCGCTTTTCATCTGCCCCCGGTGATTACCGGATTGGTGGTGTCAGGCCTGTTTGCCGCGGCAATGTCCAGCATCGACTCCGGGGTGAATTCCATCACGGCGGTCACCGTGACGGACATCCTTCCTCGTTTTGGAAAGAAGCCGGAATCGGACGAGAAGCACGTTCAGTTCGCACGCAAGTTGGCGATCGGGATTGGACTGACGGTCGTGTGTCTGAGCCTGGTGATCAAATACATCCCCGGAAATTTCATGGCGGTGACCAACAAGACGGTCAACCTGCTGACGGTGCCGATCTTCCTGCTGTTCTTC